>JASJCB010000036.1 GCA_030066195.1 Acidobacteriota bacterium
AGATTATTGGGTCATTGTTCCGGCTTCAGGTCTTTATACGTGGGGGCTTGTTCACGCTACTTTTCGGCAGTGTAGCGTGAACAAGCGCACCCGTAACACGTTATACCGTCGGGACATTCATAGTTGAAGTATCGATACCGTGCTTACCGGCATGGGGTGTGTTTGTTCGCGTCGGAGGGACATAAATCCCACGCCATGTATTAAAAGTTTTCCGAAGGCAGGCCCCTTCGCGACTTGTCCGCTTGCTCCAGCCTTCGGTACCGGGTCTTTCCTGTTCTTGGATATTTGTCTGTCCTGCGCGAATAAACCCCCACCATGCCGGTAAGCACATTTTATTCAGATTATCGGGTCAGTGTTCCGGCTTCAGGGCTTTTAACGTGGGGGCTTTTTCACGCTACTTCAATGCTTATGTCGTTGCAAACAGGCCCGCGAAACCCATGAAGGCCAGGGACAGGATGCCCGCTATGAAGAAATTCATCGCCGTACCTTTCACCAGGTCGGGGACCGAGGCCAGTTCGTTTTCTCGGCGGATACCCGCCATGATCACCAGGGCCAGGGTCAGGCCGCCGCCCGCGCCCAGTGCGAAGACCAGGCCTTCCAAAAAGCCGTAGTCCCGGTTGGTTTGGAAAATGGCCAATCCCAGGATCGCGCAGTTGGTGGTGATGAGCGGTAGGAAGATGCCCAGCGCCTTGAACAGCACCGGCGACAGTTTTTTGATCAACATTTCCGTCAGTTGCACCGTGCCCGCGATGACGAAGATGAAACAGATCAGCCTCAGGTAGGGCGCGTGGGGTAGAACCCAGGTGTTCAGCGCCCAGGCGCAAATCGAGGTGATCGTCATGACGAAGATATTGGCGGCGCCCATGCGCAGGGCCGTGTCCAGTCGCCCGCTGACGCCGAAGAAGGGGCAGAGTCCCAGGAAGTAGGACAGGGTGAAGTTGTTGATCAACAAGGCGCTGAAGAAGATATAAGCCAGGTTTTCCATATTACACCGCCATGGATTGCGGCGGTTGCGGGGTTTCGGGTACTTGGGGTTTGCGCCGTTTCTCGATCCAGGCGAAGAGGAACAGCAGGCCGCCCAGGGTGAAGAAACCGCCCGGCGGCATGATCATGATCACCCAGGGTTCGAAGCGATCGCCGAACAGGTTGATGCCCAGCAGGCTGCCGCTGCCCAGGATCTCGCGGAGGCCGCCGATCATCGCCAGGGCCAGCGTGAAGCCCAGCGCCATGCCCGAGGCATCGGCCAGGGAGGGAAGTATCCTGTTTTTGCTCGAAAAAGCCTCCTGGCGACCCAGGATCAGGCAGTTCACCACGATCAGCGCAATGAAGGCGCCCAAGTCCTTGTGGGTGGCCGGAAAAAGCGCCTTCAGGGCCAGGTCCACGATGGTCACGAAGCCGGCGATCACCAGGATGAACATGGAGATGCGTACCGGTTTTGGGATCAGTTTGCGTAAGGCGGAGATCAGCAGGCTGCTGCCGATGAGCACGAAGCAGGTGCACAGGCCCATGGCCAGGCCGTTGATCAGCGAGTTGGTAACGGCCAGGGCGGGGCAGAGGCCCAGTACCGCGATGAAGACCGGGTTTTCCCGCCACAGTCCTTTGATGAACTCTTGACCGATGGGTTTGGGTGCTTCATCACTCATTTACGTTCCCCGTGTCGTTCAGTTCGGCCAGTCTTTCATTGATGATGCGTACGACCGCCTTCGAGGAAATGGTGGCGCCGCTGATGCTGTCGACCTGGTTATCCGCCCGGCGTTCGGCTTTGCATTCGATGATCGGGTCTACCAGCAGATCTTTGAAGCTTGCCGTGAAGGCCGGGTCGGTTTCTATTTTGTCGCCCAGGCCCGGTGTTTCCAGGCTGGACAAGATCTCCAGACCTACCACCCTGCGCGTCTCGGGGTTGTAGCCGAACAATATCTCCATGGGACCGCCGTAGCCCGAACCGCTTGCAGCCAGGGCCAGTCCGGTAGATTCGCCCGATGCGTTCAGACCCCGGTAGATGCCTTCTTCCACGGTTTCGTAGTCGGTGGTGTCGGGCAGTACCCGGAAGATGGCCTTGCGCGTGGCTTCGGCCTGGTTGGCGGCGATGCGCGGCGCGGTCAGCGTGTAAACTCCGGACAGGCAGAAGCCCGCCACCAACGCGGTGATGGTGACCGATAAAACGAGTTGGGATTGGGTGATTTGCCTTTTCATGACTCAACCTCCGAAGGGGCGCGGCTGGGTGTGGCGGTTGATGAGCGGCGTGAGCGCATTCATAAAGAGGATGGTGAACATCACGCATTCCGGCAACCCGCCGTAGATGCGGATCACCACGATCAGGAAACCCAGGCCCAGGCCGAAGATCCACTGACCTTTCGGCGTAATGGGCGTGGTAACCGGGTCCGTCACCATGAAGACCGCGCCGAAGAGCAGGCCGCCGGACAGCAGCATGAACCCCGGTTCCGGCGTGCCGAAGATCCAGGACAAGAGGAACGAGCAGGCGACCACGGAGAGCAGGGTGGCCAGCGGGGCGCGCCAGTCGAAGACCTTGCGAAAGGCCAGGACCAGTCCGCAAATGACCAGCAGGCCGGCGCTGGTTTCGCCCAGGGAACCGCCGATGTTTCCGATCAGGAGGTGATCCAGAGCGGTCAGTTGCTCGTCGAACTTGATCATGCCCAACGGGGTTGCCGAGGAGAAGCTGTCCACGGTTACGTCGGCCTTGAACAGCGGCGGAGCCAGGGTGGTGGGATACAGGGAGAAGAAGCTCTTGCCGGGCGCAACCCAGGTGGTCATGGCTTCCGGGAAGGCCGCTTGCAGGAAGGCGCGGCCCAGCAGCGCGGGATTGAACAGGTTGGAGCCCAGGCCGCCCCAAATGACCTTTCCCAGGGCAATGGCGATGAAACCGCCGAGCGCCGCCATCCACAGCGGGATCGCGGGCGGCAGGGTGAGACCAAGCAGCAGGCCGGTTAAAAGCGCGCTGCCGTCGGGCAGCGTATTCGGCGTTTGTTTATCCCTCAGCAGCCACTCCGTCCCCATGGCGCCGAGACAGGCGGCGCCTACGACCAGCAATGCCGTGATGCCGAAGAACCAGAGCGCCGCGATCAGCACCGGGATCAGGGCGTAGATGACCTGGCGCATCAGGTTGCCGGTGGTGCTGCCCTCGGTCACGAACGGCGAGGTGGAGATGTGGAGCTGGGGAGGGTTTCTGTTCATGCCGGCCTCTTCTTCTGTTCCTCGCGAATCATGGCCTTGCCCAGTCGCATCAATTGGACCAGCGGGATGTGGGACGGGCAGACATACGAGCAGGCGCCGCATTCGAAGCAATTCGTCTGATGGGCCCCGGTCAATTCCTCAACCCAACCGGCCCGCACCATTTGGGCCAGGCGCGAGGGATTGAGAAACATGGGACAGGCCTCCAGGCAACGGCCGCAGCGGATGCAGGGCAGTTCGGCGCAACGGGCGACGGTGCATTCGTCCAGCGCCAGCAGGCCGGAGGTGCCCTTGATGACCGGCGCGTCCAGGTCTTTCTGGGCCTGACCCATCATGGGCCCGCCCAGCACCAGTTGTTGCATGCTTCCATAGTCCGTATCGCAGTAATCCAGCACCTCGCGAATGGGGGTACCTACCGGAACGATCAGGTTGCGCGGCTTGCCGACAGCCGGGCCGGTGACCGTGACGATGCGTTCCACCAGCGGGATACCGTTTTTGACCAGTTGCGCCATGGCGGCCGTGCTGCCCACGTTGTAGCTGACCACCTCGATATCGATCGGCAGTTTGCCGACGGGCACCTCGCGCTTCAGAACCGCGTCGATCAGCATCTTTTCGGCGCCCTGTGGATATTTGACCTTGAGGGGTACGATGTGGATATCTTCCATGTATAGGGTGAGGTCGATCATCATATCGACGGCGTCGCCCTTGTTCTCCTCGATGCCAATGTAGCCCTGTTCGGCGCCCAGTTGGTTCATGATCAGACGCAAGCCGTCGACAACGTCTTCGGCCTGTTCCAGCATGAGCCGGTGGTCGCAGGTCAGGTAGGGTTCGCATTCGCAACCGTTGATGATCACGAACTCCGCGTGTTTCCCTTCCGGCAGGGTCAGCTTGACGTGGCTGGGGAAGGCGGCGCCGCCCAGACCCACGATACCCGCATTTTGCACGGCTTGCACCAGGTCGGTGGTGTTGGGCGGAACGGCGCGAATGTGTTGGTCGTCGTAGGGATCGGTCTCGATGACCACGGTTTCGACCATGTCGCCCGTGGGATGCGGTCGCCGCTCCACGGCGGTCACCTCGCCGGTTACGGGCGCGTGCTGAGCCGTGGAGATAAAGCCGTTCGGCGCGGCGATCATCTGGCCGCGCACCACCAGTTGACCGGGTTGGACCAGGCAGAGGCTCGGGGCGCCGATGTGCTGGGAAAGAGGAATCGTGTAGGTGTCCACGAAGGGCATGCGCTCAACGGCGATGCCGTTGGTGGCGGTTTTGTGCTCCCGCGGATGCACACCGTGACGGAATCCGGCGACTGCCTGCATCATAAAGGTTTCTCCTCACTTTGTTTGACCAGGGTGAAGAGGCGTTCGGAGAGTTGGACCGACAATTCCTCGCGGCGCCGGCGTTCGGCATCCATCTGTTCCTTTTGGAATCGGCCTTCCAGGTCGTCAAGGCGTTTTTGGTAGTCGGCTTCGAATTCACGGGTCAGGGCTTGACGGATGCTGTCGGAAAACGGCGATTGCTTCCCGGCCAGTTCCAACAGCAGGCGGCGTCTTTTGTCCCGTGCTTCCGCCCCACGGCCCAAGACTATTTCGTCCGTGTCTTTGAAACGGGAAAGCAGTTTGGTCCACTCGGATAACGGATCCTCGGGCGCCTCGTCCACATGCAGGCAGGGGCCGAAGTGTTCGTCGGCTTGAGGATCGTAGCGGAAGAGCGGCTGTACGCCTACTCGGGTTGCGGCGCGCACCACATCCAACAAGTGCTCGGTTGCGAATCCGTCCGTTTGGGCATGGGGTATGTAGAGGTGAACCACCGCGGGTCCCTCGGCGGTCAGCGCCTTTTCCAGGGCCGAAGCCAGGTGCGCCGGTGCGGCCATGGATGAGGCGAAGACAGGGGTGTCGGGGTAGGCAAGTGCTAGGCTCAGGGCGTCATGTTCATCGGCGGGGTCCGCCTTGCCGTCCAGTACCAGCACGGTGAGGGGGAAGTCGGCTGACAGCACGGTTTCCAGTCGACCGGCTCTCAGCGCGGATTCGTCCACGACCAGGATGACACGGGGGCAGCGGGCGCGTTCTGCCCGGGTGAGATCGTCCCATGCAAGCCTTGCGGGTACCTTGTGCTCGGCCAGGGTGATGCCCCTGCGCAAGGCGGTTTCGGCCAGGCGGACGCGGCGCATCTCGGCGGCGTGTTTTTGGAGGATACCCTCGGCCAGGCCCAAGGCTTTGGCCGTACCGTTGCCGGAGTGATCGGAGATCACCGGCACGTTGAAGGCGTTGAAAGGATAGTGGGACAGGTCGCGTGTTTGTTTGGCCGCCAGCACCAGGCCGTAGCGAGATCTGCCGTTGCCGGAGTGCCCGGTGGTAATCAGTTCGTGACGTTCGCCCAGTTCCCGGCCAAGTGAGGCCAGGCGCCCGGCGCTTTCCACATCCAGGCCGGCCACGGCGCCCATGGCGTTTAATTTAGCGCTGATGGTTTCCATGGAAGCGCGACCCGGCGGCAGTTCTCCCAGCAGTGTTTCCAGGGCTTGCGGGTCGTTGCCGGAGAGGGTTTCGGTAACCTTGTCCAGCAGTTTTTGTCTGAGCTTGCCGGCCAGGTCATTCAGGTCTTGGGCGTAGGCGATCATGTGTCGTTGACCGACGAATTCCGCCATGCCGCAGGTCAGGCGCAAAGCCAAACCGGCCGCCGATCCCGGTTCTGCCGTGCCGCCCGGTAACGCCTGCGCGCAGTAACGGGAGAGAAAGGCAACAGCCAGAGGGTTCAACCGATCGGCTTTGTTCAGTTTCGCCAGGGTTTGTCCGGGTGTATCCGGTAGTTTTTCGAAATGGTGTTGCCGTTCCATGTCGCTTGAAATGCGACTCAAGTCCCGTTCTTCTCTGGTCAAAGCGTCCGGTTCACAGACTCGGGTACATATACCGCAGCCCTGGCAGCGCGCAGTATTCACCGATAGAAAAAGCAGGCTGCCGTCACCCTTGTGGTTCCGGTGGAGTTGATGGAACAAGGTATCGGTGGCGGCCGCGGCCAGGGAGATTAAATGATCCCTCGCTGCCGACCAGGTCCAATCCAGCTCCTCCCCACCGTCCGGCTCGATGCGGCTGATCACGTGTCGATAAGCCTCGTCCAGCAGATCTTGCCGTACGATACCGACCTGATGTTCAGCCAGAAGTGCCTCCCATTTGGGGGCTATACGTCCGGCCAGGCGTTTGAGCCGGTCCGCCGTTGCTTGCGGGAACTGATCGCGCACGGCGTCGACGGACGCTTCAATCAATACCTTAGCGGGGAGAGCGGCGGTATGAATCGCGGAATCGGGACAAGAGATCCAACAGGCGCCGCAGCCGGTGCATTTGGAGGGATCGAAACGGATATCATAATCGCGGGTGCGCGCCCGATTGGTAATGGCGGCACTGCCCGCGGGCACCCGGCCGAGGGCGGAAAGCGGTTCCAAGGTGGGTAGGGATCGTCCCGCCAGGGTGGGTTGCAAGATCTCGCCCCAGAAGCGGGGCAGGTTGTCGTAGGTTCGTTCGGCCAGGGGCAGCTTGCGTTGATGGGGCAGCGGCTCGCCGCCGATGGGGACCGGGTGACGCACCTTGTCGGGGGAGACCAGGAGGGGCAGGTCGTCGAACTTGCCCGTCACCGCGCTTACGGCAATTTTTGGGAAATCCTCGACGGGTCCTGAATACAGCCGGCAGGTATGGGCGCCCTCGCGCAGGGAAGCCAGCCATGCGGGCGGTAAAACGGCGGGGAAATCAGCGGGATCATAGCTGGTTGCGAAGATCAGGTTGCCGCCGGGTTTGACGCGCTTGAAGGGATTGAGGGGAATGTCGGTGCTGCCGACCAATGCGCATGCTACCGGCGCGCCCGCCGTGGGATTGGGGCAGGGGAGGGGAGAGGCGGTAAGCACCAGCGCCAGGCTGCCTGAACCGGCCGGACGAAGCGTGCTTGTGAGATGCGAGCCGGCTTCCTCGGCCAGCAGTCGTGCGGTTTCGTCGATGCGTTCGTCGGTCAGTTGGGTTCGGGTTGCGAACACGGCCAGGCGGACTGCTTGCGACGGGACCGCGTCCAGCGGTTCCATCTCCGGTAGGGTCACCTGACCCAGGTCGGGGTATTCACGAATAAGCGCCTGATGGGCGGCCTCCCGTTTGGGAAAGTGGGGTGAATCCGGCACCCAGGGCGGGATACCGGGAAATACCCGTGCCCTGGCTCCAACCGTTGTATTCTTGAAGACGGCGGCCATGTCTTGCAGGCGCAGATTGCGGGCGGGGTCCCAAATGGCCGAGATGGGTACGCAGTCGGGAGGCATGCACGGCAGGACCTCACGCCGTAACGGACCGGGACCGGTACTCACGCCCAGCCGCTCCAGCACGGTGACGGCTTTTGCCATGCTGAGCAGCGCCCTGAGGCGTTGCGTAGGAAAGGGACGTAACCATGTGATCTTCACCACGCCCACATTCCAGCCGTGGCGTTTGCGTAGAATGACCGCGGCGTTTTCGGCGGCATCGGCGGCGGCGCCCTGGGCGACCACGATGAAGCGGTGTCCGCTGCCCGGCCCGGCCAGGATGGGTTCCAGCGACGCGCCGCCGCTCATGGCGGACTCGGCCAGGGCTTCCATCAAAGTGCTTTCCATGGCGTCGGCAAAGAACAGGCGGAAACCGGCGCTTGCGACGGCCAGGTCGCCGGATTCTCGTGACCAGCCGGTGGCCGTGGGACGGTCGGGGTCGAACCAGGCGGGAACCCGGGCGCGGTTTTTACCGAACAAGAGTTCTTGCGCCGGCGTGGCGGACTCCTCGGGATGATCGTGGAGGAAGTTACGGCAGAACGCGGCATCGGGTAGGGTTGTGGTTGTCGGGGCGAAAGCGGTTTCCGGGCCGTCATGAGCCAGGATACAGGGCAACAGGCCGCGCTCGGCAACCTGGTGAGCCAAAAGGGTCAGGTTGGCGGCATCGGTAGGATTGCGCGAGAGGGCGGAGAAGGCGCCGGAGTCGGCCAGACGGTGATAAAGCGCGTGATCGGTGCCGCCCGCGTGATCCGGGTAGGGGCCTACGACCAGATGGATGACCATGGGGATGTTGCGGGCAACCAGGTCCAGCACCTGTTCGGTGACCAAACCGGCCTGGCGACCTTGCAGCCAGACGGCGACGCGGGCGCCGGTCGAAGCAAGACCGCCGGCGCGGGCCAGGGTATGAATCGGGTCTTGGGTGCCGTCCAGCAGTTGGATGCCGGCGAGACGGGCGGTAGCAAATACGGCAGCGCGGCCGGTGAGAATGTTCATCAGGATACCTCCGCCGGTTCCTTTTCGGGTTGGGACCTGGTTTGCGGGCTTAGCCACTGGATGGCGCCGGTGGGGCATCGCCAAATGGCGTCAGCGGTCGTTCGTTCGGGGTCCAGCACCACGGGCAGGCCGTCTTTCATAGCCAGCACGCCTTCCGGGGCGTCGCTGACGCAACGGCCGCAGGCGTCGCAGGCCACCGCACAGCCGGATCGGGCGTCCGGTCCGGTTAGAGGACTGTTGCAGGCAACCACCAGCGGTTGTCCCACCGGCTCCAGTGTGAACAGGTCCTTGGGGCATATTTCTACACAATCGTTGCAAGCGGTGCAGCGGTCGGGATCGACCTCGGGCAGGTTGAGCCGGTTCATACTAATGGCGTCGAAGGTGCACGCTTCTTCGCAATCGGCCAGGCCCAGGCAACCCCAGTTGCAAGCGCGACCGCCGCCGTTGACCAATGCGGCCGCGCGGCAGGAAGACAGACCCAGGTATTGGGCGGCGTCAACGGCAAGTCCCTTGCCGCCGCCGCAGTGCAGGCGGGCGACGCGGCGTTCCACCGAACCGGCGTCCACGCCCAGTCGCTCCGCGATTCGTTTGATTTCGGCGGGGCTGCTGACGGTGCAGCTCGCGGGGACGGCCTCGCCGTTAAGCAATGCTTGGGCGAAGGCGCGGCAACCCGGCGTGCCGCAGGCGCCGCAGTTGGTGCCGGGCAGCATCTCTTCCAGTTGGTCCAGGCGCGGATCTTCTTCCACGCGCAGGAAGCGCCAGGCCACGGCCAGGACCACGCCGAAGATCAGGCCGATGCCGGTCATGATCAGGATTGCCGTGGTTACCGTTGCTGCCATGGGTTATCTCCTCAGGGCAACGCCGCCGCCCGCTGCAAAACCTCCGGGGTTGCGGTAGCGTCGTCCGGTCTGGGTTCGCCGGGGTGGATGATGTGAGCCGGGCAGCTTTCCGCCGCGCTGACCAGTTGTTCGAAGGTTCCCCTGGTCGCGTCGGCGATATAGGCCTGTCCGTCGCCGTTGTATTTGAACATGAGGCTGTTGAGATTGGTGCATTCGTCGCAACTGGTGCACATGGCGCTGTTGATATAGGGTTCCTCGCTGTAGTTCTCCTCCTCGGGTTCCGCTTGAGGCGACGGTTTGGGTTCCACTTCCTCTGCCGGTTCCTCAGCGGCTTCGGGCGAGGTAGGGGAGGGGAGGGGACGGGCAGCGGGCAGGAGTGAATCCGGCTCCAGGTCCAGCAGGCCGCGGGCCAGTCGCGTCATGGCCTCTCTTCCCGCCTCGTCGCGGATGTCTTCGAGGCGCTGTTTCCATTCCTGTTCCTTTTGGGACAATTCGGCCTGTGCTTCTTCGCGCGCCTCGCGGGCCGCGCGTTGTGCATGGGGATTGTCGATACCGGCTTGTTCCTGCAGGATGCGCCAGTCGGCGGCCAATGCCGCGCACCATCCGGCAACCGTGCCGTCGATGTATACCCGGCGCGAAGTTTCGTCCTCATTTAAGGCTTGAATCACCGGCAACGCGTCTTCGTTGTCACTCGACAACACTTGAGGGAGAGGAGCGGTAGCCGGTTCTTCCTCGGTAACGGGTAGGAAGTGGTGACGGGCTCGGGGCAGCAGGCTCAAGGCGTCGGCGGGCGTGACGGGCGGATCACCGGCCAGGGCGGCTTCCGGGTCGGGGTTGCCGTCCAGGCTGAAACGCTCGGCCTGATGCGCGCCCGCGTTGGGATCGTCGTGGAACAAGGGCGTGGCGCGGCTCATCAGGGCGGCTTCCAAGAGCAGCAGGGGCGTATCGCAGTTGTCGGGCGGCACGGCGGCTACCATGACGGCCGGCCCGATTGCTTCCAACATGTGGTTCCAGCCATGGAGCATGTGCATCGGACGGGCCGTACTGGTTTGCGTGACAAAGGTGCCGCGACAGGCCCGGGCAACCGAGGCAATATCGATATGTCCGAGATTGGGATCGGGCAGTTCGATTGCGTCGCGCAGCAAGAGGACGCGCAGGGGCAGGCCCGAGGCGGTCAAGGCGGCAAAGCGGCCCAGGTGCTCGCCCTTCAGGTATTCGGCGCGTTCCACCACCAGGATTTGGGGAAGTTGGAAGCGCTCGTCCTCGGTGCAGTCGCGCCAATCGAAACGGGCCAGCAGCAGGTCGTGGCGTTCGGGCAGGTAATCGCCGTGTAACTCCAGTCGAGCCGCGCGGACGGCGCGGAAGACCCGGTTCAGGCGCTCCACTCTTCCCGAGAAGATTTCGGCGGCGCGTTGGAAGCCGTCCGAGGCGGTTTGCATGGGGTGGTCAGCTAGGCAGGGAAGGCTTTCGCGGTGGCACAGGATGAGATCCTTGACCGGATTTTGGAGAAACTCTGCCAAGACACTGAGGGTATCCGCGATGCGCCGGCGTCGTTCGGCAGACATGGTGGGCGTGCCCTTGGGGACGGACAAGATGGTCGCCATGGCTTCCGTGTCGAACAGCTCTCCGGGTTTGCCCAGGACGGCGTTCAGGGTTTCGGCATCTCGCGGTTGCTTACCGTCTTCCACTCGCAGGATATCCAGCAGGCGGTCGGCCAGGTGCTTCAGTTCGGCGCACCAGGCTGTTCGGCGTTCACTGAAACGGGCGTTCAGGCTCTCCCGATACAGCCATAAAGGAAGGGTGTGGTCGGGTTGTAGTAGATGACCGCTCAAGGGCAGGAAGGGCTTCAGCCTTTCCCACTCATGGCTCAGTTCCTCGCGGCCCGCATCGCTCAGGTCCAGCATGGCCTCGAAGGCAGTGAAAGTCTCGTCGCTTTGAAAGCCCGCGCCGCGGCTTGCGGCCGCTTTGAGGAAGTGGAAGCGGTGCGCGGCGATGATGCGGGCGGGCGCACCCTCCGCCTCCAGTTTATCCAGAGCGTCGAAGAGAACTCGGGGTAGCGGGACAGGTTTACCGTCGCCGTTGTCGATGAGGGGGAAGCGCCGCCACAGGTGCTCGGGCCGGGCCGGGGTAACCAGGGCCTCGGCGTACCAATCCGTCGACGGCTCGGGTTGGTCCAGGCCCAGATAGAATCGCCAGGGAGCGGGGAGCCGGGTTTGTCGCGTCATGGCCTACCTCACACACAATATAGATCCAGTAGTTTATCCATGGCCTCCACCTTTTCGGCAGGGGTGGTGTCCAATCCTTCGCGGGTGTAGCTGTCGTAGTGTTCCGCTTCCTCGTCGCGATAGAACAGGCCGATGGGCAGCACGTCCTCGCGCATGGCGTGATTGAAAGCGTTCATGCGGTCGGCCGGGTCGTGTTCCACCCGTGTGGTGAAGGTGCGGATCAGCGCATCGTCCACGGGCACGCCGTCGGGATGGGTCATCAGCAGGATCTTGCTTGGATCGGTCTGGAAGAGCTCGAAGTTGTCTCCGGTGAAATGGGGGCACCGCTGCATCACGCGCACGAAGGCAAAGCCCGGATGGTGAAAGGCCTCGCGCAGGGTGGCGTACAGATGCGGCGGGTTCCAATCCACGGTTTGAGCGATGAAGGACGCATTGGGTACGCCCAGGGATACGGTGATGGGGTTCATGGGACTGAGGAAAGCGCCGTCAGGGTGCGTGTTGGTCCTGCGGCCTCTGCGCGTGGTGGGCGAGGTCTGCTTTTTTGTGAGGCCGTAGATGTTGTTGTCGAACATCATGACGACCATCTTCATGTTGTAGCGCAGGGCGTGAATCCAGTGCGCGGTGCCGATGGAGCAGCAGTCGCCGTCGCCGGTGGCCACGAAGATATTTAAATCCGGCCGACGGGCGCGAATCCCGGAAGCCACGGGCAGGGCGCGGCCGTGCAGACCGTGGAAGCCGTAGGTCTTCATATAGTGCGGGAAGCGGCTGCTGCAACCGATGCCGCTGACGAAAACGGTTTGTTCGGGCGGCAGGCGTTCGTCGCGGCACAAGCGCTGTACCGCGTTCAACACGGAGTGGTCGCCGCAGCCCGGGCACCATTTCGCCTGGCAGCCCTCGTAATCGGCCAGAGCATAGTCGCGAGGTTCGGGTTCCAGGACCCAATCTGTTTTGAGGCCTAGCATGTTGCACCTCTCATTTCGTCCATGCGGTGTTTGAGTACATCGACCAGGATGCCGGGTTGCAACGGGCTGCCCGGCACGCGTGACCAGAAGTCGATATCGATCAAGGTCCTGGCTCGCAACAACATGGCCAACTGGGCCGGCCGTCTGGCTCCGGCGAAGGCGGGGTCGTCCTTCTTGTCGCTGTAGTTGATCTCGATGGTCATGACCTTTTTGAAGCGGCGGAACATTTCGGTGAGACCGGGTTGCAGCGGTGAGAGGAATTGCAGGTTCACGCTGGAAATCTTGCGGCCCTGTTTGCGCAGGCGGGTGACCGCTTCCTCTACAGCGCCGCGGGTAGAGCCCCAACCCACTACCAGCAGATCGCCGGTGTCGTCACCGAAGATGGTAGGCGGCTTGAGCGTGCGTTGCAGGGCCGCCAGTTTCTTGCTGCGCATGGCGATGGTCTTCTGGTTGGTGCCCGATTCATAGACGACCTTGCTGTGGCGGTCGTGGCCCAGGCCGGTGAGTACGTAGGCGCCGCCGCGTTGCCCCGGGATGGGCCGCCGGGAGAGGCCGCTTTCGCTGTCCCAGTTGTAGGGCGCCACGTCCGGGTCCCAGTCGCTCTGATCGATGGGCGGGGACAATTGATCTTCGCTGAGCCGGGGACGCGGGAAGGGTTGCACGCCGGTAGCCAGGTTGGCGTCGGAGAGCACGAAGACGGGACCGCGAAATTCCTCTGCCAGGCGACGAGCGGTGATCATGAAGTGGAAGCATTCTTCGATGGTGGAGGGCGCCAGCACGATCTTGGGCGCATCGCCCGGACTGCCGTGCAGCACGGCCAGCAGGTCGGATTGTTCCACCTTGGTAGGCAGTCCGGTGGAGGGACCGCCGCGTTGGACATCCACGATCACCAGGGGCACCTCGGCCATGACGGCCAGGCCGATAAACTCGGTCTTCAGGGCCAGGCCGGGCCCGGAGGTAATGGTCACCGCGGTTTTACCGGCATAAGAGGCGCCGATTGCAAAGCCGATGGCGGCAATCTCGTCCTCGGCCTGATGTACGAAACCACCCACCTTCTTGAAGTTGGCGGCCAGATAATGGGAAACGGAGGTGGCGGGCGTGATGGGGTACATGGAACAGATTTCCATGCCCGCGGCCATGCAGCCCATGGCCAGCGCCTGGTTGCCGTTCATAACCACATGGGGACGATCGTCGCGGCGCGGCGGGATGCGCCAGGTCTGCGTCAAATTGGATCGCGCCCAGGAGAAGCCGGACTCGAACAACTGAAGGTTGCTGTTGAGCACCTTTTCGCCCTTGGCTTGGAAGCGGCGGGTGATCATCTTCCGCATCAGGTCCTTGTCGCGATTGTAAAGACGGCAGAGCAGGCCCAGCACCCAGATATTCTTACCACGCCTGGCGTCGCGCACATACTCCAGGCAACAGGCCTCCATGGGTACGCCCGTCACCTTGTAACCGCGCTCTCGTAGATCGGTCAGGGCCTCGTTATAGGTGTTGCGGACGTCCTCGCGGGGATCATTCTCCCATTTGTTTTCAAGGAAGATATGAGTGCCCTTTTTGAACGCGCCCTGATCGATGCGGCTATAGAGCACCTGCTCATTGAAGCCGATGACCACGTCGGCTTTATCGCCCGCGTTGTGCAAGGCGCGGGCGCCCACGCGGATGCGGTTGCCGCTGGCCCCGGGCACCGAACGGGAAGGCGGTTCGATTTCAGCGGGAATGATTTCCACGGTCCATACGCCGTTCCCCATCATGGCCGAGGCCTGGCCGAAGATTTGGCCCGCGGTTTGGGCGCCTTCGCCCGAATCGCTTACGATTTCTACAATGTGCTCATCCAGAAGCGTGACCGCGTCTTTCTGTATCTTCGCGGTAACCGGAGAAACGATATGATTCATCAGTATCCTCCTGGCCTTCAACAGGCCCGCGGTGTTCGGATGCATGGGGATTATGGCGCTGCCTGCGGCAAAATCCCCAAGCCGGACACCGTTAATCAGCGGCCCCTATTTCGGTATTGGCGGCTTCTAATACCATCATGCTTTCGCGCTCCTCATGATGTTTGAGGATCTCGGTGTAGGCTCGTAGGTGGTTGCCCAATACCACAAAGGTTTCGGGATGATTGCGATCGATTTCCCGGGCGGCGGCGCGAACCCCGGCCAGCTTGCCTTCCAGCAGCCGGTGGTCGCGGATAACGTCGCGTAACTGACTTTCCAGCCGGGGCTTTTCCTCGGCCAGGCCGGCACAGGCGCCCATGCGTTCTTCCAACTGGAAGTGGTTGCGGGTGCGGCTGTCCAGCAACTCGGTCAGCTTCAGGATATCGGTAACCAGGGAGCCGTCGTGACGGCTTTCCAGTTCGCCGGTCATCTCCTCCAACATAACGATAGCGCGGCACATGGTTTGGTAATCGTTCTCAAGTACTTCGCCGATAAAGGTTTCAACGGCTTGATGACTCATCGTGTCCCCCTTTCAAAAACTGGTCGCAACAGCGATGTGACGCGGCCTTGTTCAAGGCATTTGTAGCAAAGAGCGGACCAAGCCGACCGGGGGAAGATTCGACACGTATGGAGGGAGCCCTCGACGCAAATAGTGGAGTATAAAAAGGAAAAGGCCGAGAAATGTCCCGGCCTTGTAACCGGCTCTACGCCTTCGGCGCATCTGCGACGGCGCACGGACTCGAACCGCGGAGTATAAAAAGGAAAAGGCCGGGAAGTTCCCGGCCTTGTAAATGGCTCTACGCCTTCGGCGCATCTGCGGCATCGCACGGACTCGAACCGCAGAGTATAAAAAGGAAAAGGCCGGGAAATTCCCGGCCTTGTAAATGGCTCCGGCGCACGGACTCGAACCGCGGACAAGGTGGTTAACAGCCACCTGCTCTACCAACTGAGCTACGCCGGAAAATAACTTAGCTACATAAAAAAAAATGCGCCGGGCCTTACTCAATTATCCCAGCGACAGAGCGAGATTCTAACGGAACCCCCATGGTGAGTCAACACCTTTTTGTAGATTTTTTAAGTGCTCCCAGGGGGAGAAGTTGGGAACCTTTCAGGAGTTCGTCTA
Source organism: Acidobacteriota bacterium (assembly GCA_030066195.1). Taxonomy (GTDB): domain Bacteria; phylum Acidobacteriota; class Holophagae; order Acanthopleuribacterales; family Acanthopleuribacteraceae; genus JASJCB01. The sequence goes on from JASJCB010000036.1 coordinate 15,521, forward strand.
CCAGGCCGTCAAGTTGTTCCATGGCATCGGTTGCGTCCCCGGCAAAACTGACCCGCGGGCCGCCCAGGCTTTGGAAGAACTTTTTTGTGGTTTCATCTTCAGTAATGATGATCAGGGGCCGACCCGCCTTGACGGCAAGGGCCGCTTCGGAAGTGGTGCCCGGACCGATGCGATCGGCCAACACCACTACCGCATCGCTCGCCAACACATTGACATTGTTGCGGGCGCTTCCCAATCCGGTGGGTAAAGCCAGGACTACTCCGGGCGCCGCCTGACGTTTCTCGCCGGGGAGGAGGCCCAGCGTCAGACCACCGGCGCTGCTCGCGGCCCGGTTGACTGCCGCCATAACTCCCGCGTCTCGCCCTCCGCTCAGGGTAACCCAGCCGCGTGAGGCAATGGCCGCGCCCAGTTCGAGAGCTCTTTTCACATCCTCTTCCGATGCACCGGCGCCCGCGCCCATCACCCCGATGACGATCGCGCGTGCTTCCATTACATATCGTCCAGGAAGCGGAAGCGGTCGCGGGCGGCGGCGACTTGCGCGGGATCGATCTCGGCCTCGTAGAAACCTTCCTCGGTGCCCGCGTCCAGGACGATCTCCCCGGTCGGCCCGATGACCATGGATGCGCCGGGATAGTCCAGGCCGGCGCCGTCACGACCCACGCGGTTCACGCCGATCACGTAAGCCAGGTTCTCGATGGCGCGGGCGCGTAACAGTTGACGCCAGTGGAGTTCTCTCGCGATAGGCCAGCAGGCCACATAGGTAAACAGCGTGGAGTCGGGCACCATCGCCCTTGCCATTTCCGGGAAGCGCAGGTCGTAGCAAATAAAGGGCGTCAATTGGAAGCCCATGACATCCCAGCGTTGTTTTTGATCGGGGTTACCGCGTTGGTACTTCTTGTCTTCGCCCGCGAAGGTGAAGGTTTTGATTTTGGTGTAGCTTCTGCTGTTCTCACCATCCAGCAGGTAGCATCGATTCTCCTGGCCGTTGTCCACCTTGCGCGGGAGTCCGCCGAGAACCAGGCAGTTGAGCTTTTTGGACAGCGACGCCATATAGGCATGACCGATATCCCAGGTGGCGTAGGCCTGATCGTTCATGGTGAAGCCGCAGGACCACAACTCCGGCAGGATCAGCATGTCGAAGTCACCCGGTTTCACGTGTCGCGTCAATTCGTCGACGCGGCGGATGTTGGCCTCGGCGTCTTCCCACTGAATGTCCATTTGAATAAGGCCGATGCGCGCCATGATTACCCCCTCAAGCCTTTCAGTTGCGCCATGCCTTGGTTCAAGGTCTCGGTTTTCTTGGCAAAGCAGAAGCGGATATAGTTTTTGGGCGCCTGATTCTGGTTCATATAGAAGACGCTATTGGGGATGGCGGCCACCCGCACGTCCTCCCGGCGAATCAAATCCAAGACGTATTCGGTGTCGGGCATGTCGGTCAAGGCCGAGATATCGGTCAGCACGAAGTAGGTGCCTTGCGGTTTGTTGACGCCGAAACCCAGGTCGGCCAGACCTTCACAGATTTGATCCCGCTTTTGAGCCAGGTCGTCGCGTAACGGCGGGATAAGTTGGTCGCGGTTACGGATGCCGGCGGCCATGCCGTGCTGGAAAGGCGTGGCGATGGCAAAGGCAATGAACTGGTGCAGGCGGCGAACGGCTTGGGTGGCCTCGGGCGGCGCGCAGACCCAGCCGATCTTCCAACCTGTCATGGAAAAAGATTTTCCGGTGGAACTGATGGTCACCGTACGGTCGCGCATACCCTCCAGCGAAGCCATGGAGATGTGTTCGCAGCCGTCGTAAAGCAGGTATTCGTAGACCTCGTCGGTGAAGGCAATCACATCGTGTTCGATGCAGAGGTCGCGAATCAGCTCCATTTCTTCCCGATTGAACACGGTCCCCGAGGGATTGTGGGGCGTGTTGATGATGATGCCGCGCGTTTTGTCGTTAAAGGCGGCGCGCAGGCGGTCCGGGTCGAAGCGGAAGGTGGGCGGTTCCAGCGGGATCTCCACGGCGGTTCCGCCGCACATTTGCACCAGCGGCACATAGGTATCGTAGATGGGCGCGAATACAATGAACTGGTCGCCCGGCTCGCAAATAGCGGTTACGGCGGCATACATGGCCTCGGTAGCGCCCGCCAGCACGGTAATCTCTTTGAGTGGATCGTAGGAAATACCGGCGTTTTCCCGATAGGCGTCGCGAATGGCGTGGGTCAGCGCGGGGACGCCGGGCATGGGCGCGTATTGGTTGTGCCCGTCGCGCATGGCTTTGGCGGCGGCTTCCTTGATCAGGTCGGGGCCGTCGAAATCCGGGAATCCCTGGCCCAGGTTCACCACCCCCTCGGTGGCGCGAACCAGACGGCCGATGCTATCGAAAATGCTGGCTTCATAAGGTTTTAATTTAGCGGACATCCAATTGGGCATAGGCACTCCTTGCATCCCTTTGACGGCAGCCAGGATTATACCACTGCCCCAAACCTCAGGTTCAGTATTTGGTTCCGGGAAAATTTTTTTGAGTAAATTGCCGTTTCTTTGAACCCCTCCGCCCGTTTTTCCCGCTATGTTTAATATGGGGAGTCGCAAGCCGGGAGGCTTTGCATAGAAAGAGAGGATGGTTACTATGATACGCGCCGCAATGTTGAGTTTGCTTTTCCTTCTGTCTGTCGGTCTCCGGGCACAGGACCCGCCTACCATCAGCACCTCGTTGGAAGTTCGCATGATCACCGTGGAAGTGGTCGTGACCGATCGGCAGGGGAACCGGGTCACCGGTTTGAAGTCGGACGATTTTCAACTGTTTGTCAACGACCAGTTCGTAGAACCGGCCTTTTTCCAAAAAGTTTGGAATCCACGTGTCACCGCCTCCGGGAAGGTGGAGGGCATCATCGACCTGGCCGAGCGACCCGCCGATGCTCAGGAACTTGGCAACAGCTATCTGGTTTTCATCGACGATTATTTCACCCCGCGTAAGTTCCGGCCTACGATGTTCAAACGCATCGGCGAGCAGGTTTCCAATATGGGGCCTCGCGACCGCATGGCTATTGTGCGGTTCGACGGCAAGAAGTTGGAACCCATTCTGGATTACAGCGGCGATCAGGGGGAATTGGAGCGCGCCTTCAAGTACGCCAGGGGGTTGAAGTCCAAGAACAACCTGCGTCGTCTGCAATTGGAATCCCGCGAGGACCTGGAGTCGGTAAGCCCCATCTATCAGCAGTTGCGCGCCCAATTGGAACAGGTGACCGATGCCCTGATGGTCACCATGCGCAGTTTCTACACCAATTCCGGTCGTCGGGTAATGTTGCTGATGAGTCCCGGTTGGACGAGCGATTTCACCCTACTGGGCGACGGCGCCGATACCGAGGCCCGTGACGCCGCTCGTCGTTTCGACAGCACAGACCTGCTGGATCGCATGGTGGACACCGCCAACCTGTTGGGCTACACCGTGTATCCGATTCAATCCGGCCTGCCGATCGAGTCCGTGACCGCTGAGAGCGCAGAATCCCCTGTCAATTTCAATCCGATCTACACCGAATTCAATTCCGGTTTGAATTCTTTGCGCACGGTCGCCTCGGAAACTGGCGGTGCAGTGGTAGCCAAGGCCGTCGGGAAGGTAGATTTCTTCCAACAGGTTACCGAGGATACCAACGCCTACTATATCCTGGGTTTTATGGCTGAGGCGGTCGGTTCGGTAGAGCGCAGCAACATCCGGGTGGAGTTGACGGACGAATCTTATCGGGTTCGCCACCGCAAGAGTTTCCGGGTGCTGACCAAAAGCGAGCAGGTGGGCATGGACATGGACGCCTCGCTGATGCTGGGCATCACCAAGTCGTCATTGCCTCTGACCGTGGGTAACGGCAAAACCAGTTTCACCCGCCTGAAGGTGCCGGTAACCCTGCACATCCCCATGGACTGGGCCACCCAGACGCCCTACGACGGCCGATACATGACGCAACTGGTCTTGCACACGACGACGCTGGACACGAAGGGGTACCGGTCGGACAAGTACCAGACCCCCATTCGAATGGTGGGCGGTCAACCCGGACCTGGAATGATCGCCAATTACGAGGTCAACCTGACGTTGAGCAAGCGCCCGCAACGGGTGGTGTTATCGCTGCAAGACGTGGCCACGGGCAAGGTCCTCACCCGTCACGTGGACCTGAACCCCCGCGATCACCGCAAGAAGCGGTAGCGAGACGTCAGCCGGTCCGGCTGTTATCTCGATTGCGCAGGTGTGCAATCTAATCAAGCCGCCGGCTTGACGCCATTGCGCAGGTGTGCGATCGACCCAAGCCAGCGGCTTGACGCGATTGCGCAGGTGTGCAATTGACCCAAGACGGTGGATGGACTCGATTGCGCAGGTGTGCAATCGACCCAAGACGGCGGATGGACTCGATTGCGCAGGTGTGCAATTGACCCAAGACGGCGGATGGACTCGATTGCGCAGGTGTGCAATCGACCCAAGACGGCGGATGGACTCGATTGCACAGGTGTGCAATCGACTTAAGACGCCGGCTTGACTCCATTGCACACCTGTCTTTTCAACCCGGAATTTTCGATTTTTTTTCTCGTAAACTGTTCTCAGATAGAAGGCTACCGGGGTACATCATAGAATTTGTAAACGTAATCCTCACAAAATTTTTGGCATAATATGCTTGAGCAGCATTCAAAATGCGACTAACTCGATCAAAATATGCAATCAAACAGGTTCGATCAACCAATTCGTGACTCATTTTTCCACGATCGCGGAAAAGACACCGTTAAATTCAGAAACTTAAGATTCTCTGAATCCACAAGATGTAGACCCGTTTTCTCATTTTTCCACGATCGTGGAAAATGTCTCTGAATTTTTCCACGATCGTGGAAAATTTCGGCTCCTTCGGAACGCCTGCATAAAGAGGCCGAGGGGTGCATATTTCCCTAGGCAGGACTTCGGACGCCCGTTTGATACGATGCGACGTCAGTAGAGAAAACGATGTCGTCCACCTTCGCGGATTCAAGAGGCAATCACGGAAGCCGAACCGGGATTCCGGTCTCTTTGGGATCGGCACGCGATTATGATGAGCCCTCACACCTAATCTCTCGCTGTTTGGGGTTTTGGGCTATAATAGCCTCAAATGGTAAGGGGTCAACGGTTTGGACTATCAATTCGACTTTTTTATCAGTTACTCCCATAAAGATAGTTGGGCTCGAGATTGGCTTTTGCCCCGGTTGGAGGCCGCGGGTCTCAATGTTGCGATTGACTACAGAGACTTCGAAATCGGCCTTCCGTCGATTATCAACATGGAAAACATGGTAGCCGCCAGTCGTCGTGTAATAGTCGTGCTTTCTCCCAATTGGCTTGCGTCTGAATGGAGTGAATTTGAAGGGTTGTTAGCTCAAACGGATGATCCTATTGGGCTTCGAAGGAAACTATTACCCATCATGTACAAAGATTCACATTTGCCATCGAGGCTGGGGAAGCTTACCTGGGCTGACTTTCGGGAGCCCAATAACCATCATGCTGAGTTGACGAGGCTTTTAATGCAGTTGGGCCGTGAAGCACCGCCTGGTGAACCTGAAGATCCGCTACCGCTACGATTGATCTTTCAAACATCGCCTGACTTGAAACATGATTCTTCAACTGATGCCCTGCCTTTTTCCATCAAACAATTCGCGGTCAACCGGTTTCAATGTATACAGCAATGCCACATTTCGGATATCCCGATCGATACCCGATGGATCTTCATCCTGGGCGATAACGGCGACGGCAAGACCTCCCTTCTACAAGCCCTGGCCGTCGGCATGTGGGGCGATGAAGACGCCCGACATCTGTTGGGAGAGCGGCATGAGTGCCAAATCGAATTGGAATACCAAACCAATCAGATGAACCATATCAATCGGTTCCGCTGGAATAACGGGCAATGGAGCCCTGTCTCCAAACCTGGCTCTTTTTTGGCCTACGGTCCCTCTCGTCTGTTGATTCAAGGAATGCAAAGCCTTAAAGACGAGAGGGAACAGAGCCCGGTTGCCGGTTTGCATCGGCAAGAAGTTCATTTGCGCAATATCGAGGAATGGTTCCAAAGACAACGTCTGGACGCGGGCGATAGAAAAGATCCTCTTGCCTATGATCGAATAAGCAACGTCAAAAAGATGCTTGTCGAACTGATGCCCAACGTGGAAGATATCCTCTTCGAAGGCCAGGATGTCTGGTATATAGAAAAAGGACAACGAGTGCCCGCGCATCATCTCTCGGCCGGGCATAAAAGCATCCTGGCCATGATCGGCGATATGACCATCCGCTTGATGGAGCAGCAGCCGAAAACGGTCGATCCCAAGGATCTGTTCGGCATCGTGCTCATCGATGAATTGGTGGTGCACCTGCATCCGAACTGGCAGGCCCGCTATCCCGGCATACTCTCGCGGGTATTTCCCAAGGTTCAGTTCATTGCCACCACCCACAGCCCCATACCCCTGATGGGCGCGCCCCTGGAATCGGTTTTTCTGAAGGTAACGCGTACGAAGGAAACGGGTACGAGCGTCGAGCGCTTGGATCTCGATGTGACCCGCCTTCTGCCCAATACCTTGTTGACCTCGCCGCTGTTCGATATGGAATCGCTGATCAACCCGCATAACGTCGACCTCAAAACCTTGCATACCGAGACCAATTATTGGGAAATCGAAGACAAAGAGGAACGGCGAGCCAAATTGCAGCGCCTCGCGGAGAACAATATTCTGCCGGACTTCCCGCGTTTCAAGCAGGACGAGGCCTCCGAATGATCAAGGTGAAGCGAGACTACCGAAAAGAACCGGCGGTCCTGATCGAGGTCAATCGCAAGGAAAACGCAACCGGACGCCTTGCGGACAAGGGCAATCATCCTTTCAGTACCTCTATCTATCGCGCTCCCGAGGTGTTTGAAAAACTCATTGCGGCCTACCATGGAAAGTGCGCCTACTGTGAAGGTACGAGTACGGCGCAGGCGGCCATGCAGGTGGAACACTATCGGCCCAAAAAAGAAGTTGCCGATGACAAGGCGCATCCGGGTTATTACTGGTTGGCTTACGAATGGTCCAATCTCATTCCGGCTTGCGCCAAATGCAACCGCGCCAAGGCCGGCAAGTTTCCCATCCAAGGGACCAGGTTGAGCACGCATCCCGAAGATAGAAAGGATTGGAGGGTCGATGCGTCTTGTCTCCTCTTAGAGGCGCCGCTTCTGCTGCATCCCGAGGTGGATGATCCGGCCGAATACCTGGCCTGGAGCCCCTACGGTCTTTTGAAGGCGCGCAAGGGTAATGCTCGCGGCGAAACCACCATTACCATTTGCAAACTTAACCGAGACCCGCTGGTTAAAGACCGATTGGAAAGAGCCAATTGGTACCGGGAATCTTTGCAAAAAGCGGCGACTTGCGCCCTGGAAGACATGGCGCAACTGAAAACGGAGAAGGAAAAACAACAATGCCTGGCCTGGTATGACAAATGGCTTTTCTCCATTTTCGAGGCACTCATACACGACGGCGCCCCGAGCCGACCCTATTCGGCCTTCTTCAGTTACCTTTACCGGCGGTTCGCGAAAACCGTTTTGCCCGAGATCCCTGAGGGAACCGGGCGTGAGATAGTTCGCGAATCTTTTTCTCGGTTCCAGTTGGAACACCGGGCCTGATCGACCCGGTTTTCCATTTACGAGGCTTGTACCTTTTCTTGGATGGTGATGTGATTCGGCTGATTGCGGACCCGTTCCAGCCAGGCGCGTACGGCCGGGTAGTCGTCCAGTGGGAAGCAGCCCTCGGGCGCCACGTGGGTGTAAGCATAGAGGGCGATGTCCGCGATGGTGTAGCTTTCAGCGACCAGAAAATCGTGTCGGCTCAGGTGATCTTCCATCAGTTTCAGGGCCTTCAGGCCGCCCGGTCTGCGCTCGTTCAGTTTGGCGTAGAAGGATTCGGCGTCGGGATGGTGCAGCCAGAAGCGGGAGGTGGCGATGTAGGGTTCGTGGCTGTACTGCTCCCAGAACATCCATTGCAGGACCTGGTAACGGCCCATGCGGTCACTCGGTAGGAAGGGAGTGCCCTCGGCCAGCCAGGCCAGGATGGCGTTGGACTCGCTCAGTAGATCGCCCTCGGGGGTTTCCAGGACGGGGACCTTGCCGTTTGGGTTTTTGGCCAGGAACTCTGGCGTGTGCGTTTCCCCGGCCAGGATGTCCGTTTCAACATAGGCGAAGAGTTGCTTCAGCTGGGTCAGGAGCAGGGCTACCTTGTAACCGTTGCCGGATGTCTTGTAATCGTAAAGGCGGTACATAGGGCACCTCCAGACTGGTGATTGGGAAGGCAGGGTCTTTATACCACAGGGCGTGACGTTTTATTCCCTCGATTCACGCGGTAAATCGATTAAGTGACAAGCGGACCAAAACAGGTTGAAACAGGCAGATTCTATGGTTATGCTAAACGTAATGATTTGAGCGGGGGCCATTTGTGTCCAAAACAACTGCCGGCGCCGAGACATCGCATGAATCCCCCGGGGATCTTCTGAATCTACCACTCGGCACCCACACCTTCGCCAACATCAGGGAACCGGGTCAGAACTTTCTATATATCGACAAAACCGACATCATTTTTCGATTGATCGGTGAAGGCGGCAAAAGGCTCTTCCTGTCGCGACCGAGGCGCTTCGGCAAATCTCTATTGGTGAGCACTCTATATGCGCTCTACCGGGGTCGCGCCGATCTGTTCCGGGGATTGAGCATCACCCGCGAGAACTATGCATTTCCGCCTCACCCCGTCATTCGGCTGGACTTTTCCGCAACGACCGGCCGCAAGCAAGGGCAACTCGCGAACGCTTTGCGCACCCAACTTCAGCGTTTGGCTCAGGAATCCGATTTGAGGGCGCCGGAGCTGGAAGAGACACCGTGTGAATATTTCGAATTCATTATCAGGTCGCTCGCCGCCAATGAAAAAGTGGTCATCCTGGTTGATGAATACGACAAACCCATCCTGGACCTGGTGGAAAACCCGGAAATGGCCCGACACAATCGCGAGGAGTTGAAAGATTTCTACAGTGTGCTCAAGGGCTTGGACGACCTGTTGCACCTGGTCTTTGTCACGGGGATTTCCAAGTTTTCCAAGGTTTCCCTGTTCTCCGGTCTCAACAACCTGGTCGATATCTCCCACGATGCCAGATACGCAACTCTGCTCGGCATCACGGAGGAGGAACTGGAACGCGATTTGGGGCCGCATCTCCAAGGACTTGCCGCCAAACTGGGTCGCCCGGTCCCGGAGGTACGCGGCAAATTGCGCGAGTGGTACAACGGCTATCGGTTCACTGCCGAGGAGATCGCCGTTTTCAACCCCTGGTCGCTGATGATGGCCTTGAATCAACAACAATTCGACTTCCATTGGTTCGCCACCGGCAGTCCCGAGTTCCTGCTGAAAGTCATTCGGCAGGACCACCGGTTTGACCTGGCCGACCTGGAAAAGCACAAGTTGCAAGCTAGCGCCTTCGACAATTTCGATATCGAAAATATGGACCTGGCCTCTTTGTTGATGCAAACAGGGTATCTGACCATCAGCAAGGTGGAGGGCGTTTATGAAAAAACCTATCGGTTGGGTTATCCCAATTACGAGGTGCGCAAGGCCTTCTTTTCCTACCTTCTGGAATCTTTGACGACGATCGGCAGGGGTCGGTCTGTTCAACCCCTGGCCAATCTCGTTGCGGCCCTGGATGAGCGCGACGAACAACGGTTTTTCCAAACCATGCATGATGACATCTTCCCGGAATTGCCGTATGACATGCATATCCCCATGGAAAAGTATTATCAATCCATCTGCCACATCGTCTTCGTGATGCTGGGCATGGCCGTTCGGGGAGAGGAGAAGACCAACCTCGGCCGCATCGACAATGTTCTGGAGACCGCGGAGCGCGTGTATGTTTTCGAAATGAAATACCGGGAAACGGCAGAGGCCGCTATCGAGCAAATCCACCGTAAGGGCTATTACCAACGGTATCGGAAAACGGGAAAACCGATTACCCTGATTGGGATCAATTTTGCCGATCGCAATGTGGAGCGCATTATCTGGGAAGATTTGCCGGATGAAAGCTAAGGTCACTTTATCCTCCTATCATAAACAAAACTAAGGCGCCTTTCTGCCTTTCTTAAAAAGAAATGATCCCATTTGTGCTTCTTTTTCGTATCTATAAGTAGGACCCCGTAAGACCGATTCGATCGGTCTAAGGATAATTTTTTATTTTTTTCAACTATTTCTCCTCCTTATTTGTCTGACATAGGGACCTTAGATACGAGATCGATGATCTATAGGGTGCATACAAATGACTATGCATATTCTATTCTCGTGTTGTTCTTTTCGTTATGGTGTAGAAAAGTGACCTGATCGTAACGGCACTCGTTGCTAAAGAAATTCCCAATGCATCCTCCCGATGCTTGCCGCGGAGGTGCCCAATGAACCGTATTGCTTCATTGGCAATGGTCTGTCTATACCTATATCCCGTATTTGCCGGGGAGCCGGTTTCTTCTTCCGGTTTGCTTAAAACATTGTTGCTCGATCTTTATGCCGAATCCAACACGGAGATCGACAAGAAATACCACGCTCGTTTCCAACAAGTGCTCGCCGTGCGAGGTCTCACCAATGACCAACGGGCGGACGCGCTGCTGCAATGGGAAATCGAGGGAAAACTACCTGAAAAACCCCGAATCGCGGACGAAACGGAGGTTGCCGCGCATATCCTCAGCCTGTATCGCGCCGCTAACGGGCCTGAACATCCAGTACTGAGTTTAAGCTCGCCCATGAAGACGCTTGCCTTGTTTCTAGGATTTGCGGACAGGTTGGACGGCGCTCTGGATACACGGCTTGATTTGCCCAATCTGTCGGCGCTTTATGAACTGGCGGTTGTGAAGGGAACGCCGGGCCCGGCAGTGTGTTTGAACTGTCGGGGACAATACGATTGGATCGATCGCCGCACCCTGCTCCGGGTGGAAGATTTAGGCTCCGTGTTGCCCAAGAGCCTGCACAAACTGAAGGTATCCGATGCGGACCCCGAGAAAAAGCTGAGGAAGATCGCTCGCGTCCTCGCTCTGAAAATCCGGGCGGAGGGGGACTTGATCGATTACTGGCAGACTCCGATCGAAACCTTGCAACGCAAAGAGGGGGATTGCGAGGATTTCGCGATTCTGTTCCACGCGATTGCCGCCTGGATGGACATTCCGACCCAGGTGGTGGTGGGCGCCGTACATCAGGGGGTCCCCCGAGTCGGGGGCAAGGAACACGCTTGGGTTGAGTATCGGGGTCGGGTCATCGATCCGGTCAACGGCGGTACTTCAGGCCGCCGATATGTGCCCATGCTGCGGTTCGATGCCCGGCACGCCGTCTTTGTCGAACAAAACCGGATGTCAGCCGGGATAACGAGACGGTGATAAGTAACCCGAAAGCGGGACCCTCGACTGGGAGAGCCCCGCGCTGTCGTCAGGTTACGGTTCGATGCAGCACATGTACAGATCGCCTTTGGCGACCTTTTGGCCGCAGATGTTCGTGGTGCAGGTGGGCTCGATGACAATGCTGTAGGAATATAGGTCTGAACAGGACTGATGGGCCAGATTTTCAAGATAACTTCTGAGGATGTTTTTAGCCTGGTCGCAGGTATCGGCCGCCCGAGTTACATCGTATTGCCAGCCGGTAACACCGGGGCATCCGCCGGCGGCTTCAACGGGACCGGTGCTCAACAAAGCGGTCAATCCAAGCGTTAAAATCAAGGCGGGTAGCGTTAGGAATAAGAATTTCATGGCATGTCTCCACATAGAACAACACACGAAATGGTTTTCGTGCGGCTTGAGTGGTTAAAGCAATGGGGGCGAATAGTCGAGGTCAATAGTTTAAATTGCGGACCCTCATTTCATTTCGCGGCTCTTTATTCCCAAAAGATATTAATGCATCATTACTATACGTAACATCCACCGCAAAGTTTGGATTCGGGCCGGTCATTTACCTTCTCTTTTCATTAGCTCCGGTTCAGCGTCTGGATTTGTGCCGAAAGGTGCAAAGTGGGTACAGATCCCCTGTTGGAAACTCTCGACTTGGGGAAGGGAGCCGCTCTATTTGCCGCTATAATCCCATACAAGGCGAATCAGGAGTTTCTGCCGATTGGCATCCAAACATTTCGGGACATAAGAACCAACGATTTTGTCTATGTGGACAAGACCGCTCTGATCCATGAACTGGTGCGGCCGTACTTTCTTCGAAATTTTGCGGGACGGTTTCTTTGCCAATATCCCCTATGACATTCAACTGACCCATGAGAAGTACTACCAAACGTTATTCCATACCGTCTTCATCTTACTCAACCTGCGTATCAGCGCGGAGGAGCGAACCAATCTTGGACGCATCGATCATGTGATCGAGTTGGGCGATCGGGTGTTTTTTTTCGAATTCAAGATGAGCGGTTCACCCGAGGAAGCCCTGGGACAGATTGAAGAGAAGCAATACGTTCAAAAATACAATGCGACCGGCAAGAAGGTGATTTGCGTGGGCGTCGTCTTTGCCGACCGCAACATCGAGGCATGGACGGTAAAACGCCGGAAATGAGAATTGGTGTTGTTCAGTTACTTCACCGGTTCAATCAATTGCTTGTTTTTCTTCCTGTTCGGAATTCGGTCAGCCTGGCTCGAAGGGGGGCGACCGTCTGTTCAAAATAGGCGCGTTGAATGATGATTCCCTGGGAGAGTTGGTTCTCGAGCATTTCAATCTTTCCGATAACGGCTCCGATCTCCTCGTGATATTCGGTGATGGAATCTGCCGGAATGGCCATGCCTTCCTCCTTTTTGCCGGCTTTGCTTCAGTTGCCGAGGTGCGCCAGCAGGGCTTGGACCGGGTGCTTGGGTTTGGCGCCCGCGAACCGGGCCGCTTGGGTGCGGCAACTGTAGCCCGTGACCAGCAGGCGTTGGGCGCGTTCGGTGTCGTCGAACCATTGTGCCCAGCTCAGGTCGAAGATACCCTTGGATTCCTTCTGGTGCTCGATCTCGTGGCCGTAGGTGCCCGCCATGCCGCAGCAGCCGGTGGGGACGATGTCCAGTTCGCAGCCCAGGGCCGCGAAGATTTGTTGCCATTGTTGCTGGGAGTCGGGCACGGCCGTTTTTTCCATGCAGTGGCCCAGCAGTGCGTAGCGTTTGCCTTCCTTCTCCGGTGCTTTCAGCCGGTGTTTTTGGCCGGCCAACCATTCCTGGATCAAATGAACCTCGACGACCGTGTTCTTTCCCAGGTAGTTGCTGTATTCGTCGCGGTAGGTCAGGGCAATGCTGGGCTCTACGCAGATCAAGGGCACCTTGTATTTGGCCAGGGCTCGGTAGGTCTCGGCGTTGAGGGCGGCCACCTCGCGGAACTCTTCCAGGAACCCCTTGACGTGCAGCGGCTTGCCGTTGGGTTTCCATGGGGCCAGGTAGACGTTGAAACCCAGCGCGTCCAACAGGTCATAGGCGGCCCACAAGACCGGCGTGTCGTAGAAGCCGTTGAAGCTGTCGGGAATCAAGACAACCGATCGAGCCCTGGTTTCCGCATCCAAGTCCCGCAGGGTTTCCGGGGTGACATCGGCCAGGCCGCGGCGCTTCTTTTCCTGTCTCATGGTAGGCGTGCTCAGGCGCGGCGGGTTTACCAGGCCGACGCGTTCGGCCGTTTGTTTTTCCAGAAGGCCCGTCATGAAGTTCACCAGGCCGGCGAAGCGCGCCTGAAGAGGTAAGTTGGATTCCAATCGACCCACCAGGTAATCGCGTAAGGGTCTGGGATAACGCGTGTGGTAGCGGTGAATGAAGCGGGCCTTGAAATCGGGGATGTCCACGTGAATGGGGCATTGGGTAGAGCAGGCCTTGCACGACAGGCAGCCTGACATGGCCGCGTAGACCTCGTGACTGAAATCATCCTCGCTGCCGGTCATGTTGCCTTGTCGTGTGAGCCAGGGCGCGGGCTTGTTGAATTCGTCGGGGAGATCCGTGTCTTGCGCCTTGCCCGCCTCGCCGCTGAAGTCGACGGGGCTCAGGGGGTCTTTGGCCGCGCGGCTCAACAGGCGAAGCCATTCCCGCATCAGGGCGGCGCGTCCTTTGGGTGAGTGAATGCGGTCACGGGTGATTTTGGAGGAGGGGCACATCACCGAGGTCGGTTCGTAGTTGAAGCACTGGCCGTTACCGTTACAGCCGATAGCGGGTGCGAAAACGGCCTGCACATTGGGCGCGATCTGGCGATCGAAGTGACCTTTGAGCGGCGCTTCTACCTTGACCAGGCCCTCTTCCATGTCGTCCGGAAGGACCACCTTACCGGGATTCAAGCGTCCGGCGGGATCGAAAGCGCCTTTGATGCGGCGCAGATCCCGGTGCAACTCCTCGCCGAAGAACAGCGGGGTATACTCCGAGCGGAAACCCTTGCCGTGTTCGGCCCACATCACGCCGCCGTATTTTTGTACCAGGGCGACGACCTCATCGGACAGTTTACGTACGAGTTGTTCGTCCAAGGGGTCTTGCATATCCAGGGCCGGGCGCACGTGCAGGCAGCCCACGTCCACGTGTCCGTACATGGCAAAGTCGATGTCGTGTTCCCGGAGCAGGGCGCGGAACTCGCGAATATAGGCGGCCAGGTTATGCGGCGGCACCGCGGTGTCTTCCACGAAGGCGATGGGTTTGCGATCGCCGGGCATATTGCCCAGCAGGCCCACGCCCTTCTTGCGCAGGTCCCAGAGTACCTTGATTTCCGCGTTGTCGAAGGTGGCGTAACAGTCCAGCCGTCCCTCGCCCTCGGGGGACAGGCGCGCCATTTTTTCCTGGACTTCCTCGTGGCTGTGACCCACGTATTCCACCAGGTTGATCGTGCGAACCTCGGGGTTTTTGCCAACCAGACCTTTGATATGGAACCAGATCTCGTCACCGCGGGCCAGCTCCAGGATTTTGTCGTCGATGGTCTCGATCGCGGCCGGCTCGGTGGACAACAGCGCCATGGCGTCGGCCAACGCTTCGTTAAAGCCCGGGTACATGACCGCGACCAGGCCCTTGTGTTCGGGAATGGGCAGTAAATTGAGCCTGGCTTCGGTGACCACGGCCAGGGACCCTTCGGAACCGCAGATTAATTGGTCCAGGTGGAACCGGCCCTCGTCGTCGTAGACCTTGGCCAGGTTGTAGCCGGTCAGGAAGCGGTCCATCTTGGGGAACACTTCCTCGATCAGATCGGCCTTGGTCGTCACGATATCGTCGACCACGCGGTGGATCTCGCCCAGGGTGCCCGGTTGATCTTTGGCCAGGGTCAGGGCCTCGCTATCCAGGGGTTCGCAGGGACAGACGGAGCCGTCGACCAGGACCGTGGTCATACCCAGGACATGCGTACTGGTGCGGCCGTAGACCCGTGAGCCCTTGCCGCAGGCGTCGGTGTTCATCATGCCGCCCAGCGTGGCCCGGTTGGAGGGCGACAGGGCCGGGGCAAAGAACAGGCCGTGCGGTTTCAGTTCGGCATTCAACTGGTCCAGAATCACGCCGGGTTGCACGCGGACCCAGCGCTCCTCGACATTGATCTCCAGAACCTCGCGCATATACTTGGAGCAGTCGATAATAATCCCCGGCGTCAGGGATTGCCCGTTGGTGCCTGTACCGCCGCCGCGAGGACTGAAGGTGAGATGGCTGTAGAAATCGCGGCGCGCCAGTTTGAACAGGATAACCACATCGTCGGTGGATTTGGGAAAGACCACCGCCTGGGGCAGGACCTGGTAGATGCTGTTGTCGGTAGCGGCCACCAGCCGGGAAGACAGATCGGTGCGAATGTCTCCCTGAAAACCGTCGCGGGCCAAATCCTCGAGATACTGTCGGCAATCTTCCATCACGGGGGCGTGGACACGTAGTTTTGGGATCATAACTGCCTCATGCAAAAAATCTCACGGGTGATGCGAGCCTACCAGATGCATCGACGAACGGACGCATTAATTTAGCTTAAGTGCGACGGGGGCACAATAAAAAGGGTCACATCAACCGGCATGTACCCAAATTGTCCCCCGACTGCCACGATGCGCTTGCCAGGGAGGGCATTTTTTCGGTTGTATGATCACAAACCTGTTGAAAATTCGCGTTAGGAACAAAGGCCCCGATCCAATCCCCGTTTCGGGGCCGATCTCGCATACCGAAAAGGAGACACCATGAAGAAAGTTCTGTTGACCCTGACCATGGCCGGCATGTTGGCCGCGGGCGCCTCTCAACTATTTGCCGTATCCGTCGTCAATTGCTTCATCGACTGCGGCACCTGGCTGGAAATCTGCGAAAACAACTGTTCCGATTACGCCTGTTTCAAACAGTGCCAAATCGGTTATGAGGAATGTAAAAAAATCTGTGGTTAAGCAAAACCTCCCGGGTGCGCCCGCGCACCCGGGAATACTCTACCCCCCGTTTGCAAGCCGACTTGCAGGTTGACAACATTCAGGGCAGGAAAAAGAGCCGACAATCCCATGTGGCTTATTATAGCCGGCAGGTTGTCGGCTTCCAGGCGACGCCCTCCAGGGTCGAAAAGAACCCACCGACCAGATGGCCGGTGGGTATCCAAGTTCCGGAGTGACAGTCAGGTGGATAGAAGCAATTTGAAGCGTCTTACATCAAAAAACGTTTGAATCTCCAGTTGGAATTCGGTTGTTCAGGGATTTTGGGAAGGCCGAGCGGTAAGACTCTGCCGGTGTAACGCCCTACGCGAGCAACGTCGGAGTGTAGGTCTCATACTACTTCGGCCTCCCCATTTAACGACCTATCCCTAGCGGCTTATCCACATAGAAAAACATTGATGCCGATGTCGGACCCACAGGCATCAATGGGATTGATGCCGATTTCCGCAGAGGCGGCAAAGCCGTTGATGACGGTGCCCTGTAATACATCGACAGGGACAAAAGCCATTTCAATGCGGGGTTCAAACTCGGAGATTCCGAGTTCAAGCAGTTCAGCTTCTGAAATGACGATTTCTTTGTGATTACCCATAAAGCCCCCAAAAATCCCCAATGGGAATTCGGTTGTTCGGGGATTTTGGGAAGGCCGAGCGGTAACACTCGGCCGGTGTAACGCCCTACGCGAACAACGTCGGAGCGTAGGTCTCATGCTACTTCGGCCTTCCCATTTATTGATCTATAGTAGCTTAAAAGCAAATGAGATTGGTTCCGCCGTCACAGCCGGCAACGGTGTTGAGGTCTCCATTACAGCCGGCAACGCCGTTGACGACGATTTCGTTGAATACGCTTGTAGGAATAAAAGCCATTTCCATGCGCGGTTCAAACTCGGAGATCCCAAGTTCAAGCAGTTCAGCTTCTGAGATGACAGTTTCCTTGTGATTACTCATAAAATCCTCCAAAAAGTCAGTGAAAATTGGTGATGTTTTTACACCATAAGAGCATGCGCCCATTTTTTGTCGTAGGCATCTCTCAAGGTGCAAGTGCCGTCACCAGGCTTAACTCTGTTGATAGGACAGCCGATTCCGGTACAGGTAATGCGGTAGGCGCAAGTTTGGCAGCCGGCATCGTTAAGTGCGTTTTGCCCTATCCAAAAATCGTGTTTCTCCCCGTTGATTTCCAAAGAGCCGTCGGCGTTGACACGGCCGATGTAATTGCGGTTATCTTCCAAAATAACAGTGCACTTACCCACATGCCCCGTGGGGTATATGACGAACTGATTCGGTTTCCCCGCGTAACAGGCCTCTGAACAGGGACTGGAAAGCAACGGCTTTGCTTTTTCGGGTCCCTTAGACGTTAGTTCAAATTGGGCAAAGGCATTTTTCAGCTTTTGCACAGCGGCCATGGTGCCTTTGTGTTCTTCAGAAAGTTGAAACTTGCTGGATTCCCAAATCTCGTGGACTGAGAAAATAAAGCGTTTATCCCCCATGGCCTTTGTGATGATCGGGTCTTCAAGTAAAGGAAGATATTGTTCGGCAAGACCGGCATGAACATTGACTCGAACACTGACATTGATATTCGGATTGTCACATTCGTACAGATACCTGATTCCTCGTACTACCTGGTCATAGGTCCCCTTACCGTTCTTTCCAACACGTTGTTTGTCGTGCATATGTCTGGGTCCGTCCAGGGTGACTTGGAAGCTGTGCAGCCGATAAGCCGTCATCTCCGCCAGCAATTCAGGCGTCATCAACGAACCGTTTGTCGTTACCGCCGCGTTAAAGCGAGTTTTATCCGGCGCATTTTCAAAAGCGGTCTTCAGATAACGGATCATCAGATCGGGGGCCAGAAAAGGCTCGCCGCCAAAGAAATCCAGCTTGAATACGGGCGCTTCGGAGGCCATGCGAGCGACGAGTTTATCCGTGGCGTCGGCTACCGCTTTTTTCATCTTCCCTTTGATCCGTTCCTCGTAGCAGTAATAGCAATCGAAGTTACAGCGCTCGGTGGGTAGGATGATCAACCGCCAAACATCGTCAAGCAGAACTTTCAACTTCTGATTGATGTCAGTGTAATAGTCGTCAGCCGTGGTCTCATCGATCAGGACGCGCTTGTCTTTGAGCAGCTTCAGCAGGACCGGCGGATAGCTTTGCTCGTCGCCGTTGACAAGGGATTTCCTCCGGTAGATGTCCTCGATGAGCAACAGGCCCTTGCCGTTGAATCTTGCGGCCCAACCGCTTTCGTTATTGAACACCATGGTCTGATCCCCTTTATGAGGAATAATGCGAGCATTGGTATTCCAAATCCATGTCGTTGTCATTTGTGCAACTCCTTATCCGAATGTTCAAGCAGGCTCAGCCGCCGTTTTCGTTTTTTTCAACGTTTCCAGGACACCGCGTCCGACACGCAGTACCATACCCGTAAAGCTGAGTGTTCCCAGAAAGATGAAGACGGTAAGCAGAATGAGTAGAACTGTCATTCCGTCGATACCGTTCGCTTGAATCAATTTCTCTATCAGCGTGGGAAGTATCATAGACCAGGCCCGAAACAGAACCACGGCAAAGAAGCCGAAACCAATCACGGTGAAGACATGACGGAGCCAGGTGAGCGCGGATTTGAAGAGATTGTTCCGCGCGCCGGCAATCAGGTCCTTGAGCACCCAGTCACCGTCGTTTTCCCTAATGGGCAGCGCCATGAAGGCAATCGTGATCAGGGTAAGCGAGAAGAAGAAATCGGCTGTTTCGACGCCGTACCGGGCAGTCAGCAAGCCGGCCAGAATGAAGGTCATCGGCCATTGAACCATCAGACCGGCGGCGCTGACCACAGCTCTGCCCCGGGGCTCCAACATCCATGCCCGGTTGACATCGGTATAGGCTGCCAACATGGGTCCGTGGATCTTGAAACCAATGACCCCGGGTTTTTGACCCTGGTGGTGCAAGGCATAGGCATGCCCCAATTCATGAACTAAAGTATTCAGTAGAAAGAACAGGAAAACAACAGAACCGCTGACTCCCTCCCTTCCCATTGAAAGCGACCCGCCCTGCGCCGTCCAATAGGTCGCCCCCATGATCGATCCGATCAGCAGGAAACCCAGGAAGAGAAACCGTTGTCGATGAATCATGGAGCAAGCCCACTGAACCCAGGCCTCACGGAAAATCGGCAACTCGATCCTGCCCCTGAGGATCTTCCGCCGAATGCTGTTTTTCAAAGGACTGCCGAAGATTTCGCACTTTTGTAGGCTGGCCGATAGGGCATCCTTGATTTTTTGCTCCACATCGAGGGTGTTCAACGCCTGGGTCAGGTTCATATCGTAATGAAGCGCACGTTCACACAAGCCGCGCGCCGGGCCGCTCAAGCGGTGGACTCGGCCGCTCTGGGTCTCGAACAGGGCAAACTCTTTTTGATCGGCAAGGATTCTGCCGGTTAAAACATGGTGTTCTTTGGAAAGTTCAGACACTTTCGTAGTCTCCTGTTCGTGGTTTTGCGATTAAGCATTGAAGCGAGGTGAAGGTGACGGCTTGTTAATCGCAAAGCCATTGTAGGTGATGATGCATCGCCGAATGATGACAGGGCTTGGGTGCACCGAGGACATTTCCTCCGTGGGGGGGAAGCATGTCCCAATCGGCGCCGTTGCTTTCGCTGAAACCCATGGGGCGCCGATGCCGGTTCGATTGAGTCATTTATTGGTTTCGTTTGAGTCATGTCCCGGGTCTGCGCCAATCATGTCTCATTCGCGACCTTCGTTTTTTGTGGATTGAACCTATAATGGGGCCCGGCCTTTTTCAATTAGGAGGAAATCGATGAAAAAGAAACTATCTCTCAATGAATTAAATGTTTCCAGCTTTGTTGTGGTTCTTGAACATAAAAAGCGTGGTCAGGGTATTCAGGGCGGCGAGTTTATCAACAATTCAGGGTGCTCGGACCCTTGCGCCTGTCAGAATTGCACCAGGGAGCCCCGCACATGTTGACTATTTTCCAATTAAAGCCGTGAAACAGATTTCATTGAATGACTTAATGCATCGACTTTTGTGACGGTTCTTGAATAGAGGAAGATCGGCCCCGGCATTCCGTGGGGATGTTCGGGGCCGGTTCTTTCTGGATCGAAGATAGAAGTCCGGTTATGGCTCCTCTCTGAAAACACCGCTTCGAGACCATTTACTTCTGTGATTTGTAACGGGCGGCATATTCAGAGGGTGTTTGACCGTAGGCCTCACGGAACAGCTTGGAAAAGTGTTTCGTTTGCGAGAAACCCACTCGATAGGCAATCTGGGACACCTGATCGGTGTTTTGTCGCAAAAGCTGGGCGGCGCGGTCCAGGCGAATGCCGCGCAAAATCTCGAAAGGCGTCTTGGCGGTAATGGCCGTCAGCTTTCGGTGAAGTTGACGCCGACTTAAACCCAGTTCCACCGCCAGTTCATTGACGCCGAAATCCGGCTCCTTCAGGTGTGCCTCCATAATGGATACCGCTTTGTGCACAAAGCTCTCCTCGCTTGAAACGACATCTATCTCCGTCGCCGCCGCCGTAATTTTGTGCGAAAAGCGTTCCTGCAGCAGGCGCCGGTTACGAATCAGGTTTTCGATTTGGGAATGCAGCACGCGGCTGGAGAACGGCTTGGTGATATAAGCGTCCGCACCCGCCTCCAAGCCCGCAACATTTTGTTCGGCAGTGGTGCGCGCGGTCAGAACGACGACGGGAATATGACTGGTGCGCTCGTCCTTTTTGATTTGCCGGCAAATGTCCAGGCCGTCGATATCGGGCAACATGACATCGCAGATCACCAGGTCCGGGATCTTAGCCAGGGCCTCGGCCAGGCCTTTTTCTCCGGTATCGGCCGAATATACATCGTAGTGGGTATCCAGGATTTCATGCAGATAGGCTTGAATCTCCAGATGATCCTCGATGAGCAATATGGAGAGTCGGCCTTTTTTTTCCGAGGTAGCATCGACCCGGACAGGAGCGATCAGATCGGCCGGGTCGGCGGGGACTTCCTCCAATCGTAAGGGCGCCGGTTCGCCGTCACCGGTAACCAATTGATCGTCTCTTAAATGCTGCCTGCCCTTTTGTAGGGTCACGGTGAAGGTAGAGCCGAAATCGGTTTCGCTTTCCACCTCGATCTGTCCTCCGTGCAGGGTTACCAACTCCTGGGCGAGGGAAAGACCGATCCCCGTTCCTCGGGAAGCCGCGTTGCTCTCCGCTTGGTAAAAGCGGTCGAAAATATGTTCCAGTCGATCAGCGGGAATACCCGAACCATTATCCTGCACGCTGACCTTGACCCGGTCCTTTTCCTCTTGCAGCGCAATAACGATTCGACCGTTCTCGGGGATGTGTTTAAAAGCGTTCATGATCAGGTTGGAGAAAACCTTCTCCAGGTGGCCGGGATCGAAAAATACCGGAACCGGTTGATCCGGCAATTTAAGCTTCAGGCATTCACCTTTCGTCTCGACGGCTTGAAAGGGGGCGGCACAAAGCGCAACGAAGGCAGCCAGATCGGCCTCTTGAGCCCGTAGGGTCATTTGGCCCGCTTCCAGTTTCGAAACATCCAGCAGTTCGTTGATCATTTGCAGTAACCGCAGTGAATGGCGCCTGGCCGATTGAATGGTCGATCTCATCTCTGCGGGAGGCGCCTCACGTTGATCGAGAATATCCTCCATGGGTCCCAGCATCAAGGTCAGCGGCGTCCGAAATTCATGAGACAAATTAGTGAAGAATCGGGTTTTCAACCGGTCCATGTTTCGCAGTTTTTGCTGTTGCTGTAGGATCTCCCGGTTCCTAGCTTCCAGATCCCGGGTCCGTTCCGACACCTTTCGGTCCAAATCCTCATTGATGCGCCGTTCCCTGGCCAGGCGACGTTTTTGCGTTCGCAGGTAACCACTTACCAGAAGAACCAGAAGAAGAATGTAAAGCGCATAGGCCCAACGTGTTGCCCAGAGAGGCGGAGTGATGGAAACGCGCAACGTGCGGGGGGGGCCCTGCCAATATCCATCGCGATTACTGCCCTTCACCTGAAAAACATAGTTACCCGGCGCCAAATTGGCATAGGCCACATGGTTTTTTTCGCCGTCGGTGTAGCGCCAAACTTCATCCAGGCCCTCCATTTTGAAGGCATAACGGTTCCGTTCGGGAGCCGCATAGTCAAGCGCCGCAAACTCGAAAGTCAGAAAATTATCGTTATGATCGAACACGACTTTTTGTGTCCGGTTGATGGGTCTGGTAAGGGGCGAGCCGGGCGCCCTGTGATCCAAAATCCGATCGAATAGTTGAAGGCTGGTGATGAATATGGGCGGCGGCATGGCATTGTCCTCGATATCGGCCGGGTTGAAGGCGTTGAAACCGGTCTCTCCACCGAAGAACAAACGCCCGCCGGCACGGCTGAATGCGGCGCCGCGAATAAAACTGTCCGATTGCATGCCGTCGCGGGTGTCGTAGATCCGCGACAGACGCCGTTCCGGGTCGAACCGCATCAGACTGGAGGAGGTGCTGATCCACAGGTTGCCCGTGTGATCTTCCTGCATATCCATGATGCTGCCGGTCAGGCCGTCGTCGGCTCCGAAACGGATAAATGCAAAACCGTCGCCGTCCTGAACCAGACGATTCAGACCTCGTTGTGTGGCCGCCCAAAGCTTGCCGTCCCTACCGTTGAGCAAATGAAAAACCTGGTTGCCGTCGATGGATTGCGGATTGTCGGGATCATGCCTCAGTTGTTTGAACACTCCGTCTTCGCGAAAGCATAAACCATCCCCGGTGGCGACCCAGAGCCGCCCCTTTCGGTCCTCGGTCAGATCGTTGATGGTGTTGTGACTGATACTGTCGGGTCCTTTCCAAAAATGAACGAAACGCCCGTCCTCGAAGAGGTCGAGGCCGGCGCCCATGGTGCCGATCCAAAGTTCATGGCGACGGGTCTCGAATATCTTATTGACCGCATCGTGAGCAAGGCTTTCCGGGCCGTCGTTGTGGTAATTTTGGATGGGCCCGAGACCTCCTCGAGAAACGCGGCTGATCCCCCCGCCGTTCGTGCCGATCCACATATCTCCCCGATGGTCCGACAAAATGGTGGTAATTCTACCGAAACAAATCGATTGCTCTGGCTTGCGGGGGTCATGTGTGAGACGAGCCGTCAATTTCCCATCCCGGTCGAACTTGTGAACGCCTTCTCTACCGCCCAACCATAAATCACCCGATTCCTCTTCGTAAACGGCGGATACGCCGAGATCTCGGAGACTCTTGCCGGGGTAGTCCATGAGGGTATGCCCGAAGCGCCGCGTTTCGGGATTGTGCATGAAAAGACCTCTGTCTTTGGAGCCGATCCACAAGAGGCCCGTTCGATCCATGACCAGCGAGGTCAATAGCTTGGAACGAAGCGCCGCCGGCGCCGTGCGATCCGGCAGAAATTGTTGTATCTTTCCCGAGCCCGGCTCATAGACCACAAGGCCGTTGCTATAGGTGGCGGTCCAGATGCGGCCGTCGAGATCTTCCACTATGGCGGCGGGATAAAGAGGGCCGGTAAGTTGAAGGGTTGACAACTTATCCTTTAACGAGCGCAGCTTGCCGGTTTTTCGATCATAACGCAGAATATCGTTCTGAGCGCCCAGCCAGAGAAAACCGCCGCGATTTTCGTAAATGGCCAGGATCTGGCTTTCGCCGGCTTTCAAGGGGAGGTTGTGAACCTCGGGGAGGCCGGCGGGTTCGCGCTGCATCAGGCCGTCAAGGGTACCGATCCAAAGAGTACCGGCCCTATCCACAAAGAGTGCGTGGACCCAATTGCTGATGAGCTTGCCCCGGGCGCTTCCCTTGTGAAAATATTGAAAGCTTATCGCTTCATCCGAGTCGTGAGGTTGGAAAGTATAAAGCCCTCTGCCGGCGCTGCTTATCCAAACGGCGCCTTCATGGTCTCCGGCAATCGCTCTCAAGTCGCCGTAGGTTAGTTTTCCTGGTGTGTTTTTGTCAGGCAGAAAGTGTGTGAATGTGTCGCTGTCGCGATCATAGCGGCTCAGCCCGTTGGATGTTCCCACCCAAAGCGAACCGCGATCGTCTTCGTAAAGAGATCGGACTTTGTCACCGGCCAGAACATCGGGTTTCTCGGCGGTGTTCTTCCATTCTTTGAAGCCGAAGCCGTCAAAACGCAGCAATCCGCTCTCGGTTCCGAACCACATCCAACCCAAGCTGTCTTGCAAAATACATTCGATATTGGTGTTGGCGCTGTACTTCTGTGAACTGATGTGCTCGAATCGGTAACTCTGCACAAGGCGAGGCTCATCCGTTGTTTGGGAGTCTTGGGGGCGGTAAGAGCAAAGAATAAAAAAAATCGATAAAAGCATTTGGAATCCGAAAAATAAACATGCGGATTGGTTCAGGCGTGATTTATAGCCTGATAAAAGAAGCGCTATTTTGAATCATATAGAGTATTTACCCGATTTTCAACCGAACCGGAGCCAACGAGCCGACTTGAGCCGGAGTTCCCCCGAGACCCGGTTTTCTGTTTACCTTGGGATTCTACACCCATTTTGTTTGTTAAGAGCGCCGCCGGCCGGGAAGTGTACAAGTTTGGACGCAAATTGGCCTTTTTGCGAGCACAAGGGGAGTGCTTCGCTCGGGAACAGGTATACCTGAGCAGCCCGGAGGGGGTTCTGTTCCCGGGAACGGAACCGTTCTCGACCTCGGCAGGTGGTTCCGTTCCCGGGATTGGTTATACCTGAACGACGCGGAGTCGGTTCCAATCCCGGAAAAGTGCTCAACGAGGCGTCAACCCCGGTTGTATTTCGCGAAAATGTGTTCGAGGTTCTCGGCCGGGGAGGTTCCGAACCGGGCGCGGAGTTGTGAATTCGACGGCATACGGCGCCGAAATCAGGGGATGATACTGCTTTCGAAGTTCCAGATGTCCGGTTCTCGTGACTAAAACTCCTTTTTCAAGCATGGGAAGCCAGGTTCCCGGCCGTCGTGTTGTGTTTTTCATTTTGACAATACCACCGCCCGAGAACGAAGCCCCGTTTCGTTTTCAACCCGGTCCTGTCGCCGGGAATGGAACCGACGGAAACGGCGCGCACATCGACTTTGCGTAGGGGAGACCCTGGTCTCCCCATGATCGGTATGCTCAGCCGTGTCGGACCATCAGGCGGGGTTCCTCCGCGTCTTCGTCGTAGGGGTGTTCCTCGGCGGTTTGTTCCAACTTCTCCAGCGGCACCCACATTAGAACGGGTTTCTCATCCTCGGGATCGAAAATATTGAGGCATGCCTTGTTATTACGGATGAACAGGATGCGTCTGGCCAGGTCGGTTTTGTAGGCGGGGTCTCCATCCTTGCCGTCGGCGCTGATCACCGTGACGGAATCGCGTTTTTCCGGGTTGCCGGTCCAAAGGCGGACGGCCAGGTGGTTGTCCGCGGTGATGAAGAGTTCGCGGATCGGCGGGAAGCTTTCGGGGAACTTGGGTTCGAATTTTATGCGAACGGCCATGCGCTTGTTCTGCTCCTTGAACTCCTCGAACAATTTCATGCCGTAGTCTTCGTTGAAGGGTACGTCGTTCGTATCGCGTTTGATGGTGCCGGCTACTTTTTTGGTTCGACCGTCGATCACGGCAATTCGGAAACCGCCGCCCGGATACAGATAGGCGAAACGGCCGTCTCTATCGGCAACCAGGTCGGGGCGATCGCGCACCGGGTTGAAGGGCGCCGTGGGGACACCGCCGCCGGTACGGCGCACCATCAGGCCGGGGGTGGCGCCCTTGGGTTTGGGCCAGGAGCCTATTTTGGTCTGCTCTTCCATGGTCTCGTCCAGCCAGTAGACATCGATGGGTTCGTCGGGGTTCATGCTCATGAGGGTTGCGCCGATCCAGCCGTTTTCCATGCGCACCACTTCCATGCGCCGATTGGGAATACGCACCCGGTCGATAAAGGAGCCGTCGGTTTTGAAGATCTGGAACGCGCCCTGGGCGCCGTCAAAAACATAGAGCCGGTCACCGATCAGAGAGAGTGAGAGGGGAAAACCGAATTCGCCGGGGCCGTCCCCGGCGGTACCCAGCGTCCGCTTCAGCGTGCCGTCGGGTCCGTAGTGAAGGACCTTTTTGCCTTTGTGGTTCAAAACAAAGATCGAGCCGTCATCGGCCAGGGCAACTTCGCCCCTTCGGACCGGTTCATAGATATCGTCCGGCTGAATAGTGGTGAAGCCGGTGTCCAGAGCCATGCATAGCAACAAATTCAATATCATGTGCGTCTACTCCTGGTTGGTCAAAGCTGGTTCCCATGACTGGGAATCATGGACCACCAGGGAGCAAGGCGGATGCCGGCGGTTTTGCGCACGGAAAAAGGTAAATCTTCCCCAAATGAGGAAACGCGGCCTCGTTTGGGGAAGTTTTTCAGTTGCTACGGACCATGGGGCGGGCTTTCTCCGCGGAGCTGTCGAAGATATTGGCCTTGGCGGTTGCTTCCAATTTGTCCATGGGGACGCGCATCAGTATGGCTTCCTCGTCCTCGGGATCGAAGACATTCAACCAGCCGTGACCCTGGTGCAGGTACATGATGCGCCGGGCCAGGTGCTTGGGATAGGCGGTTTGCACGTCCTTACCGTCTTTGTCGATGACCAGGATGGGGCCGTTCTCGATATCTTTGGCGGACCAGCGACGGATACCCAGGTGATTGTCGGGACTGATGAAGATATCGCGGATGACGGGGAAGTAATCGGGATAATTTCCTTCCAGGGTTGCCTGCATGGCGATTCCCCGGTTCTTCTCCTTAAAATCGGCCAGTTGCTGCTTGCCGTACTCTTCATCGAAGGGAATGGGTTGCAGGTCGCGAGTAATGGTGTTGACCACCTTGCCGGTGTTGCCGTCCAGAACCTTGATGTGGAAACCCTTGGGATAATAAAGATAGAGGTAGCGGCCGTCGCGGTCGCGTTTGAACAGGGGGCGGTCGCGCACGGGGTTGAACATCATGATGGGTTTCCCGCCGCCGGAAGGACGCATCTGAATGGTAGAGTTGGCGCCCTTGGGACGCGGCCAGGAGTCGATCTCCTGCTTGCCTTCCAATTTCTCGTTGAAGCGGAAGGTGGCGATGGGAATTTGGGGATTCATGGCGGTCAACTGGGCGGCGATCCATCCGTCCTTGACTTTTTGAGTATTGAGTCCGAATTCCGGTGTCTTGTACATGCCGATCAGGTTGCCCTTCAGGTCGAAGATGTGATGGGCGCGCTGCGACACATCATTGACATAGACCTTGCCGTCGAGCAGGGACAGGTAGAACGGGAACTGGAACTCGCCGGGTCCGTTGCCCTTCTTGCCGAACGAATTCAGAAGCTTTCCGTCGGGGCTGTAATGCAGGACCTTCTTATTCCTGAAATGAAGCAGGTAAAGCGAGCCGTCCGGCGCCATGGCGATCTCGTAACGGCGCAGGGGTTCATAGATTTCCGGGACGATTTCAACCATACCGGTATCCAATGCCAGACACAGCAACAGACTGAATAACATGTTCGTTCTCCTGGGGGCGATCCGCGACAACGCGTTTAATCGGGAAGACATTATAACCTGCATCTGTTTTCCCATAAGATGCGAAATGAAATAGAATAGAACCGAATGTAGCAAATCTCTCAAGACGAGGAGTAACCGATGCGATCGATACAAGCCCTGTTCATCCTGCTGATAACCACCGCTCTTCCCACGGCGGCCAATGATTCCTGGCCCCATTGGGGCGGGCCCGACGGCAATTTCCGCCTGGAAAGAGCCGATATTGCCGACAGTTGGCCGGAAGACGGCCCCATGGAGTTGTGGCTACGTGATCTGGGTCCGGGTTACACCGGCATCGTGGGTGCGGGGAAAACCCTGTATACGGCATACTACGACGACGGCCATGAGGTGGTCGTTGCCCTGAGCGCCGAGGACGGCAAGACCATCTGGGAGCGCAAGTATCCCACCAAAACCGTGGAAAGTCAGGTGCTTCAATTCGGCAAAGGCCCCAACGCCCCGCTGCTGTTGCACAAGGGCCGGTTGTACGTGTTGTCCTTCGATTCACAGCTTCACTGTTTGAACGCCCGGTCCGGCGAAGTGGTTTGGCGCAAGCATCTGGGCGAGGAAATGGGCG
This sequence comes from Acidobacteriota bacterium, assembly GCA_030066195.1. Taxonomy (GTDB): domain Bacteria; phylum Acidobacteriota; class Holophagae; order Acanthopleuribacterales; family Acanthopleuribacteraceae; genus JASJCB01. The sequence goes on from JASJCB010000036.1 coordinate 43,935, forward strand.
CCGAGGTCCTGCGCTTCGGCGCCGCTGCCGCGCCGGTGGTCTACAAGGACATGGTGATGGTTCAGCTTGGCGGCAAAGAACACGGCGTTGTGGGTTTCAGTCTTAAGGACGGCGCCGTGAAGTGGAAATCGGAACCCATTCCCGTGAACTACGCCGCGCCCGCTATTTTCAAGCGCGGCGGCATGACACAGATGGTTTTCATGGCCAAGAAGGAAGCGGTCTCCGTCTCCATGGCAGACGGCAAGGTGATCTGGCGCGTCCCCCACACCAATCAGTACGACGTTCACGCGGCGCAACCGCTCTACGACGGCGGCGATCACCTGCTGATAGTCTCGCAACGGGGCAGCGGTTCCAAGACCTTGAAGCTGTCGGCGGACGGCAAAAGCGTGGAGCAGGTGGCCGAGAGCAACCTGTTCAACATCTTCCACAGCAACGCGGTACTGATCGGTAAAACCGCATACGGCGCCAACGACAAGGTGCTGATGGCCATGGATATCACTACCGGTAAACTCTTGTGGCGCGAGCGCGGTTACGACCGGGCCAACCTGATCCAGGTGGGCGACAAGTGGATTCTGCTTACGGAATCGGGAAAACTGAGCCTGGCCAGGCTGTCGCCGGAGAAGTTCGAGTTATTGGCCTCGCAACAATACCTGGCCAAGCCGGCATGGACGGTGCCCACGATTCTGGGAAACAAGCTCTTCATGCGCGACAAAAGGATCATGATTGCCCTGGATTTGGGCCGGTAGAAGCCTGAGAAAGCCGGGGGCGGTTTGAGGCCGCGCCGAGAAACCGCCCCGGCATCCGGCTGCTTCGCGGCCTGGATTGGATTATTTTGAAAAAGTTGTGCGTTAAATCTCTTATTGTTACGGACCGATGAGGTAAAATAAGCA
>JASJCB010000175.1 GCA_030066195.1 Acidobacteriota bacterium
CACAATCAGCTGATGAACATCTCGGACGGCATCTACCGCAAGCTGGTAGAGCGCCAGTTCTTCGATTCCGAGGCCATGGCAACCTAGTATTAAAACCAATGAAGGGGTGCCTCGAGAGAGCGTGCTCCTCCATTCCCGGTATGAATTGTGGTGTTCTTCGATCCGTCTGCTTACATCTACTCACTGCCGGTTCGGATTATGAGCCGATTTTGAATTGAAAGGTTTCGGACGTGTAGATTTCCGGGATCTTTTTGTAGTTGCGTTCCTCGGCAAAGACACCGTCCTGGTCATCGAGGATAATAACCGTACTGCAACGGGTTCCGTATTTTTCGGAGGTGATGAAGACCGGCGACAGCAGGCGTTCCACGTCGATGCCGACACCCGTGTCCGGCAAGTCCTGGTCCTTCGGTCGGTCCCGGTCCGTCATGATGCCGAAGAGCACCTCCTTGCGCCATGCCCCCGCCTCCAGGGGGAGGTAACCCATCAGTTCCTTGCCCAGCCGGATCTTCGGCCAGGGCGTGTCGAGCAGGGCATTGCTGAGACCGTGAATGCCGGGTTTCAGTTGGATGGGGCCGCCGACCGCCCGATTGGAAAAGTAAAACAAGCGGTCCACCGTGCCGTAGATCAGGTTGAAGCCATGGTAGAAATGCCCGTCTATTTTCAGTTTCGCGTTGAAGGCGTCCAGGTCCATGCCTTCCAAAACATCGCGCACCAGGCCGCCGCGCGAGGGGGCCTCGTGGTCGCGTTGAAATTCCCGGTAATTGGTAACCAGAGCCAGGCGGCCTTTTCGACTGATACCCAACCAGGTGCCTCCGGCGCGGAGATCGCGCCCGGCCAGGATGTACGGCGCATCTTCCCAGAAATGCATGGGTTGTGTGGGCCGTGCAAAATACTCGTCGCGGTTGGCGGCCAGGATCAACGGGCGTCCGGGTACCTTTTGGTAGGCTAGAAAGGCAATGCACATGCTAATCCTCGTCAAATAGATTCATCTGGTCACCGGCGCGCGGAGGGGGTTTGAAATGATGCACGGCCATGTTCCACTCGCGACGCACCAGGCCCAGGCGCTTGCAGGCCAGGTGAAAGCGATTGCGCAACAACTGGGCGTAAGGGCCCTCGCCGCGCATACGGGCGCCGAACCTGGGGTCGTTTTCCTTACCGCCGCGCATTTGCCGCAGCAAGCTCAGAACGTGCTCGGCCCGGTCGGGAAAGTGTTGGTGGAGCCATTCACGGAACAAATCTTTCACCTCGTAGGGCAGGCGCACCAGGATGTACATGGCGGCATCGGCGCCCGCTTCCGCTGCTTTTTCCAGGATGCGTTCAACTTCCGTATCGGTTAGGGCGGGGATGATCGGCGCCACGTTGACACCCACGGGAACCCCCGCCTCGGCCAGGGCGCGGATGGTCTCGATACGGCGTTGCGGGGCGGCGGCGCGCGGTTCCATGATGCGGGCGATATGGTTGTCCAGGCTGGTGACCGAAACGGCGATGCGGACCAGATCCAGTTTCGCCATTTCCGCGAGTAGATCCAGGTCGCGAAGTACCAGAGCGCTCTTGGTGAGGATGCCCACCGGGTGTTTGAAAGCGGCCAGCACCTCCAGAACCTCCCGGGTCACGCGCTCCTGTTTCTCGACGGGTTGGTAGGGATCGGTATTGGAGCCAAGTGTTACGGGCTTCACCTGGTAACGCGGGTTGCGCAGTACTTTTTCCAGTTGTGCAGCCGCGTTTACCTTGCGAAAAAGTTTTGTTTCGAAATCCAAACCGGGTGATAAACCTAAAAAGCTGTGGGACTGTCTCGCATAGCAATAAATACATCCGTGTTCGCAGCCTTTATAGGGATTGACGGACTGATCGAAAGGAATATCAGGAGAATTATTGCGCGTTAAGATAGATCTGTTATGATCAGGGTTAACCGTGGTTTTGGGAATAGGTGGCGGCTCCAGTTCCAAGGTGCCCCAGCCGTCGTCGAAAGGATCGATCGTTTCCTTTTCGAAACGGCCCTCCGGGTTCGAGACAGCGCCTCTGCCTTTGAATAGCAATGGTTTACGGCTCATGGTGGTCCACTCCCGGCGTGAGGCGATTGCGTGCATTTCGGCGCAAGCGGCTTCGTGGGTTCCATTATACCCGAACCGATCCGCATCATTCCTATTTCCAGGCCATACAGACTCCCGGCGATTTTGGTTTATGATTTGTCTTATCCAAGACGAAAAGGTTCCAAGAGGCTGGGAATTACAATCCTTAATATTCTAAATGATCTATGCAATACCGGAAAAACAGGACAATAAATATGAACTCCCTGATATTTTGGCACCTCATTAAAACCGGGTCAGGGGAAAAGTGCGATGAGGACGTTCAATGTTGGCTTCTATGGAGCGACGAGACGCCTTGAGGGTCTTGTTGGTGGAAGATGATGAGCAGGACATGGTGATTGTCCGGCACTGTTTGAAAGCTGTAAAAACTCCTTATGTCCTTGACTGGGTCGACACCTATGAACAAGGTTGCGCGGCCCTGGAAAGTGACGATTACGATGCTTGCCTCACCGATTTCCGGTTGGGCAAAAACAACGGCCTGGAATTGGTGAAACAGGCAGCACAACACGAATGGCGCTCGCCGGTGATTCTGATGACCGGCATGAACAGCCGCGACATCGAGGTTCAATCCATCAAGTCCGGGGCCGACGACTTCCTGATGAAAGACGAAATCAGCGGTCCTCTGTTGGACCGGACCATTCGTTTGAGCATCGAGCGCCACCGCGACAAGATGGCGCTGCGTGAAAGCGAGGAACGCTACCGCATGCTGGCCGAGATCTCCTCGGCCGCCCTGCACAATATCGGCAACGTCTTGAACAGTGTAGGGACTGCCTGTTACACCCTGAAATCGTCGTTGGTTACCGCCAATCGCAGCAACAAGTTGAACCGGCTGGCCCGGCTGATCCGCGAAAATGCCGAGGAACCCGCGTTCCTGATTCGCGACCAGCGCGGTCAACTACTGCCGACCTACCTGGAGCAACTCTCTCAAACAAATACCCTGCAACGGAACATCCATCTGGGCGAGGTTCAACAGATGGAACGCGCCCTGGAATTGGCGACCACGGTGGTCCGGGGTCAACAGACCGTGTTCAAGAATCCCGGCAGGGACCAGAACTTCTGTCTCTTCGACGCCGTTCAGGCCGCATTGGACGTACGCGCGGCCTCCCTTGCCAATGATCACATACGCGTGCGGAAAAATGACTGCGGTGTCTATGTGGTGGCCGATCGGATCATGGTGACGCATATCCTGATCAACCTGATCAAAAACGCCATCGAGGCCATGAAACTGGTGGATGCCGCACGGCGCACCTTGACCCTGACCTCGCGGGTGATTTCCGAGGCCAGGGCGGAGATATCGGTGCAAGATACCGGGGTCGGTATCTCTGAAGAAAATTTCAAGAAACTATTTACACGAGGCTTCACTACTAAAACTCACGGCAACGGCGTCGGCCTGCATTTTTGTCGACAGGCCGCGGAGTTCCTGGGCGGAGAACTGATTGCCGAAAGCGAGGGGGAGGGGAAAGGCGCCTGTTTTCGTCTGATCTTCCCCAAAGACCTGGTCGTTCAATGAGGCGTTATGAGGTTACTCGACATCCTGGTGGTTGAAGACAATGCCATCGATGCAAAAGTTCTGATCAACGTACTGCTGCGTTGCGGCGTTTCCCTGGGGGAGCCGGATCACGCCACCAGTCTGCGCGCCGCTCAGGCCGCTTTGCGTATCGGCGATTATGATCTGGTGATGTTGGACATGACCCTGCCCGATTCCGACGGCCTGGATACCCTGGAAAGCATCAAGCTCGCCGTCCCCGAAACCCCGATCATCGTGGTAACGGCCAACGAAGACCGAGAATTCGGTATCCGGGCCATCAGGGCCGGCGCCCAGGATTTCCTGGTGAAGGGCCGGCTCTACCAGGACCTCCTGGAGCGCGTGGTGCGCTATGCGGTCGAGCGGCATGCCCATGAACGCGATCTCAACCAGGCCCGTCTGGAGGCCCAGGAGCGCAACACGGAATTGAGCCGCCATCGCGAGCACCTGGCCGAATTGGTAGCCGAGCGCACCAGGGAATTGGAACGCTCCTATCAACAGCTGGAGCAGTTCGCTTTCGTGGCATCCCATGACCTGAAGGAACCGTTGCGCAAGATTCAGACTTTCGGCGGACTGCTGGAGAAGGAGTACGGCGATCAACTCAACGAGGAAGCCCGGCAGTTCCTGCACTTCATGGTCGACGCGGCCGATCGCATGACGCGCCTGATCCAGGACCTTCTGGCCTTATCTCGCCTGGACACCGGCGATCCTTTCGTCACCGTCTCTCTGGATCGTGTGTTCGACGACGTCCTGGCCGATTTGGAACTACCCCTGGAAGACGCCTGCGCGCGTATTCAACGCGTGTCACTGCCGGAGGTTTTCGGTGACCCCCTGCAACTGCATCAGCTCTTCCTGAACCTGGTTTCCAACGCGGTGAAATACAGGGATCGCGAACGCCCGCTGGTCATTACCGTCGAAGCGGAAGTCAACCGGGACGGCTGTCTGGTGACCGTCAGCGACAACGGCATCGGTTTCGATCAAGCCGACAGTACATCCATTTTCGAACCATTCAAACGCCTGCATTCTCGGAAGGAATATCCGGGAACGGGCATCGGGTTGGCCATATGCAAGAGGATCGTCGACCTTCACGGCGGCGATATCGAGGCGGAAGGAGAAACCGGGAAGGGCGCGCTGTTTCGGATGAGTTTTCCGAACAAACCCAAGAACTGAGAGGGGCAGCCATGTTGGAAGAACGGGTCATTGCCATGGTCGACGACGACGAGGTCGATATCCTCCTGGTTCGCCGGGCCTTGAAGACGCTGGGCCTGAACCATCAGGTGACCGCGGTGGGCGACGGTGTGGAGCTGTTGGGTTCCCTTGGTTTGAGAGGTAACGATCACGCTGCTGAATTGGAGCCTGACCTGATCGTACTGGACATGAACATGCCGCGCATGAGCGGTTGCGAGGCCCTGGCCGAGTTGAAGCAGTCGGGCAGAACCTCACAGATCCCCGTCATCGTATTCACCACCTCGGACGATCCCGAGGAACGCCGTCGAGCCCTGGAATTGGGCGCCGAGGACTTCATCACCAAACCCCTGCAGTTTGAAGGTTTTCTTGGCGTCGTGGAAGAGTTGCACAAAGACTACTTGGCCGGGGGATGAGCTTTTTTGGCGCGCTTATAGACCAGATGTAACTCGCTACCCTCGACATGGGTGCTTTCCAAAGCCAGACGGGCGCGCGGACTGAGTTGCGGTCCCGAGCAAAGCAACGGCGTGTTTTCACCGGCGATGACCGTCGGGGCCAGGGTCAGGTAGAAACGATCGACCAGATCCTCCGACAATAGTGCATGGACCAGGCGACCGCCGCCCTCGGCCAGGATGGTGTGATAACCCAAATCGCCCAAGCGCGCGATGCCGCGAGCCAGGGAAAAGGGCGCACCGGTTTCGATGAGGCCGATGCCGCGTGATTCCGTCAGCTTTCGTTGTTCGGGCGTCGCTCCGGAGCACATGACCAGGACGTCCTGTTTGTCGCGGCCGAAGTAGCGACCGTCCCAAGGCAGGTTCAACGAATTGCTGACCACAACCGCCGGAGGGTGCGGTTTCAGGCCTTGCCGGATTCGTCGCTCCCTGACCGTCCGATTGCGGATCAAGGGTGGCAGTTGCTCGGCGCGTACGGTCCCGGCGCCGATCAAGAGAGCGTCGGCTTGGGCTCTTAGTCCGAATAACTTGTTCCGGTCATAACGAGAGGTGAAGCGCGGCATTTCATCGGCGCTTTCAGCAATGCGACCGTCCAGGGATGTGGCCAGGCATAGCCAAACCTCCGGTACGTGTGCGGTGGTCACTGACCGGTCTCCGTCTTCGGGGCTTCTTTTTCAATGGGTTGCGGTGCGGCTTTCTTGCCGCAAGCGCTGAGTAACAGAGCCAGGGAAAGCACCAGAAGTAGGGCACGTCGCATGAGAGAACCTCGTTCAATATTGGCGGAAGTGCGCGGGAATCGAACCCACCGTTCCATGGCAGACCATGAAACCAACGGTTTTGAAGACCGCGGGCGGCACCAGCCGCCAACCACCTCCAAGACGACAATCTACATGGCGGCGCGGTAAAAGCCAAGCTAAAAAGTGGATGGGGAAACGCGGACTCTCCCCCGCCATGTGGTATGATGAGCCAAATTTTCCTGGAGGAGATCCCATGTCCGGATTGATTGCAATGCTGATTATCGGCCTTATTGCGGGCTGGCTTGCCGGTCAATTGACCAAAGGCGCCGGTTTCGGATTGGTCGGTAATCTGGTAATCGGTGTTTTCGGCGCCATCTTGGGTGGTTTTCTTTTGCCCATGGTCGGTCTTCGACTACCCGGTCTGGTGGGTTCGATTGTATCCGCTACGCTCGGCGCCCTGGTTTTACTGTTCTTGCTTCGCTTGATCAAGAAATGACGAAAGACATGCTCCCACATTAGTTTGTGTGGGTATGCCTCAACTTGAACGCCGGTTATGCCGAGTCAGGGTTTCACCAAACGACCCGTCCGCTCTACCGGGGACAGGAAGTCGGTGCGGTAATTATTCGCGTCGTAACAGGGGTTTTTCGTAATGTGTGCGCGTCGCTGACCAACTGGTTGCAATCCGCCATGAAGCTCCTCCAAATCGGCGTTCATCAGGTATAACGATCGAGACCAATAATTCTCGAACGAAACATGAAAAAAGCCGCATCGCGAGGCTTCACATCCCAATAATATCTGTTATCAGGGGATCATCCACGCTTTCGACAATTACCACGCGAAAAAATGTGCTGAATGCCGCTAATCAACGCTATTCGGTAAAAAATAGCGGATTAGGTTTCCTCTTGGATCTTTCCATGCGCTACAATTATTTACCGGTCGACGGCAGATCCCTTGATATGGAGACCCCTCATGACAGGTATTGCTTTTATACTCAACCACCGGGAAGTAGTTTCCTCATTGCCGCCCGGGAGTATTCTTTTGGATTACATCAGAATTCATTCCCGGCTGATCGGCACCAAGATCGGCTGTCGCGAAGGTGATTGCGGTGCTTGCAATATTCTGGTAGGCGAACCGCACGGTGAGGGCATTCGCTATCGATCCATGACTTCCTGCCTGATGCCGCTGGCCAATGCTCATGGAAAACACATCGTAACCATCGAAGGCTTGAACCGTAAAGACCCCACGCCGGTGCAGCGGGCCATGATAGAACACGGCGCCACCCAATGCGGGTTTTGTACGGTGGGCTTCGTGGTTTCGCTGGTGGGATTCTGCCTGGGTGAAAAAAAGCCTGACGAAGCCCGCGCGATTGCGTCGGTGGACGGCAATATCTGCCGCTGTACCGGCTACAAATCCATTGAGCGCGCCGCCGCGGCGATTGCCGGGGAGCTGGCCGAACTGGGTGAGGAAAACCGCCTGGAGCGCCTGGTTGAAAACGGCTATCTGCCCGATTATTTCCAAACCATCCCGGAACGCCTGAGGGCTTTACGGGAAAAATCGGCTCAACCGGACGTTGCGAAACAGGCTTACATTGTGGGCGGAGGCACCGACCTGTACGTGCAACGGCCTGAAGAGATGAGCGAGCGTCGGGACCGTTACATCTTCGACAACCCGCGACTACGCGAGGTCAAACAGGTCGACGATGAAATAAGTGTCGGCGCGGCCGCCACCGTGACCGACCTTTGGGAATCAACGGAATTCGCGGCCAGTTTCCCGTCTCTTGACCGGGCAATGAAACTGGTCTCGTCTACGCCCATTCGCAACATGGCGACCATCGGCGGCAACCTGGTCAACGCATCGCCCATCGGCGATATGACCATTTTCTTTCTGGCTTTGGAGAGTCGACTTGACTTGCTGCAGCAAGATGAAAAACGCACGATTCGCCTTGCCGATTTCTATAAGGGATACAAGCTGTTGGATCTTGGACCCGGCGAAATTGTCGAAAGTCTGCGGTTTCGAATCAGCGATGAGAAAGATCTGTTCAATTTCGAAAAGGTTTGCAAACGCACCCATTTAGATATTGCCTCGGTCAACACGGCCGTGCGCATGCGGGTGGTGGACGGAGTGATTCGTAAAGCCGTTTTCTCCGCGGGCGGCGTCAGCCCCGTTCCCATGGTATTGAACAAAGCTTCTGCTCTGACGGCGGGCCGCAAACCCGGTCATGCACTTATCGAAGAAGTAACCGCCGCGGCCGAGAACGAGATCAGTCCAATCAGTGACGCTCGCGGGTCCGCCGAATACAAACGCCTGCTGTTAAAACAATTGATCACGGCCCACTTTCTGGAATTATTTCCCCAACTGTGTCCGGTGGAGGCGAACGTATGAAACATATCGACAGCTTGACCCATGTTCGCGGTGAATCCCTTTATCTGGATGACCTGCCCCTGCGCGAAAAGACCCTACATGCCGCAATCTTTGCCTCCCCCTATGCCCATGGAACAATCAAATTCATCGATTTGGATAAGGCCCTGGCTTGTACCGGTGTTCATGCGGTGATTACGGCGCAAGATATTCCCGGCGAGAATCAAATCGGCAACATCTTACCAGACGAGCCTCTCCTCGCTTCCGGCAAGGTTCACTATCGCGGGCAACCAACGGCTCTGATCGTGGCGGAAACCGATGAACTTGCCAGGGCCGCCAGAGAAGAAATCAAATTGGAAATCCAGCCGTTGCCCGTGGTGACTGACGCCAGGCAAGCTGCTGCTAAAGGTCTCCTGATTCATGCACCGCGAACCTTCAAGAACGGCAATCCTGATGACTATTTCGATAACTTCGGCCGGGTTTTCGAAGGCTCTACCGAAACCGGCGGACAGGAGCACCTGTACATCGAAACCCAGGGCGCCTATGCCTTTCCCACCGAAAGCGGCGGCGTGCATGTGCACAGTTCAACTCAGGGTCCCACACAGGTACAACGGGGTATTTCACGCGTCCTGGGACTGCCCATGCATCAGGTAGAGGTCGACGTCACCCGTTTGGGCGGCGGTTTCGGCGGTAAGGAAGATCAAGCCACACCCATCGCTTGCCTGGCCGCTTTGGCCGCTCACATCACCCGGCGCCCGGTGAAACTGGTGCTGCATCGACTGGACGATATGTATATGACCGGCAAACGCCATCCCTACAGCGCGGATTACCGCATTGCCGTCGGTCGCGATTACAAGATTCAGGCCTATGAGGTGACCTTTTATCAAAACGCCGGCGCGGCCGCCGATCTTTCGCCGGCAGTATTGGAGCGCACTCTCTTCCATTTCACCAATGCTTATTATATTCCCAATTGTCGCGCTACCGCTTACAGTTGCCGAACCAACCTGCCGCCCAACACCGCATTCAGAGGTTTCGGCGGACCCCAGGGCATGTTCGTCATCGAGGCGGCGATTGCCCACGCTGCTCGTGAACTGGGCGTTACTGCCGAATGCATCCAACAAAATAATATCATCAAGGAAGGCCGGGAGTTTCCTTACGGTCAAAGGGCGTTGCGCTGTGAGGCAAGAGCGTGTTGGGAGGACCTGAGGTTGCGTTACAGCACCCGGAATCTCTACGATCAAGTCAAGAAATTCAATCAGAAAAACAAACTGAAAAAGAAAGGCCTGGCCGTCATGCCCGTCTGTTTCGGTATTTCGTTCACCAAAACCATGCTGAATCAGGCATCGGCCCTGGTTCACATCTACACCGACGGCAGCGTGCGCATCAGCACCGGCGCCGTAGAAATGGGCCAGGGTGTAAACACCAAAATGGTTCAGGTGGTGATGAGATCCCTCAGCCTGCCCGCCGAGAGGATTCATATCGACACAACCAATACCTCGCGCATCGCCAATAGCTCGCCCACCGCCGCCAGCGCCGGCGCCGATCTAAACGGCAAGGCTTTGGAACAGGCGTGTTACCGATTGACCGACCGATTACTGCAATTGGCGGCGAACATCCTCAAGATTTCCAGATCGGACCTGAGTTTGCGAGACCAAAGCGTATACGCGATGAAAAAGAAAACCGATCTGACCTGGGACGAATTGATAAGCAGGGCCTACGAGGAACGCCTCAGCTTGAGTGCTCAAGCCCATTACACAACCCCGCAAGTGCATTTCAGTAAAGACATCGAGATGGGACAGCCCTTTGCCTACCACGTCTACGGCGCTGCCGCGATCGAGGCGACCGTCGATTGCGTACGCGGTACCTATGTGATCGATAATGTGTACGTGTCCCATGATTACGGCAAAAGCATGAACCCCGTTATCGATCTGGGCCAAACTGAGGGCGGCATTGTGCAAGGCATCGGGTGGATGACCATGGAAGAGGTGATTTATGATGAAAAAGGCATCTTGCAATCAAACGCCCTGTCCACCTATAAGGTGCCGGATATCTACGCGACGCCCGGGCATATCCATGTCCATTTTATGGATAACAACGGACACCCGTTGGCGATCATGAAATCCAAGGCCATCGGCGAACCGCCGTTAATGTACGGCATCGGCGCCTATTTCGCCATCTACAACGCCATCCTGGCCGCGAATCCCCAAGCCGATGTCCCCTTCCATGCCCCCATGACGCCGGAGAGAGTCCTCCGCGGGTTGTACAGCAACGGATTCTCCCTCTTTAAAGAAAAGGAAAAGACAACGACTACTGCCGGCAATTAGCTGGTCGTCACCAGGTGGAACCTGACGAAGTTTTGCCGTACAAAATGTTCTGAGTTGTTATAATGAGGCACTTTGACGGCGCCCGCCCGTTCTGACAACAAATATGCAAGGATCTACCGTTCATGAAATTGTTCAAGAAAAAACCGAAGAAAAAGAAACCGGATGAGCCCAAACACAGCCCGGTCAGAGAAATCCTTGAAATCTTGTTTTACGGTCTGGCGCTTTTGGTCTTTTTTACCAAATTCGTCTGGCAGAACTTCCAGATCCCGACCCAGTCCATGGAGAACACCCTCCTGATCGGCGATCATATTGCCGCCAACACCTTTATCTTCAATAATGCTTCCGACTTCGAAAAGAAGATCTTTCCCTTCCGGGACGTGAAACGGGGCGATATCGTGGTCTTCAAATACCCCAACAACGCTCGCCAGGACTGGATCAAACGCTGTATCGGCGTGCCGGGGGATACCTTTGAAATCAAGAATGACCAGGTCTATATCAACGGCAGAGAACTGAAAGAAGCCTATCCCTTCTACAAGCTGCCCCAGGATAAAGGCGGCAGCAGGGACCCGGAAAACCGCTACTATCCCAAGGGATACCACGAACACGAACCCGGCTTGGAAAACGCTATTTATCAGCAGGAACAATCCCTGACCCTGAACGAGGTCATTACCGCAACCAAGAGTTCGCTGTATTCCTATAAGAGCTTGGACAAGGAAACTTTCGATGCGGTCAATGCCCGCCTGGCGGCGGCTTCCCAAGACGGCGTTATGCGCATTCCCGAGGGTTTCTACCTGATGATCGGTGACAACCGTAACCGCAGTTACGACAGTAGGGCCTGGGGCCTGGTTCCCAAAGAATTGATCGAGGGTCGCGCCTATTTCGTCTGGTGGTCCTACGGCGAAGACGAAAACAGCCACCAATTACAAGGCGGTGACCTGATCTGGTCCTACCTGCGCGTGCCCTTTACTTTTTGGACACGAACGCACTGGAAGGAAACCTTTACCCTGATCAAGTAAGACGGGTCGCAACGCAACCCGCCGGTTCATTACTCGGCAGATTCCATGCGGGCGCGAATGCGCCTTAACTGCCGGGTTGCATTTTCATTACCGGGTTCCCGCTCCAACACGATTTCGTAATTGGCGATAGCCTCTTCATACTTCCCGGCCACCATGTAACCTTCGCCCAGACTATCGTAACCATTGGTGTATTGGGGATACCATTCCGTGTTGAGCTTGAAGACCTCGACGGCCTGATCGGTATAGTCGGCGCGTAACAAGCGGTAACCGAGTGAATTAATGCTGCTTTCATCGGGCATTCTCGCGGGATTTTGTGCGATCATCTCACGAAAATCCACCATGGCCGACGCCCAGTCCGGCTCGCTTGTCAAGCGATCATACAGGCGATTGGTCTCGCGTCGACTTGTGTTGTTCCGCGTGGTTCGAAATTCGCCCATGGTGACCTTTCCCGAAAGAGTCAGGGTAGGCAGTTCGGGGTTCGGTTCGGCATCGCGCACTTTGCGCACGCCGCCCATCATGGCCATGACGCGCTGATCGAAATTGGTTCGCGGCGGTCTTTGTACGTTGACTTCGCCCATGGACATCTTGACTCGCAAATTGGCGTCCTCGGCATAGGGGCCGCTGTGGGATACGCGCATCCCGCCCATATTCCCGGTGATTTTTCCCTCGGTATAGCGCATGTTCTGAGCATCGTAGATGCGGGTTTCGCCCATTTCGCTACGGATGTCCAGGGTTTTCATGGGAATCTGATTGGGCTCTTCCATCTCCACCCGGAATTCGCCCATGGAGAACTTGCCCTCCAACTCGCTCACGGCCAGGCCGCTGAGATCCAACCTGATGTCGCCCATGCTGATATCGTAGTTGATTGCCAACAGTAAATCGCGAGGAACGTAAAGGGTCAGCCGGTTTTCCACTTCGTCGGGATCGAAATCCTCGGTTGCAGCGCCGATCAGCATGCCCAATACGGTTCGTTTGTTTTTGAAACGGACCTTGTAGAGCGTGTGATCGTCCTTCTCCTCAACCTCGGTAGCCAATTCAAAATTAGCCTCGTCGAAATTACTTTCCACCCGAATTTGACCCGACTGGTCATGGGGCTTCAAGCGGAACTGGACCATATTCAAATCCAGCTGAAGCCGTACCGGTTTGGGCGGCGGCCCGCCGTCACCCAGCATTTGAGAGGGTTCGTATACCTGACCCACGGATTGTGACTCGTCCAAGTCCCGGAAACTACTTGCATCGGGGCGCGTTGCAAAGCCGATCAGTGTAAGCAGCAGACCCACCACGATAAACAGGGCAATCATACCGCCGCAGCCGATGACGGCCCTTTTCAAACACGAACCTTTTCTAGCAGACATGAAATAAACCTCCCGAGCAAAGGCGATCGCGGGTAATAGTTTAACTGTATGGAACCCAATTTGGTTTAGTTCCCGAACAAATATGCAAAAATTTGCCGTGGTCCGGGACCGACCCTATAAAAAAGTGAACCAAAAAGGAGCGGGCAGCCGTTGATTGATCGGCCCGCCCGCTCCTTTTGTCTTGTTCGTGGATTCGGTTTATTTCTGCTTGGGGTTCCAGCGGCCTTCGATGATGCGTACATCGCCCTCTTTGTTGTCGATGTTCAACTGGTGCTTGCCGTCATCGATGGTGATCTTCGCATTCTTCACGAAGGTGTTGCGATCCCGCTGAATCTCCATGCTGTAGTCCGAGGTGATATGACCCGCGGTCGCCGCGGTCACTTTCAGCGAGGCATCGGCGGGCAGTTCCACTTCGATATTACCCAAAATGGAGTAGAACTCAGAGGCCTGAGCCCATTTCACCGTCTGGAACACGGTGCGAATATTGCCCTGGCGACTGCCCACCCGCGCGCTCGACTTGGTGCGCAGGAAGATCTTGCCGCGTTCGCTGTACAGGTCGGCGTGGGCGTCCAAACCCTTGGCCTCCAACAACCCCTTGAAGGTCTTTGCCGTCAACGGCGATCCCTGGGGTACCAGCAGGGTCAGGTCCAGGCGGCGCTTGCCGCGCTTTTTTACCGTATCCTCGTCCTTGCCCTTGTAGACCACGTTGATCACCCAGCCGCCGTTCACTTCGCGGGGCTCCAAGGTGATCATGCGCTCGTCGGTTTTCACGCGCTGGCTGTTGGCGATGATTTCGACCTGGTTGGGCAGGCCGTGGCTGCGGATACGGATATCCCCGTATTCGTTGACGATTTCGATCGGTGTGCCGGTAGCAACTTCCTCTTTCCAGGTAAGTTTCTCGATAACCCAATCCCCGTGTTCTTGCGCGGGAGCGTCAAGGGGAATGAGGGCCAGAGCGAGATATAGAATAGAATACATGGCCGTTTCCTTTTTCATCTTAGTCTGTCCTCCAGTCCCGCGAGGGACTTGGACCTGGCTCCGGCCTGTCGCCACGTCCCAGTCTCCGGTGTTTTATGGAGATCATGATAGATGGAAAAGGCCCCCGGCACAAGACCGGGGGCCGCTTTATCCATTCCTTGGAATAGATCCTCTATGGATTACTGGTACTCAACAACCACTTCGTCCACATAGATCCAGTCGCTGTTGCCGGAGGCGTCGCAACGGATGCGGAACCGAGAGTTGGCAGCGAAGTTGACGCTACCGCTGTTGATGGTCACCGTCGGGTTGGAGAAGCTGTTGTTGCTGAAGTCGACGTTGACCACGTAGTCGGCAACTACCACCCAGGACGAACCGTTAAAGAATTCAACGAAGAAGTTTTCGTTGGTTTCCATGCTGCGCGCCCAGTACCAGAAGCTGATGCGCATCTGGCTGTAACCGGTGGCGTCGAACGGGTCGGAAGACATGGCCGAAGCCGCGCCGGAGTTGTCGCGCAGGCGGACACAGAAGGTGCCCTGGTGGGCGTAGGCGCTGTCGTTGGCGCTACGGCGTACGTCGCTGCCGCCGTCGTTCCAGTTACCCCAGCCGCTCTCGAAATCATCCGAGGTCAGTACGGTCCAACCGACGGGAGGCGCACCTGCCTGGCTGACCGAGTGAGTCTGGCCGGCGATGGTGATGCTGCCGTTCCGGCTGCTGGTGGAGGTGTTGGCGGCTACGCTGTAGTTCACCGTACCGTTACCGGTGCCGGAAGCGCCGGAGGTGATGGTGATCCAACCGTTGTTGCTGGTAGCGGTCCAGGCGCAGGAAGCGTCGCTGGCCGAAACCGTAACGCTGCCGTTACCGCCGGTATCGCCGAAGTTGGCGCTTGCCGGGCTGATGCCGTAGGTGCAAACGGGGCCGCCGCCGGTGGTGCAGTCGGAACCGGCGCTGATGGTTACGTCGTCCACGTACCAGCCGGTGGCGGATACGGAGGAGTCGGAAGCCATGCGGAAGCGGATGCTGACGCTGTTGCCGGCATAGCTGGACAGGTCAACCGTGGTGCGGATGAAGCCGCCGGAGTTACCGGACCATGCCTGGCGACCGCCGATGGGGCTGCTGTAGCTGGTGGAAATGGTGCTGTTGTAGCCGTTTTCGGTGATGTTGCTCGCGCCGATGTCGCTGTAAGCGCCGCCGGTGGAGATTTCCAACACGCCGCCGTCAAAACCGGACTCGGTGTTGTAGAAGTGGAAGAACTGCAACAGGGCGGGAGCGCCCGCGGGCAGGTTCACGTTGATGGAATCCAGGTAACGGTCGGATACGCCGGCCGCATCGTTGGCGAAGAAGCTGTTGCTGGGCGAGTTGGACTGAGCGGTAGTCAGGGTCCAGTTGGCGCCCGCGCCGGAACCGGAAGCCGTCCAGTTGCCGCTGCCGCTTTCCATGTCGTCGGAGAAGCCGATAGCGTCAGGACCGCTGGCCGCGCCGGATACTTCGTTGGTGTTGGTGTCTTCGTTGCCGCTGCTGTCTTCAGCACGCACGATGTAGTAGTAGGTGGTGGCGTTCTGAGCGGTGGTATCGGTGTAGCTCAGGCCGGTTTCGCCGCTGGTGATCGCGTTGGCGCCGGAAGGCGTGAAGCCGGAAGTGGTGGAGCGGTAGACGTTGTAGGTAACGCCGGTGCCGCAGTTGGCCGTGCCGGCCGACCAGGAAACTTGGATGGCGCACTGAGCGGTTTGCAGGTTGGTGGCCGCATCGGCGCCCGCGAAGGTCGGAGGCGTGGTGCAGGCGCCGGTTGCCGTGGCGGCATCGCAAGCGCTCTGTTCGGACTCACAGTTTTCGGCGTCAACGTAGGCGGTGACTACATAAGCGTAGGAAATGCCGCCGGAAACGGTGCCGTCACTGAAGGAAGTCGTGGTGGAAGTACCGATCTGGGTGTAGGAACCGGCCGGGCAACCGGTGCCGTCAGCGCGGTAGATGCGGTAGCTGGTGGCGCCGGCGACGCTGTTCCAACTGACGTCGATGTTGTTGTTGCCGTTGGCGGTAGCGGACACACCGGTGGGTGCGCTCGTGGGCGTGCAGCCGCACTCGTCGAACGAGAAACTGGCGATGCGGGTGCTCCACTGGCTGGCGACGTTGTACTGGCTGGTGAACCAGAAAGTACAGCCGTCAACGGGGTCGACGCCCATGGCGGCGTAGTCACCGTAGCGGTTGGAAGCGTTGGCGGCCGAACCGTTGACGATCACGGTTTCGGCTTGGGTCATCACACCCAGGGTGTCGCCGGCCAGACGGCCGGTGTAACGCAGACCGGGGAAGGTGCCGGAGGAAGCGGACACGTTGTAACCCAGGGCGATGTTGCCGCTGG
The DNA here is from genome assembly GCA_030066195.1 of Acidobacteriota bacterium. Lineage (GTDB taxonomy): Bacteria > Acidobacteriota > Holophagae > Acanthopleuribacterales > Acanthopleuribacteraceae > JASJCB01. Next base: position 16,371 of record JASJCB010000175.1, read on the forward strand.
CGTCCATGGCGATGGCGCCCATCCAACGGTTGACGCTGTCGGGAGAGTAGGTGCCTTCCTGGTACAGGGTCCAGCCGCTGCCGGTGTTGCGCAGTTCGAACCAACGGATACCGGCGCGGTCGTTGCCGTTCACATCGGTGACCAGGTTGCCGACGATGACCTCGTAGCCGCCCATGTTGCGGTAGGTGGGGGTGTTCATCACAACTTCACGCAAGGGATCCAGCGTGGTGGAAGAACCGGGCTGAGGAATACAAGCGAAGGAAGTCAGGCCGCAAAGGGAGCTGTCGATTTCGCTGATGGCAATACGGGTGGGACCGGTCAAGGTGGAGTTGTTGCTGTTGTTCCAATCCACGTTGAACTCGAAGATTTCCAGGTAGTCATTGCTTGCATCGGTCAGGCCGGAGTGTACTTCCGTATCGCGATGGCGAATGAAGAGACCGGGCGAGTTAGCGGGAGGCGCCGCGGTTCCGCTATGATCCACGGGGGGAATCATCTGGAAGCCGAAACCGGAAAGGTCGCTGGTGGAGAAACGCTGAGAGGTAGCGGCTTGACCGTTCAACATGGCGTTGCGGTCAAAAGCATAGATACCGATGGTGCTTTCGTTGGTACCCACGTAATAGGCATCCGGCCAGATACCGTATTTGGGGTAGTCAGGGAAGCTGTTACCGGCAAACGAATAGTTATACCAACCGCCGGAGATGGGGTTGCTGGTCTGCGAGACGTACACGCACATCAGGTTCCCGCTGTTGGAGAATTCGGAAATCATCCAACGCTCGGCCAACTCATCATAGAGGATGATGGGGTCGCCCAGGCCGCTGCCGCAGTTGCCGCTGCCCAGGGCATCCATGCTGAAAGGACCGGCGGCCACGCTGCCGTTGCTCTTGTTATAGATGGTGTAGACAGCGCCGCCGCTGCCGTTGATCGACTGGATGTAGTAGTCTTTACCGACATCGCCGACAGTGTCAGGAGGGTTGACGCCGGTGTAGCCCTGACCGTTCAAGTTGTTGGCGGGGCCGCTGAGAACGCGTTGAGGTGCACGGCCTTGAGCGCTCATCAGTTTATCGACTTGACCCTTGGGCTTGGTTTCCTGGGCGTTTTTGTAGACACGCTTGGGAACTTCTTTGATGGCCTCGCCCGGAGACCATTTGGCTCTTTTGGGCAGGTCGCGGAGATCCACATCGATAACGCGAGGATAGGTGGGGGGCGAAACATCGGGATTACGGAGTACCGTAGGACCGTCACTGTTTCCGTTATTGCCCTGGCCGAAGGCGAGGGCCGCCATGAGCACAATGCAGACAGCACTCATCATCCGCCGGAGGCCGGCGGGACTGCAGGAAAAATTCATTTCTGTCCTCCGAAGATCAGAAAAAACAAAACTAAAAGCTATGAGATTGACACTATTCCCAATTGAATTAGACATTCATCTAAAGACAAAGCATAGATTATTCGGTTTGTCCGGGTCTTGTCAATCGATAAAATTGCTTTTCCTTGTGAAAAAGTGTCGAAGTGCCAACTATCACACCACGTTGACTGAATTCGGACTTCGGTTAGTACAGGTTTTGTATAAGAATCGAACCCTGTTCCAAAGCGTAAGCCTTTCGACTACGCGCCGCCGACTCAAGCGGAAATGGATTTCCTCGAAGCAACTACCCGCCGGGCGGCGTATCATCGAGGAAATGAAAAGCCGGCTCAGGGTTGGTAACTATCCCCTATCTCGTTTTATAGGTGGTCGTTAGTGCCGAAAGACAACCCGGTTCCACCTGGAAAAGTCTCGACCGATTGCTTTCGATCCCTTTTTAAACTATATTTTAACCAAAGCCTAATTTTCGCTTTGCCGCACTAAACTGAACGAGTAAAAGGGGGATTCCATGGTAACCGAAGGAATGCAACTTGTACGAACATTTTTGGACAGGGCTTCTGCCGAGGCGATGGCGGGCATGTTGGAAGCCAATGGCATCGATGTCACCGTAGAGAGCCCCACCCTTTACGACAGCACCCACGAAAACTATGTGCTGGTTAGCAACGACCACGTGGCCAAGGCGCGTGAAATCCTTGCGCAATCCGAGGTTGAGGAACGAGAAGCCGGCAATGAAACATCCGGCGACGAGTCCGATGATTGATGCGGTTCAGACGGCCTGAAACAAGGAATTGAACCCGGCGCCTCGCTTCCGAGCCTGCCCAAACCGGTTCCCACGAAAAATTTGCGGAATCCGTCAGAACTTCTTGCGGCGTGTTATAATGAGGACCCCGAATAACCGCATCATACTCAAGCATTGAGGGGCTTCATGGCAGAAAAGATATTGCAGAAGATCGATGGGGCATATGCGCCTTCGCCCCGGGATATCCCGCGGATCATTCAGCTCTACAAAATCAAGTACGCCTACTACTTCATGAGCGGTTTCATCCTATTAATAGGCTCCGCGGCCCTGTTGATGTTACGGGACCTCAATCAAGAAGGGATCTACCCCATGGGCCTGGCCATGGACGACACCATCTTCGGCAGCTTTCTGTTCGTGTTGGTCATCATCGGCCTGTACATGCGCGCCCGCGCCGGAACCTGTGTCGTCTGCGACCATTACCGATTTCCGCTGCTGGGCATCAACGGTTACTGCACTCAATGCGGGGCGCATTTATTCCGCTATCAGATATTCGAGAAACAAGAAGTCACCAAAGCGGCACGTGACCTGAACGTGGGCGAGCGCTTGCTGGAAATGGCCTCGCGCGGGGACACGGATGCGGTGCACAACCTGATTTCGAAGGGTGCGGAAATCGATTTCGCCGACAAATACGGCAATACAGCACTGATGCACGCGGCCATGGCCGGCCGGGTAGACACCATGAACCTGCTGTTGATGGCGGCGGCGAACCCCAACAGCAGAAACAAGTTCGGCTTGAACGCGCTCATGTTGGCGGTAGATAAAAACCAGGTGGATACGGTCAAACTACTGCTGAAACACGGGCTCAGTCCCATGGAAAAGGCAAACGACGGCCGCAATGCCCTGGACATCGCCAGAGCCCAACACAACGAGGACCTGATCCAACTGCTGAGCGGTTTTCCCTGAATGGGCCGGTCTTACACGGCAAAGGCCAGGTCTTTTTCGGGCTGCCAACGTGTTAGAATTTCCCGGCCGAGCGTGACTTCGATCCTTTTGCCCACCATTTCGCCGGGGACATCGATACCCATTTCGATGTAATTATCGGTCAAGACGCTGTAGGGCTTGCCGTCGAGGGCCTTGGGCAGAACAATTGCCGGACGTGTTTGCCCGATGTGACGCCGGTAGTGTTCCTGTTTGCGCCGCTCGGAAAACTCGCGCAGGATGCGGCCCCTGTTTTTAATGATGCGACCGTTGACCTGATCGGGGAATTTGGATGCGGCCGTACCCGTGCGGTTGCTGTAGGGAAAGACATGGAGGTAGTCCATGGGAATGCTTTCCAGGAAAGCCTCGGTACCGGCGAACTCTTCCTCGATCTCTCCCGGGAAACCCACGATCACGTCGGCGCCCAGGCAGATGTGGGGCATGGCTTCCTTTAATTTAAGGATGCGCTCGCGGAATTGGGTTGTAGTGTAGATGCGGCGCATGCGGCGCAAGGTGCGGTCGTGACCGGCCTGTAAAGGAACGTGAAGGTGGGGCACGATTTGTTTGCTGTGACGCATCAACTCGATCATTTCATCGGGGATCTCCGGGGAGTCCAGTGAGGAGATGCGAATCCACAATTTGAGCGGCGATGCTTCAATCGCGGCAAGCAGATCGTTGAGGTGTTTACGGGGGCGGAAGTCACGGCCCCAGGTGCCGATGTGAATGCCGGTCAGCACCACTTCTTGAACGCCCTTGTCTTCCAGAACCTGTAATTGTTCCAGGACCGCGGGAATGGGCACCGATCGGTTGTTGCCGCGCACGAAGGGTATGATGCAGTAGGCGCAACGCAGGTTACAGCCGTCTTGGATCTTGATAAAGGCCCTGGTTTTGGAAGCGAAGGAATCCAGGATGCGGTATTCGGCAGGACGCTTTTCCATGATGTCATGCGCCTCGTGAAACAGTTCCCCGGCCCCGCGAAAGGCTTTGACAATGGGCGCGACATTGTATTTGTCCACATTGGTGGTAACCAGGTCCACCTCTTCCATGGCGCGGATATCGGCGGATTTGGCTTGGGCGTAACAGCCGGTAACCACCAGGAACCCGTTTTGGTTGCGCCGGCGGTATTTGCGTATCAGGTTACGGGACTCGGCATCGCTGCTGTTGGTCACGGTGCAGGTGTTCAAAACGGCCAGGTCGGCTTGCTGCCAGTCGGTGCAACGGGTGAAACCGGCATCCTCCAGCCCGGCGGCCATGGCCTCGCTGTCGTAGAAGTTGAGTTTACACCCCATGGTGTGAATGGCAAAAGAAGGCTGGGAAGACATGACAGACTCCGAAACTGGATAGGGGCCGCCGGCCCGAACCGGCTATTATACACCGGTCTAACGCATTACACTTGAGTCAAAACACAGCATCGTGATTTTTGGAATCGAAAGAGACCTTTACTCGGGCGAGGATAGGAACCGCAACCAGATTTCTTCACAACTTGACACCCGGCGATGAGCCGTTCGGGACATTCATCGCAGACCCGAAAAACAGGCTCCCCGAGTTCGGACACAACCTTCTGACACGAAAAACGGACTCCCCGCGCGCGGCGACAACGTTTTTCGCAAATTCTCAATAAGCTCGGGCAGGGTAATGGAAAAGTGCCGGATATTGAACCACCTGGCAGCTGGGGCGACAGCAAATTTTCCGCCGGTTTTTGAGGGGCGGCCCGGGCACCGGGCACTTTGCGAGAGAATTTTGATAGGCGGCCGGGGCGACAGCAAATTTTCCGCCGGTTTTTGAAGGGCGGCCCGGACACCGGGTACTTCGCGAGAGAATTTTGATAGGCGG
>JASJCB010000176.1 GCA_030066195.1 Acidobacteriota bacterium
AAACACCTCTCTTGATGATCTCAAGGTGGAAGATCTCATCAAGCAGGCGCACCAAATTGCGCTGCAAGTCTCCAACTCTCGGGCGGTTGATTGCCTGAAACTCATTCGCGCCATTTGGAACACGGCCAAAGATTATGCCGACAGTCAGGGGATTTCCTGCCCGGGAAACCCCCTCAAACTGATCAGCATCCTCAAAATGTTCAAGCTGGACCGAAAGAAGATTGTCATTCCCTTCAGTCACGTCGGCCGGTTTATTACCCATGCGGAAGACATGAAAGACAACAGGGACCTTTCCAAGGGCGCGAGGCTGATGATGCGGCTATATCTCGTCAGCCTTTTCCTGGGCATGCGCAACGGAGAAGCCCGTCATTTGAAATGGGAATACCTGGGTTTGGAATCCGGCTATTTCAAACTCCCCGGACATATCGTGGAAAACAAAAAGACGCATATCAAACCGATCGGGCCTTACGCCGTCGAAGGCTGCTTTTTCCTATCCTCAACATCAACAGCGCCTTCCTGTACAGACGCGAACGAATCACCGAAACCATGGCTGAATCTTCCTCAAGTCGCTCCGAAGAAAGCTTCCCGCTTCCCGGAGAAGGCAGGATGGGCATGATTTTTCCTGGACCGGGTGCAACTCACCTCCATCGGAACCCTTGCATCATTCGCCTGGGCGCATCCTGACCAGGCGGCATGACGACCGTCGGCAAACCGAATCACCGGTCCCATCCGCGCCATGCGGAGAAACCGACAACTACTCGCCCAATATTCGGATCGGTATTCCTGGACCTCAGGCAGGAGGGGCGTCTACACAATGATGAACCTCATCTTCTGGAACGGATGCAACCGCTTGAACCTCCAAAACCGTTATCGGCTAGTTCGCGACGGACTGATCCATCAACGGGAGACCCGGCGTGGTGACCCCTCACGGCATTCAACCACTCCAGTGCCCTTAAAGAACAAGGGCAGCGGCCTTGGAAACCAGGGGTTCCGGCAACGGAACCCCACTGCTTTTCCTGTGCAGGCGAACCGCAATTACAGCCGCTTGACATCGGTTCCATTTCCGGCGACATAACCGGGTTGAAAACGAAACGTAGCAACGTTCTCGGGCAGTAGTGTTGTCAAAATGAAAAATACAATACGACGGCCGGGAATCGGACTTTCCATGCATGAAAAAGAGTTTAGAGCCCGAAAACCGGATGCCGAGAACTCACGAAGCCGTATCTTTTCTCGAAATCGGCGCCGTGGGCCACCGATTTCACAACTTCGTACCGGGTCCGGAGCCTCCCCGGTCGAGAAGCTCGGACGCATTTCCGCGAAAAACAACCCGGGTTGATGGTTCGTTGGGCACTTTTCTGGGATTGGAACCGCCTCCGGGTTGTTCAGGTATAACCAATCCCGGGAACGGAACCGGTCTCCGACCCCGAAGACGGTCCTGTTCCCAAGAACGGAACCACCCCGACGCGTGTTAACCGGTCCCGTTCTCGGGCAAAGTACCCCTCGGCGTCAATCAAAGAGGCCTTTTCGACAAAAAAGTGATGATATTTAACCGAAACCTGCATAATACAACCAAATGAGGCGACATTCTTCAAGAACAATACACCGGTGCTCATCTTGACGGGCACTATGGATTCTGACGGCAGCGGAACAAGCCGCCGACGGCATAGGCCGGATCGGGATTGGTGTAGCCGTTTTGAGCGGTCATGGGAGTTACTCCAGTTCGCGGCCACGATGAGCGCCTCGCGCAAGAAGAGATGGACCGGTGTGGTTTCCATGCTGAACAAAGCCGGTTCGTCGCTGTCTTGACCAGGCAGGAAACCCCGGTCAATGGAGAGCTTCAGGAGCAAGGCGGCTTTATTCACCAAATCTTGTGGTCTCGCCGTGGGAAACCACAAAAAGAGGTCTTCGGCCTTCCGGCCTTCGGTGCCAGGCGAAACAAACAGTCCCGGATAATTGGCGCCGGTACCTTCCACGATATTAAGAACTTGGAAGCGATTTCGTTTGCCGCGCAAGGTAATCATCAGAAACCTCCAGACGGAGGGACCCGAGCCCTCCCCTTGATCTGGAGAGAAATCACGCGGCCGGCGACGGTTCCGGCCGGTTCCTGGAAAAGCAAGCACCGGTGCCGCAACGTAGTGAAGGCGCCGGCCTTGCGGTGAAGCCAACCGACCGGCACCGGCGGTGATCGCGTATGATCGGAAGGATCAAGGGGAGAGGGCGACGATGTGGAGGAATGGAAGACTGAAGAGCCTTGATACCCCTTGATACCGGACGGAAATCAAATTTTGGGAAGGGTATTCTGTGCACAATGAGTTTCCAAACAGGAAATATCGCCCTCGCCCGATGGGCTTCTGGCGTCAACTAAAGGAAAGTACGCCGGTTTTTATCTTTGGTGCATATTAGCCTTTTAGGTCCGAGGCTGTCGAGGCCGCCGTGGAGTCCTTGGAAACTGTTGGGAGGCAGTGGTTTCAGAGAGTGACTACGAAGAAAGAAGAATTGGTACTCTCTTAGTCAGGTCAGAGGTTGGGGCGATAGGGGATATGGGCATATGTGCATAAACGAGGGGCATTTTAGCTCGTTGATTAACGGGAAATCCGTATACAGGGGCAGCTCCTATTCCTAATACCGCCTTCCAGCCGTGACAGTTGTTTGTTAAGAGGCCGGCCAGGAGACACAGAAACTAATCATAGAATGGCGAAAGTCTGGGTTAACTCCAATTTTGGACCCTTTAATAGGATTGTGAACTTCAATGTAAGAGCGAACCTCATCATGCCAATCCCACCCCCAGAAATAAGTCTTCAAGTCATCGCCAAACAACTTTCTAAGGAAAATGGCTTCTTCATCTTTCAGCAACCGACCTCCGACCCATCTACAATACTCGTATGCGTCATACCAAGATATAGTTGTGATTGGCTTGTTTTCTTCATCAAATCTTGGCTGAGATGGACCTTCGGGTTGGAGATTATCATCCACGATTGAAGAAAATGAAATGCCATCAATGGAGTCAAAGGCTGGGTGGATTCCATAGCCTATTTTGTTCCTCCACTTAGTTTCTTTCAGGAAGTTTTTGAACTCTTGATTTGTAACTGGTTTTGAAATATAGCGTTCTTCACCATTCTTCAATAAAAATTTTTGTCGAATGGTCTTTTCTCCTGGCATCTGTGTTTTTATTTTCTTTCTAAGCATTGGAATTAGGAATCTATTTATATTATATCCACCGATTAAATTTAGTCTTGCAATGAATTCCGCATTATATCTTAGTAAGTCAGTAGCTAAAGAGCGTGCAATAAAAAACTCAAACAAAGAATAATGAGAGAACTCAAGATTGCCGGATGCTCTTTGTTTAATAACTCCTGCATTCAAGAAAATCCCAAGATACTCATAGATATCGGGTTCAGATAGTTTTTTCCTGGCAATGTTCTCCAGTACAGTACAGAGTTTCTGGACATCATATTTACTTGTACGCGAGTCGAGTGAGAGCCATGATTCAATGGCCGCCTGATAAAGCGAATCTAACCCGGGATGTCCCTCTCTTTGAGTTAAAACGGGCAGCGCCATTTCAAGCAAGCGGACCATAAAAGGTAAACGAGTTAATTGCTTGTAGGAATTTTGATGTCGATAATTTTGCCAGAGGTTAGAAGCAGGAGTTTGAAAAAGATATTCATCTCCATCCTCAGGCTTTAGGTCGCACAAATAGAAAGTGTCAGCCTTGTAGAAATCTTCCTCAATTGCACTCTGGAAAGCATTTTCTATGTCACAAAAAGTGTCTCTAGGAAAAGCTGATTTCACCTGTCCTGAAATCGGCTCAAAAGCGGCGGTACGGCATGCGACGAGAATTCTAATGTTACTAGGAAAGAATTCCGATATTGCCGAAAGTACCCGTTTGTATGGTGTTCGGTCGACATCCCTTGGGTTGAGTAGCTCATCTAATCCATCGATCATTAGCAATACTTTTTCCTGATTGTCAAAAGTGTATATTTGATCTGGTGGTTGAAGTTCAGATATTGATTTGAGTTCTTCGATCGTATTAGGTATTAGGTTTCGACTTTTTCGAAGTGAAATTATTATTGGAGTTGGAAGGGCATCATCTTCGCATAATAGAGAGCGGGCGATTTCATAACTAAGCCAATAAATTAATCCAGTTTTTCCACTTCCAAAATCACCGATCAAGAATTTTATTCTAGAGCCACGTCCTTTGCTCCACTCTAGAAGTGCTATCTTGGCATTGTTTATTTCACCTGAATCAGTAGAAATATTTATAGGGATTGGTTTCTTTGTCCATGAATTCTGTTTGTATTTTTTAATAATTCTTTGTAAATACTTTGACCAGGAATCATTCGCTCCTAGTTTAGGTCTCAACCTCTCTTGGTTCAAATCTGTTCCATTCAGCAATTCATATGGATAAGGTGGCCTTCCCGGAGGTTTGCCTTTTATACCACATGTGAGCAGATAGAATGAGTGATTGTCGTCAAGATTGTCAAAACTCACCCAACTGAGCCGCCTTAGAAAACGAGGGATTTCTCTATCTCTAGGTTTGGCGCTCCCCGGCAATAATACTGGTACCACTCGCCCCTTTCCTCTGATACGATCTTCCAGCGCAGTACGAATTTCCTCGTGGTGCCATGGCCCCAAATTTTTTCCAAGAAAAACGATAACGCATGAAGCTTTTTCAAGAGCCTTTTCGAGTTCTTCCTGCCAAGGATCACCAGGCACTAAGTTCCATTTGTCGAACCAAACTTGGTATCCAAAATCATCAAGGCGTTCAGCAAGTTTTTCTACACTAGCTTTGTCTTGACTGTTGTGACTGAGAAATACGTCCATAACTACCTCAAGAGTTGACGACTGATTATCACATATTCCAGATGCTCTTCCAAGTTCAAAAGTTGTCAGTCTTCAGAAACTGGGAGTGTAGTCAACTCGTAGATGGTGTGGTTCTCTCGAGCCTAAATGTCGCCAAAAAGAAAACGGTCCTATTCGGTATAGCCCACGCTGATTTGCGAGCTTCTTAGTGCATCACCCAGCGGTCAGGGCGAGGCTTATCAATTTGGCTACCGAACCTGTTCCGGGAACGGTTGCCAGGGATGAGGCTCGTTTCTTGACGCCCGCGAAGACGGAGCCTCCGGGTGCTCTTTTAAAGACCACGGGCCAGACGGAAACCAATGTATCGAATACGGAAATCGGGCCTGATTCTGAAGCGGTACGCCGACCGCACGTTCCTGCAAAGGCTGAACCAACAACCGCCGCGCAACACACGCTCCTCGCCAGTGCCTACAGGATTCGTCCTCCCGCGCTGTGCTAATTCCCCATCCTCATATCCCGAATCAAAAGCGGCATAACCATCCTGACACCATTCAAAAACATTGCCATGCATATCATATAATCCCCATGAATTTGGCGATCTACGACCGACATCTTTGGCAACAAGTCCGTTAACTTCATAAAAGGCCAAATTATCCAATATGCCGGCAAAAGCCCCCCTGGTCCCAGCCCGGCAGGCGTACTCCCACTCTGCCTCCGTAGGAAGACGAAAATTCCCATGAGCAGGAAGGTTGTTGACTCTTTCGAAAAATGCTTGTGTGTCCTCCCAGGAGACCATCGTGACAGGCTTCCGGGCGTTGGCCGGTATCCAAATTCTTTCACCATCACCCATCACGGCGCGCCATAAAGCCTCAGTCACCTCGGTCTGACCCAACCAAAACCCCCTGGTCAACCTAACACTATGCTGGATTTCATTATCATACCGACCGGGTTCATCCTCGGGACTCCCCATCAAGAATTCACCGGGGGAACAAAAAACCATGGGGACCCTCTCTCCCTCGATATCGAAAGTATTGACTGCGAACTGCAGGTCCAGGGACCGTTCCTGCAAAGGTGTCAGTTCGACATTTTCCAGGTTGGCATCGGCCAACACAAAATGTCCCCTGCGGGGTGTATGCATCAACCAACTCCACCCCAGAATAATAAAGAAAGCAGCATAGATACCCACCAGCACAACCCAGGATCGATCATATGAACGATGCCGTAAAATTCCTAAAGCTCCCTGAAAGAAGGCAACAGCCAGACATACTCCAATCACCAATAACCCACCATGCCAGACATAAAGGGTCGCATCATGGCGACACAAACAAATCACCCCAATCCCCAGAAGGGTGAAGGGAACCAGGGCATAAGTCAGGAACCACACGGAGGCCAGGCGCATTCCGTCGAAGGGCCGCATAGGCAACAGGGGCAGGGCATAACGCACCATCGCCACCATCTGCCAAGGGGCCTTCACATCCGCGGCCTGTCCATCGGGAAAGACAGCAGGCATCTGGTTCCAAAGCCGCCAGTAATGCACCAGGTAAAGATGGAAATAGGCGAACACGCATACCAGGATCAACGGGGTGACATAGAAAAACCCTAAGATCGGAACTTCGGCCTTGATAAAGGGTAAGGAAGCCGCGCCAGTGTTGAGCACGATTTCGGTATCGTTAATGTCGAATATAGTCAACCAGGTGTAGGCGCAGCCCAATACTAGCACGATCAAAAGGGTTCGGGCGTGTTTGGCGGTCGCCTCAAGAGTGGAAAGGGGAAAGGCAATCTCCACCTTGGCATGGGTCAGGTTCGCACCAGCCAGTTGTTCGGGCAACAGCTCAATGCCACGAAAGTCGGCGCCCCGGAGCACCATGTTGCGCAGACAGACCCCCTCAAAATTACCTCGAAAACCGGGTTGACGGCACCGTTCATTCCAAAGATCGACATCGAATGTCATCGGAAAAAAGCCTCGTAGATGGTATTAGGGCAAGCATAACATGTGGCGGTGTGATGAGCGGTGATAAATCGACTTACCTGAGGATGGCCAATCAACGTGGTTGTTTCCCAGGGGATAACCGAGGGTCCTCAATGAGGCAAACTAACTTATCCTAGTGGAATCACTCCGAAATATTCGGCAAACGGTCGGTTTCCAAATCTGCGGTCTGATGCTTTCGCGTCAATGAGGCAGCAACTTGCGAATGCCAGTTAACGGTGGTTTCCGAAATGAGCGAATGCCTAAAATAATGATAGCTGCTGAGCCTCCCTCACCGAATCGACAAAGCAACGCTTGCAGGGGGCACCGCCAAGAGCGGGCTCCCATTGACCCACTTTTTTTGATCCTTGATTGCCGGCAAGGATTTGTCCGATCGCTCTGCCCTGGTTCCACAAGATACTTTGCCCCAACATGCGATGGGCCAGGGACGGGCAAATGCAGGCCAGAAACGTTCTTGCGATCGATTCCGGTACGCCCTTGGCCCGAGCATGTTCCATGGGCGTAAGGAGTCGTTCTTTGCCGGCATGTTGGAGCATCGGTTCACTGCTTCTTCTTTTGTGGTAGCCGGCGCCTATCGTCCCGACATAGGTCGATGCTTCACTTACCAACTGTCGTTTGAACGCACCGCCGTCGTGGGCTTCCTTGGCGACAAGGTAAGGAAGCTCGCCGTCGATGGGCACCGGCTCCAAGGCTTCAGCCAGGGTGCGATACGCCGGTTCGAACCGGGGCATCTCAAACATATTCGGTTGACCAAGCCCAGCAGATACCGCGATCAACTGCCGGCGGCGACGGGACTCCAAGCTCCCGCTCCCGGCCTGGAAGCTGTCCAGAATGGCAGCGTGCAGGCAATAACCCATCTTACGGAGGGCCGCGCGGATCAGGCAGTAGGATGCGCTGTTCCTTGCGGCTACCACACTCTCAAAGACCAGTATCGCCGGGTTCAGGGTTTCGAGTAGGCGCAAGAAACCCCAAACCGAAGTCGCATCCGGTTGTGCCTCGGGATGGGATTTCTGTCGGTTACGCTCTGCAACACTAAAGCGGGTGCACGGTAAGGTCACGTGCAAGAGGTCGACCGGGGAGAGATCACCCGGTTCGATTTCCTCAATATCCGCGGCGATCAGTTGCGCATTCGGGTGCAACCGAGCGGCCAGGTCCAAGTAGCGAGACTCTCGATCAACAAGCCAACAGGTCGTCGTCTGTACCCCGGTCCGGGGAAGACCATCTTGGATGGAACGAAAGCACAGGCGGATGAAGTACCGGCCCTATATGTGCCTCTCCTCCAAGTGGTTCAAAATGACAGTTCCAGCAACCCCGGGAGGGCATTTGCTCCGGCCGATGCGAATCCCAAGAATGCCGAATTGACGGCATTACATGAACGGTCTCTGAGTCGATTTCGGGGGAGAAGGTGTCCATGGTATATTGACCCCCTGGAATATTTGTGATGAGCATGCGGTGCATGCACAGAGTCCTGCAAATGTCCCGGCTTTATTCAAGAGGGCAACCAAAAACCCATCTTGTGATATCCCTTTAAATATCTTAGAATCACAAAGTAATTGATGCGGCTGAAAAGCTCACTCACAAGCTTTTCCCGTTAATTTGTTGCATATTTCACTCTCCTTTTTTATGGCTATTTGCTACCCGATCTTTTTACGGATCGGTCGGTATCGGTTTGGCTCTATCTCAGAAAAGTGACTCCCTCCACTTCTTTAGCACATGATAGCGGTGATTCCATGGCGAAACCCGGCGTTTTTCCCTTGTCTTACAATCAGCGTGCTCTCTGGTTTCTATATCGCATGAGCCCGCGTAGTGCGGCCTATAACTTATCCTTCGTGACCCGGATCGTCGATCCGCCTCCACCGGAGGTTTTGCAGGCCCATATTGACACCTTGTCGATGCGGCACGATGCCCTACGCACCTCGTTTTCCGATCTGGACGGTCAACCCCGCCAGGAGGTTCACCCCGAACTGCCGCTGATCATGGAAGTGCATGACGCGCATGGCTGGGACCCCGCCCGGGTCACCGCCTACCTTTCTGATGCGGCCAACCGACCCTTCAATTTGTCGGAAGGTCCCCTCTGGCGCGTGGTCCTGTTGACCGGCCTGCCTGACGGCGCCCATGTGCTGCTGTGCGCCCACCACATTGTCAGCGATTTTCAGTCGCTGCTGTTCTTCTTCCGCGACTTGGGGAACCTCTGCGCCGGCGAATCCCCCAAGCCCCAAGCAGCGAGTTACCACGATTATGTGGCCTGGCAGCAGAAAGCCATGGACGGCGAAGAAGGACGCGAACTGCGCGACTGGTGGCGCGGCCATTTAGCCGATTTCTCCGGGGTGCTGGAACTACCCACTGACAAGCCCCGGCCCGCGTTCCAAACCCACCATGGGCTCAGTTACCCCTTTCAATTGGACGCTACGCGCACCAAGGCCCTCAAGGCCCTGGCCCGACAACACGGTGTCACCCTGAACGTGGTCATGCTGGCCTGTTACCAGGCACTGCTGCACCGGCTTTCCGGTAGCGACGATATCTGTGTGGGCACGCCTACCGCCGGACGCGATAAAGCCGAATGGCGTCGAGAGCTGGGCTATTTCGTCAACCCCTTGTTGCAACGCGCACGCTTCGAACACAACCCCACCTTTGCCCAACTCTTCCGCCAGGTTCATGAATCGGGTCGCCGTTTGTTGCGCCGCCGTACCCTGCCTTTTGAACTGCTGGTGCGTGAACTGCAACCCGAACGAGATCCCGCCCGTTCCCCCCTGTTTCAAACCATGTTCACCCTGCTGGATGCCCCCGGTGAACGCCTCGCCGGTGCGTTTGCGCTGGGCCGGGAGAATGCGAAAGCCCAACTGGGCGCACTGCAACTGGAAGCCCTGCCCCTGCAACACCGCACGGCTCAGTTCGACGTCACCCTCTTCCTGGCCCGGAACAGCGGCGAACTTAACGGTTCATTTGACTACAACACCGACCTGTTTGAAGATGCCACCATTGCCGCGTGGGCCGAACGCTACACCGCCATATTGGACGCAGCCCTGGCCGATGCCGACGCCCGCCCCGCCGATTGGGATCTCCTCGGCCCTGAGCAACGCGACCGCCTGGCCGCTTGGAACCAAACCGATCGGCCTTTTGCAGCCGAGCAGTGCATCCATGAGCGCATCGCGGAGCAAGCCGAAATCCACCACAACCAACCCGCGCTGGTTTTCGAGAATCAGGTGCTCACCTACAGCGACATGCGGCGCAAGGCTCGGGCGGTAGTCGCGCATCTGCAACACCTGGGCGTTCAACCCGGAGACGTGGTAGCGGTGTGTATCGAGCGCTCCGTGACCATGGTGACCGCCATGTTAGGCGTGCTGGAATGTGGTGCGGCCTATCTACCGTTGGACCCTTCTCATCCGCCGGAACGCCTGTGCGCCGTCACTGCCGACGCCGGGGTACGCGCCATTCTGCATGACCGCCCGGCCGGCGTGCGTTTTGCCGATGCCCGAGCGCCCAAGATCGATCCCACCCAGATTCCCGAGACCGGCAATCCCACACCCGTTGCCATGAACAGCGATTATCCGGCCTATGTCATTTATACCTCGGGTTCTACGGGTAAACCCAAGGGCGTCGTGGTTTCCCATCGCAATGCACTGAACTTCTTTGCAGCAATGGAAGCCGGACTGAACCCCGACAAAACCCTACAAATCTGGTCGGCCGTCACCAATTTGAGCTTCGACATCTCGGTCCTGGAACTCTTGTGGACCTTGAGCCGGGGTTGTAAGGTGGTGATTCAGGCAACGCGCAACGGCGCCTTGCACGGCCCCGCCGGCGCTATGGCCCATGCTGCCGAACCCATGGATTTCGGCCTGTTTTTCTTCGCGGACAGCACGCTGGACGGCGACGATAAATACCGCCTCTTGATGGACGGCGCGCGTTTTGCCGACGATCACGGCTTCAACTCGGTGTGGACCCCCGAACGCCACTTCCACAGCTTCGGCGGCCTGTATCCCAACCCCGCTGTCAGCGGCGCAGCCGTGGCCGCCTTGACCCGCAATGTGGGCATTCGCGCCGGCAGCGTGGTCCTGCCCTTGAACGATCCTATTCGTGTGACCGAAGAATGGTCCCTGGTGGACAACCTTTCCGGCGGCCGTGCGGGTATTTCCATCGCCTCGGGTTGGAATGCCGATGACTTCGTGTTGTCGCCCGAGAATTATGAAGACAACAAAGGCGTCATGCTGCGCGACCTGGAAACCATTCGCACCCTGTGGCGCGGCGAGAGCATTCGGCGCGAAAACGGGCAGGGCGATTGGGTTGATGTTACGGTGTATCCCAAACCGATCCAAAAAGAGCTGCCGGTATGGATGACCGCCGCCGGCAGTCCCGAAACCTTCCGCATTGCCGGTGAGTTGGGTCTCAACCTGCTCACCCACCTCTTGGGCCAGCATGTGGACGAGTTGGCAGGCAAGATCCGCATCTACAAAGACGCCTGGCGCAACGCGGGCCACCGGGGCGAACCCTATGTCACCCTCATGTTGCACACCTTCGTGGGCGATGATGCCGACGCGGTGCGCGATACCGTGCGGGCGCCCTTCCGCAACTACCTGGACCGCAGCTTCGGTCTGATGAAAGGCCTGGCGCGGGAACTGGGCCTGGATACCGACAGTCCTGACTTTGCCGACGAACACCGCGAGATGCTGCTGGACCACGCGTTCAATCGTTTCTTCGAGAGCAGCGCCCTGTTCGGTACGCCCGAAACCTGCCTGGCTATGGTGGACCGTCTGAAAGGCATCGGCGTAGACGAGATCGGCTGTCTGATCGACTTCGGCGTTCCACTGGAAAGCGCGTTGGAAGGGTTGCGCCGGTTGAACGCCCTGCGAGAACTGAGCAACGCGGGTATGCCGGACGATCATGGCTTCGCCGCCCAGGTCGAACGCTACCAGGTGCGGAGCCTGCAATGCACGCCGTCCATGATGCGCCTGTTGCTGGCCGACCCACGCGCCCGCCGCGCCATGGGCGATATAGAAACCATTCTCATGGGCGGCGAAGCGCTGCCCGAATCCCTGTTGACGGAACTACGCGGCGTCACGCGGGCCGAGATCTTCAATATGTACGGCCCTACCGAAACCACCGTCTGGTCATCGGTCGACACCGTGACGCAACCACCCGTCACCATAGGCACGCCCGTCGCCAATACCAGCATGCAGATTCTTGACCGCAACGGGCGCCTGCGCCCCATCGGCAGTCCGGGCGAGCTACACATTGGCGGCGAAGGTGTGACGCGGGGTTATCTGAACCGACCGCGCTTGACCGCCGAACGTTTTATACCTGATCCCTTCAACGGTTTCGGAGCACGGCTCTACCGCACGGGCGATCTGGCCGCCTGGCGCAAGGACGGCCGCATCGATTTCCTGGGCCGTATCGATCATCAAGTCAAGTTGCGCGGCTACCGCATCGAGTTAGGCGAAATCGAAGCGGCGCTCACCCTGCAAGCATCCATCAACAGCGCCGCCGTGCTGATTCGCGGGACACGTCTGGTGGCCTTCGCCACCGGCAATCCGGGCGATCATGCCGACCTGCGCAATGTGCTGCTACAACAACTACCCGCCTACATGGTGCCTGCAGACTTCATCGAGTTGGATGCCATGCCGCTGACCAGTGCCGGTAAAATCGACCGCAAAGCATTGGCGCGTCTGGAAACCAAAGCCACCACCGCCGACACGCCCGTGGTCGCACCCCAAAACGAGGAAGAAGAACAGATCGCCGCCATTTGGCAAGAGGTTCTGGAAGTGGAAACCGTGAGTATTCACCAGAGCTTCTTCGAAATGGGGGGCCACTCCTTACTACTGGCCCGTGCCCACGCCCGCTTACAAGCCCTGTTCGGCGACGACCTGACCATGATCACGCTGTTTCGCTATCCCACCATTCACGGTCTGGCCGAATTCATTCGCTCTCGCGGCGAACGCACCGCCGCACCGCCGCCGGCCAAACGCAGGCACAAGCGCCGCAACTCGGTTGCCTTGGACGAACCCATTGCCGTGATCGGTCTGGCCTGTCGCTTTCCGGGCGCGGAGAACGAGGCCGCGTTCTGGCAAAACCTGGCCGAAGGCAAGGAAGCCGTCACCTTCTTGACCGATGAACAGTTGCGCGACGCCGGCATCGATGCCGCAACCCTGGAAAACCCCAATTACGTTAAAGCGGCATCCATGCTGGAAGGCGCGGAGACCTTCGACGCGGCCTTCTTCGGCTTCACGCCCCGCGAGGCCCAACTGCTGGACCCGCAGCATCGCGTCTTCTTGGAACTGGCCTGGCACGCATTGGAAAACGCCGGCTATGATCCCGGCACCACCCCGGACCGTGTAGGCGTTTTCGCCGGCGCAGGCATGAACACCTATCTATTAAACAATCTCATTCCCAACCGTGCGCGCCTCAACGCGGATAACTTCCAGGTCATGGTCACCAACGACAAAGATTTTCTGCCCACCCGCACTGCCTACAAACTGGGCCTGAAGGGACCGGCCATCAGTATCCAAACCGGCTGCTCCACCTCCCTGGTGGCGGTGGATCAGGCCTGCGAAAACCTGCGCACCGGCAAATGCGAAATGGCATTGGCCGGTGGTGTGGCCGTGCGTTCACCTCAGGCAGAAGGCTATCCCTACCAGGAAGGCATGATTGCCTCGCCGGATGGGCACACGCGCACCTTTGACGTCGACGGGTCCGGCACCCTCTTCGGCAGCGGCGCAGGCGTGGTGGTGCTGAAACCCCTCAAAGCAGCACTGGCCGACGGCGACCACATCCAAGCAGTGCTGCGCGGTAGTGCGGTCAACAACGACGGCACCGACAAAATCAGCTACACCGCACCGGGTATTGAAGGCCAGGCGACGGTGATCGGCGAAGCCATGCGACGGGCGGGCGTTCAGGCCCGGGATATCGACTATGTGGAAGCTCACGGAACCGGCACGGAACTAGGCGATCCCATCGAACTGGCCGCGCTCAATCAGGCCTGGCGCCAAAACGGCGGCACCCATGAGGCCGTCGCCTTGGGTTCCGTCAAGAGCAATATGGGCCATCTGGACACAGCCGCCGGCATTGCCGGACTGATCAAGGTGATCCTGTCTCTGAAAAACGGTCTGTTACCACCCAGTCTCCATTTCAAAGAGCCCAATCCCAAAATCGATTTCGGCCCCTTCCAGGTCAACGACACCGCCCGCCCCTGGCCCCGTAGTGAACGGCCTCGGCTAGCCGGTGTCAGCTCTTTCGGAATTGGTGGTACCAATGCGCACGCCATTGTGGCCGAAGCACCGGAACCCAAACCCTCGGAAACGCAACGGCATCATTTCCTACTGCCTGTCTCGGCACAAAACCAAAAGGCGTTGGACCAACTGACCCACCAACTAGCCGACTTCATTGAAGCACAACAAAATCTCTCCCCGGCCGATATCGCCTACACGCTGCAAATGGGTCGCGCTGCCCTGACGCATCGCCGTATAGCGACGGCAAGCGGCAGTGATGCCGCTGATGCGTTGCGCCTTTCCCTGGAAACGCCCACCTACCGAACGCTCACCAATCCGGACGTGATCTTCCTGCTCCCCGGCGGCGGTACCCAATACCCCAACATGGGCCGCGCCCTCTACGACAGCGAACCCGTGTATCGAGATGTCATCGACAAATGTGCCGAGATGCTCCGCGCCCATCTGGACCTGGATATTCGAGACCTGTTGTACCCGGAACCCGGCACTGAAGCGGCAGCAGCCGAGACCATGAGCGCGGCACGCAACCAACCGGCGATTATCTTCACCGCGGGCTACGCCATGGCCCAACTCTGCCTCTCCTGGAACATCCTCCCCAAGGCCCTGATGGGCCACAGCAACGGAGAATACACCGCAGCCTGTCTGGCCGGCGTCTTGTCTTTGGAAGACGCACTGGCCATGACCGCCTATCGCGGTTTGATCTTTGAGGAAGCCGGTGCGGGCGGCATGTCGGCGGTCGAGACCGCCGAGGAAACCCTCCTACCTTTCCTCACCCCGGATCTCACGGTGGCGGCGGTCAACGGCCCCTCGCGCTGCACCGCTTCCGGCCCTGCCCACTCGATCGACGCTTTGGAAACACGCTTGACCGAGGCGGGTATCGATTTCCGACGCCTGTCCATTCCCATGGCGGGCCATTCCTCACTGCTGGACCCGGTCATGGGTCGCTTCCGGGATTTTGTGGCGCAACGCAACCTTCAAGCGCCCGAACTGCCCTACATCTCTTGCGAAACCGGGGCCTGGATCTCTGCTGAAGAAGCCACCAGCCCGGACTATTGGGTGCGCCAGATGCGCCGCACCGTGCGCTTCAGCGACGGCTTTACGCTGCTGGCTTCCAATCCTCACCGCATCTTCTTGGAAATGGGACCGGGTCAAGCCTTGACCAGTCTGGTACGCCGTCATCCCGCCTTTGATGACGAAGCACACGCGGCCGTGGGCGCCATGCACCACCCGCACGATGAACGCACCGATGCTGAGGCGGCGCTTGAAGCCTTGGGTCAGTTGTGGTTGAGCGGCTACCGGGTAGACTGGCGGGCCTATCATTATGGCGAACAACGTTATCGGGTGCCGTTGCCCGGCTATCCGTTCCAGCGCAAACGCTACTGGGTAGATGCCGTGCCCATGACCACCCAAACATCCATGGAGCTCACGGAGGCGGATACGTTCGAAGTGGATGAGATTCAGGAAGACGGTCCCTTAAGTGAAACCGAACGTCGCCTGGTCGCCATTTGGCGCGAGGTTTTGGGTCTCGGCCGTATCGGCGTCAACGATCACTTTTTCATGTTGGGCGGCGATAGTTTATTGGTCACCAGAGTACACGCCCGCTTGGGTCAGGTCTTTGACAGCGCACCGCCCATCAAGGAACTTTTCGAACACCCCATTCTGGCCGCGCTGGCGCGGCGTATCGATCAAGGTGTTGACGGTGTCGTGCTGGACGCCATTCCCCGAATCAGCCGGGAGGCCGTGCTGCCGCTTTCCTTCTCCCAACAGCGCCTGTGGTTCCTGGACCAACTGGAAGGCGCGGGTGCTACCTACAATATGAAGGAATCCCTGCATATGGCGGGTCCCATCGCCACGGTAGCCCTGGAACGCGCCCTGGATACCCTGATCCAACGGCACGAAACCCTGCGCACCGGTTTCCCGGCAGAGAACGGCAAGCCTCGCCAGCAGATCTTGGATACCTGGGAAACAGCCGTCACCACCATCGATCTGAGCACGCTGCCCGCGGACCAGAGAGATGAGGCGGCCGCACAAATCGGGAACCGTGAAGCGTTGCGACCCTACGATCTCACGCGGGCACCGCTCATCCGCCTGACCCTGCTGCGTCTGGCCGCCGAGGAACATCTCCTGGTGGTGACCAAGCATCATATTATTTCGGACGGCTGGTCCATCGGAGTGGCCATTCGCGACCTGACGGCCCTGTACGAAGCTTACCGGAATGATCAACCCGATCCCTTGCCGCCGCTGCCCATCCAATACGCGGACTACGCGGGCTGGCAAATCGAACGCATGGATTCCCTGGGCGATCAACAGGCGTGGTGGGTAGAATATCTGACCGGCGCACCCGCCTTGCTGGAGTTGCCCACGGATCGACCGCGCCCGCCGATTCAGTCCTTCAGCGGCGCCAAGGCTTATTTCAACCTGGACGGCGACCTGCTTGAAAAGCTGACCCAATTGGGCCGGGCGCGGGACGCCACCCTGTTCATGGTGCTGCACGCGGGCTTTGCCCTGCTGCTGTCGCGCTACTCCGGACAGCACGACATCTGTGTGGGTACCCCCGTGGCAGGTCGCAATCGCGCCGAACTGGAACCGCTGATCGGTTTCTTCGTCAACTCGTTGGTCCTGCGCACGGATCTTTCCAGCAGGCTCGGTTTCCACGAACTATTGGCCCACGTGCGTGAGGAGAGCCTGGGCGCCTTCAGCAACCAGGATCTACCCTTCGATCGCCTGGTCGAAGTGCTGCAACCCGAACGCAGCCTCAGCCACACGCCCCTCTTCCAGGTCATGTTCATTCTGCAAAACGCGGATATGGCGCTGCGTGACCTGCCCGAGGTATCCCTGGAAAGCAAGCCGGTTGCCCATGACACGGCCATGTTCGACCTGACCCTCTTCATCGAGGAAAAGAACAACCGACTGGAATGCGCTTTCGAATACAATACCGATCTTTTCGACGCATCCACCATGGAACGCATGGCCGTGTGCTATCGCACGCTGCTCGAGGCAGCGGTTGCGCATCCCGAGGTTCCCGTCGATACCCTGGCCTTGCTCAGCGCCGAGGAACGCGCCGAGATCCTAAGCACGGGCAATCAGACCGATGTTCCGCTGGACGAACAAACCACCTGGGACCTGATCGCCGCTCGAGCCGTCGCTGACGGTGACGCGACGGCCTTGCAGCAGGACGAACTACTTTGGACCTATCGGGAACTGGCGGCGCGTGCCCGTGCGTTGGCCGCGGCCTTACAGGCCCGCGGTGTCAAGCGCGGCGATACCGTGGGTATTTACGCGGAACGGGTGCCCGAGTTGCTGCCCGGTTTGCTTGCCTGCATGATCGCCGGCGCGGCTTATGTCCCCCTGGACCCGGCCTTCCCCGCCGACCGCCTTGCCTTCATGGCCCGGGATGCGAATCTGGCGGCCATGCTTACCTTACGGCATCCGGCCGAATCCTCGCCCGCGCCCGATGTGCCGGCTGTCTACCTGGACGCCCCCCACGCTCCGGCTGAACCCGGACCCGTCGCCACGCCGGTCGATACGGCCTATATCCTCTATACCTCCGGTTCCACCGGCAAACCCAAGGGCGTTGCCGTGGGACATCGTCCCTTACGCAATTTCCTACAAACCATGGCGCAACGTCCGGGTCTCAGTGCAGCGGATCGGCTGTTGGCGGTGACCACCATCTCCTTCGATATCGCCGGTTTGGAATGTTACCTCCCGCTGATCACCGGCGCCTGCATCGTCCTGGCAACCAGGAAAGACGCGGCCGACGGTGCACGCCTCCTGGAATTGATCGAGCGTCACCGTATCACCGTCATGCAAGCTACCCCCGCGACCTGGAAACTGATACTAGCTGCCGGCTGGCAACGCAGCCCCGGCTTCACAGCCCTGTGCGGCGGCGAGGCCATGCCGGCGGACCTGGCGCGCGAACTGATTGCTCGGGCCGATCGCGTCTGGAACCTTTACGGTCCTACGGAAACCACCATTTGGAGCGCCGTCCGTGAACTGGACCCGGCCGGGGTGGGTAACCGTGAGGGCAACGAACCCATTGGCAAGGCCGTTGCAAACACCCGCATCTATATTCTGGACCGCAACCTGGAGCCCTTGCCCATAGGTGTACCCGGCGAACTCTACATCGGTGGTGAGGGCCTGGCGCAGGGCTACCGCAACCGATCTCAACTGACGGCGCAAACCTTCATTCCCTGTCCCTTCAGCGGCAGTGGTCAACGCCTCTACCGCACCGGTGATTTAGCGCGCCTGCTTCCTTCGGGCGATGTCGCCTTCTTGGGCCGCATCGATCATCAGGTCAAAATTCGCGGTTTCCGCATAGAGTTGGGCGAAATCGAAGCCGTGCTCAATGAGGCAGCCGAGGTGGACCGCTCCGTGGTGGTGGCACGCGAGATGGCCGCCGGCGATGTGCAACTGGCGGGCTATGTGACGGTTCATCCCGATGCGGATGCATCGGGCGAAAGCCAGGTAACCGAATGGGCTCAGGTATGGAGCGATGCCTATGCTGCCGAGGATATCGGCGATGACCCAACGCTTAACCTGAGCGGCTGGAACAACAGTTACGACGGACAACCCATCCCACGACCTGCCATGCGTCACTGGGTTGAGACCACGGTAGACCGGGTGCTTGCCGAAAAGCCGCAAAGCGTGCTGGAAATAGGCTGTGGTACGGGCATGCTGCTCTTCCGCATTGCGCCCCATTGCACCCACTACACCGGGGTGGATATTTCTACCACTGGTCTGGATTATATCCGCGACCATCTCAGCGGCGCGGGCTTGGACGAATCCCGCGTCAGCCTGCGTCACGCACCGGCGCACAATCCCGGTCCCTTGGATGATGTGGATACCGTGATACTGAACTCGGTTATTCAATACTTCCCGGATGCAGCCTATCTGGAAACCGTGCTCCAAAACCTGATCGAGTCCATGTCGCCCGATGGTCGCATCTTCGTAGGCGATGTGCGCGCTCATCATCTGCTGGATCATTTCCACGCTTCCATTCTGGACTTCCGCAACCCCAAACTGTCAGTCGATGATTTCAGTCGGCGCTTGCGTGAACAGGTTCGCGGTGAGACCGAGTTGCTGGTCGATCCGGCGTTCTTCCCGGCGCTACAACATCGTCTGAGGGGCATTGCCGACGTACGCTTCCAACTGAAACGGGGCGAGGATGTGAACGAACTGACCCGCTTTCGCTACGATGTCATTCTGGATTTGGGCGAAGCGCCCGCGAACCACGCGCCCTTGCCGACCGAGGACTGGCATGGCGCCACGCTGAACGACCTACGTACGCGCTTGAACCGGGGGGATACCGACAACCTCCTGCTGCGTGATATTCCCAACGCGCGACTGACCATTGTTAACACCCTTTTGAACGAACCTGTCGTGGAAGATGAAGCCGTCAACCCCGAAACTCTCTACGCGTTGGCCGAGTCCTGCGGCTATCAGATGGATCTGTCCTTCAGCGAAGGTAGTCGCACCGGCGCCATGGACGCCTGGCTGCGACGTGACCCAACCCTCACCCGTGCCATGTCCGTCCCCACCGAATGGACGCCGAACCGCTGGACCAACAACCCGGCTCAAGGCCGACTGTTGAAGCAGTTGACGCCCAAGCTTCAGCGTCTTCTATCGGCGCGCCTACCCGATTACATGGTACCCGCACACCTGATGGTGCTGGAGGCCATGCCCCTGACGGCCAACGGCAAACTGGATCGGAAGGCCCTGCCCCATCCGGGTTTGGCAACAGTGCAGACCGCCTACGTGGCGCCGCACAACGAAACGGAGCAACAGGTCGCGGCCATTTTCCAGGATGTCCTGAACCTGCCCCGCGTGGGTCGTACCCACGGATTCTTCGAATTGGGCGGGCACTCGCTCTCGGCAACCCAGGTCATTGCCCGTTTGCAAGAGAACTTTGGGGTGGCCCCGGCGTTGGGCGTCATTTTCGCCCGGCCTACCGTCGCGGGTCTGGCCTCAGTGATCGAAACACTCGTGGAAACCGATGTGTACGCGGCGCCGGATGAGGCCATGACCGAGGACGAAGAGGAGTTTGCATTTTGACATCCGTGGAAAGCCTGTTGACATCGCTGGCCGATAGAAATATCAAAGTCTGGTTGGACGGCGCGCAGTTCCGGGTTCGTGCACCCAAAGGTGCCATGACCAAAGAACTTGCCGAGGAACTGAAATCGCGCAAAAACGAGGTCATGACCTTCCTGCAAGCCCGCACCGAGGCGCGCGAAGCCGAAGCCGCCATCCAGCCCGTTCCCCGCGATCAGCCTATGGTTCTCAGTTCTCCGCAACGCCGTTTGTGGTTTTTGGATCAGTGGGAAGCCGGTAAACCGACTTACAATATGGCGGGGGCTTACCGCATGCGCGGCCAACTTGATCATGCCGCGTTGGAAAAAGCCGCGGCAGCCCTGCTCGAAAGGCATGAGATTCTGCGCACTACCTTCCCTGACACAGATGGTGAACCGTCGCAGCACATTGCACCTGCCGGTCCCGTCACTATTCCCGTGATGACCACCACAGAAGCACAGCTAAGAGAGCAATTGAAGACGCTGAATACCGACCCCTTCCATTTGGCCGACGGACCACTGATGCGTCTTCATCTTTTCCAGTTGAGCGACCGTGAGAACGTGCTCTCGATAGTCAAGCACCACATTGTGTCCGACGCCTGGTCCATCGGGATTACTATTCAAGAATTAGGTGCCTTCTACACTGCCGTTATGTCGGACAAACCCGTCGACCTGCCGCCCCTATCTATTCAATACGCGGATTACGCTGCCTGGCAGCAGCAAATGGCAAACAGCCCCCGCGCCCAAAAACAAAAGGCGTTTTGGGTCGATACACTAAGAGGCGCTCCGGAACTGCTAAACCTGCCCACCGACCATCCCCGTCCCGCCCTGCGTAGCGACCGCGGCGCGACCTACCGCTTCCGGCCCGATGCGGGCCTCATGCAAGCCGCCGAACACCACGGCAAACGCTTGGGCGCGTCCCTGTTCATGGTGCTGGAAACCACCTTCGCCCTGTTGATACAGCGCTACAGCGGGCAACACGATGTAGTGGTAGGCACGCCCGTGGCCGGTCGCGGTCGCAAGGAACTGGAACCGCTCATCGGCATCTTCATCAACACCGTGGCCCTGCGTCACCAACTGGACACCACCCAATCCTTCGACCACATCCTGACCCAAGGTCGCGACACCGCCCTGGCCGCCTTCGCCCATGACCAGCTGCCCTTCGAAACCGTGGTCGATGCGGTGCAACCCCCCCCCCA
>JASJCB010000177.1 GCA_030066195.1 Acidobacteriota bacterium
GGCCGACCCCTGATTCACGGTAAAAAAAGATGCGGCGGCCGGGCCGCCTGAAGCTTTCCGGTAAAAAAACAGGGGCCGGCCCGGCCGCCTCTCGAACCGCTCGTCTTTGGGGCTTCGTAAAGCGATCTGGGCCCTGACAAGCCGACGCTTACTCTTGTCGCGGTCACGTGAATGAACCGCTTGCAACTTCCGCACTTCCTTGCGACAATGTGCCGACAATGTTTAGGAGGTCGGGATCATGCCGGATAAGGTAAAGGTAGGCGTCCTGGGTGTGGGTGCGCTGGGCCGGCATCACGCCAGGCTTTATACCCAATGCGATCAAGCTGATTTGGTAGGCGTATATGACCTGAATGAGGAAACCGGGCGCCGCGTCGCCGAGGAAGTCGGTACTACCTTTTATGATCAGGTCGAGGACCTGGCCGATCGCGTGGAGGGGATCAGTATTGCCGTTCCCACCAACCTGCATCACAAGGTAGGTTTGGAGATGTTGGCGAAGAAGAAACATCTTCTGCTGGAAAAACCCATTACCGAAACGGTCGACCAGGCTCGCGCTTTGCTGAAAGAAGCCGAGGACAATGATCTGATCGTTCAAGTGGGCCATGTGGAACGGTTCAATCCGGTGATTTCCTACCTGGAGCAAAAGGCGGACAATCCTCGCTTTATCGAATCCCACCGCATGGCGCCCTATCCTCCGCCTCGACCCGGTCTGCCGCCTCGCGGTACCGAGGTCAGTGTGGTATTGGACTTGATGATTCACGATATCGACATGGTTCTGAGCCTGGTCAGGAGCCCCATTGTCGATGTAGATGCCGTGGGCATTCCCGTACTCAGCCCCACCGAGGATATCGCCAATGCCCGCCTCCGCTTCGAAAACGGCTGTGTCGCCAACCTCACCGCCAGCCGCGTGACGCCCGAACCCATGCGCAAGATCCGCCTGTTCCAACGCAACTGTTACCTTTCACTGGATTACATGGCCAAGGCCGGGGAAATCTATACTCGGGATGAGCGTGGAATCCATCGCGAACCGGTTCCCGTTGACGATCACAATGCCCTTTTGAAAGAGTTGGAAGACTTCGTGAGCTGTGTTGCCCACCTGCGAGAAACCGGTGAAATGGCCGCGCCCAAGGTAACCGGTCTTCACGGCATGCAAGCGCTGGAAGTGGCCGAGCAGGTCATCGACAAAATCCGCCTCGTCAACCCGTTATAGGGCTTCGATCGATAAGGTCCAAGTTTTTACGCAACGATCATGCGGTGGCTTCGATATCCGTCTCATAACTGCGGATATCATGTGTGGCCGCAATATAAGCCGCGCTGTTCCGTGAGTGTTGCCAGCTCAAAACCCTGTGTTTCAGGTCGCCCAACCAGTCTTCGAACAGGCCCATGGTTTGAATGGACAGACCTCGGGTACCGGTTTCCTGACGTACGATCAATCGGGCGAAGCGTTCACCCATTTCTATAAGGTCATCTTCATCGGGCAGACCGGTGAAGGCGAGACCGTGCAGAAAACGGGAGATGACCAGGTGGTCCAGTTTGTCTTCCCAGTGGGGCACCTCGCGATTAACCGTGACCAGGCGGGGGCCGTCAAACAGGCCGATATTGCGTCCATGATGATAGCCCAGCAGGTGGAAAGGCGCCACGGTAACAAGGTCGGTATGACGCATCAGGGTAAGGTAGCGCGTACCGAATTTTTGGTCCAGCCAATCCATGAATCGACGGTCGCCCAGGCGTGGCTGCGCAATGGCTGTAATGGAGGCTATGTCCACACGATCCGCCAAACGCGCCGCTGTCAAGACGGCCAGTGCCGAACCCAAACTGTGTCCCGTCAATTTAAGGGGTTTGTCCAGCTTTAACAGCCAGGGCTCTATTTCCGACCAAATGAAATCTAAAGCCTCGGTAAAACCAAGGTGAACCCGCCCGGCCGTAGGTGCGGGTACCGTTCTAAAGTCAAAATCAGCCAGCCAGTTTGCAGCACTGTTGATAACCGTACCGCGAAAAGCCAATACGGCTTCTTTATCGTTTTCCAGGAGCACGGCAAAGACCGGTCCCGGCTTAACGAAGTGGTACCAGAACATAAACGAGGGCCGCATCTGCTTGCCCAGGTCCACGTACCGTGTCATTTGGTAACCCAGCTCATTCGCCTGGCGGCGTATTCGAGCCAGATCCCTGTAAAAGGAGTGTTTAAACAGATAGTTCGGCCTCAGGCAATCACCGAACTGGTAGACCAGACGGCAAGCCCTTGCCATTACCAGCGCCTCATCGCTTTTGTAGCCCGGTGGGAACTCCGGGTTGCTGAGACCGGTAGAACTCATAAGAGCGGAACCAGGAAGAGTAACCACGGCTTCCATAATGTCCCTCCGAGAATCACTTTGAATGTAGTTTATCGATCAAACCGGAGGGTTGACCATGCAACCCCATCCTAACACCTTTATATTATATACAATATTTCCTAGGTTTTCCACGAAATATGAAGATTGATACTTAAATAAAACTTCGATACCAAAAGCTATCATGATCGATCCGGATGCTCGATCTGCAGCGACAATATCGAAGCCTTTCTTGATTTGCTGTCTTGGGAAGAGATCGCCGTTGTCATTGCCGCGTTTCAGCTTTGGGTGCATCTCTTCGACCCGATTAGTCGACTTATCCATCACGACTTCCAACCCGCCAATCAGGAGCGCCGCACGTGACCGGACCTGTTCTCATTTGGCTGCTACTTGCGATCATCTGGGGGTCGACCTGGATGGTCATCAAACTGGGTGTTAACGAACTGCCCCCGTTCAGCTTCGCCGCCGGGCGCTTTGTGATGGCAAGCCTGGCCATGTACCTGTTGCTGAAGCTGCGCGGCGGAAGACTGTACTTCGCCGGTGCCCGCCAGGCGCGATTGTCCATCGTCAGCGGTTTCCTGATCTTCGGGGTGAATTATGCCCTGGTCTATTGGGCCGAAACCCGTATCGATTCCAGTATGGCCGCTGTTCTATACACATCGTTGCCATTATTTAGCGCGGTATTGGCGCATTATTACCTGCCCGGCGACCGCATTACCTGGCAGAAGGTGATCGGTATCGGTATCGGGCTGACCGGTGTGATCCTGCTCTTTCGCGACCAGTTGGCCCTGAAGCAGGCCGACTTATTGTGGGGCAGTCTGGCCATTTTGTTCGCGTCTTTTCTCTGCGCCGTCGGCAGCCTGCTCGTCAAGAAACAAACCGGCGAGTTCGAGCCCTTGTCCCTGACTACCAGCCAGTTGTTGGTCGGTACGATCCCCCTGGTGATTCTCGGTTTGATTATCGAGGGCAACCCCCTGTCCTATTCATGGCGGTCCGCCCACGTCTTCGGCGCCGCATACCTCGGACTCATCGGCACGGGACTTACCTTCGGCCTGCTCAACTGGCTGTTCAGTCATATGTCCTACAGTCGCATTCAATTATTGCCGCTGGCCAGCACTACCATTGCGGTGTGGCTGGGTTGGTTGATCCTCGATGAGAAATTGAGCGCTTGGGAACTGGCCGGCACCGGCATGGTGTTGCTTGGTTTGGTTCAAGCCACGCGGAGTCAATAAAACTCGAACTCCTCCAAAAGCCGTGGTATCGCCCTTATAAAGAGAAAACCCGGAATCGCAAGCGACTCCGGGTCGTTGTAAAGGAAAAAGCCAAGGGCGCCCATAATACGCCCCTGGTTAAGATGCGGGCCTGGCAGCCAATACCAGTTGAAATCAGCCGCGGGTCACATATATTTTCGACCGTTTAAGCCGTCCGGTTTCGACGCATCATGACCATACCGGCAACAGCCAGCAAACCGACAAAGGCCATCATGCCGTACTCACCCAGGGTGGGCACCACCGTTACCACTGTGGTAACACCGATGGAAACGGTTTGGTTGGCCTGAGTCATGTCGATCATACCGGTTTGCTTATATGGACTCGTGGCGAATTCGGCAACTGCCATGCCGTCCTCTGTTTCGCTGGGATTGGGCGTGATCGAACCCAAGCCGTTCGCGTTGAAGGAGACGGGGAGTCCGTCGATCACGTTACCGCTACCGGAAACGTCGACCCCTTCGTTGTTGTAGTTCAACGTGGCGTAAACCGTTGTAGGCGTACCGAAAACGACGAAATCATCGGCAATCATCGGGGTCAATACCAACCAGGGCGTGTAGTCCACGTCGCTGCCGTTGGTTCCGTCACAACCGGCATTGTTGGGTCCGGCGTTGCAGCCCCACCAGTTGTTTTCAAAAGAAACCGTGTTGTCGCCTACGTTGACGCCGTAACCGGTGCCGGGAGTGCCGCGATCACCGCCCAGATCGCCGTTGTCGATGAAGGAGTTGAAGGTGCCCGTAATCGCGGTACCGTCAGGGTCCGGAGTCAACACCCCGTTGTAGTTGTCCTGGAACCAGTTACTGGTCAAGGTAATATCGGTGCCGGGGTCGAACGTGGTCGAGCCCAGAACACCGGCCGACTGAGCAGTGCCCTCGGTGTCGGTGTTGTTGACGAAAATACTGTTC
The DNA here is from genome assembly GCA_030066195.1 of Acidobacteriota bacterium. Classification (GTDB taxonomy): domain Bacteria; phylum Acidobacteriota; class Holophagae; order Acanthopleuribacterales; family Acanthopleuribacteraceae; genus JASJCB01. The sequence goes on from JASJCB010000177.1 coordinate 4,495, forward strand.
GTAACCGTTACCTGGGCGCCGCCGCCGGCTTCTACGCCGTAGGAAACGTTGGACCCGGTGGTTGCGCCGGAGCCCGTGAAGGTACAATCGTCAACTGTCACGGTGGTGTCGCCGAAAGCCAATACGCCGACTTTGCCATAACCTGAAAACTCGCAACCTGTTACCATCAGGCTTGCCGAAGCGCCGTCATCGAAGGACGCAATTGCAAAACCCGTGCTCGTGCCGCCGCCCGAGTCGAATGAGATATTGGAAAAGTTGCAATTGGTGAAGCTACCGGTTCCTTTATGGCGAAAGGCCTGGTAGATTTCCTGGCCGCTGCCGTCGAAATTCAAGTTGCTGACGGTCAGGCTGACACCGGAATCCACCAGGAACCACGCACGCGCGTCCCCGGAATTGCCGGTGCTGACAGCCGCGGAAATGGTCTGGCCGCTACCCGTGATCGTGAGGTTTTTGTCGATATTGACAGTACCCTCGGAAAAGCTAGCATTGACTACCAGGGTATCCCCGGCAGAAGCAGCCGCTACCGCGGAAGCAAGGTCCGCGTAGTCAGTGGCTGTATTTTGGTTGGTCACATTTCCACCGCGCGCATTCGGGTTGGGCTGAGAAACGAACGTGCCGTCGCTGCTGTTGCCCGGATGCGACACACTTACACCGGCCATAACCGACCCGCCGGCCAATAACAAAATCAAACACAGCGTCCAAGTGCTGGAAGCTTTGATTTTATTCAAACTCATAACACCATCTCCTCAATCAAGGGGTATCCTTTGGGGTCGAAGTGATTCATTCACAAAGGAAGTTACCACCTCTTTGGGTAAATTACAATTCAAAATATCCTTACTAATGGTGAATGCAATCTTTTTTCCTTCTGGTTTAAAGCCTTGTGGCTGTTTCAAGCCCGCATCAAGGCCCTATGACAAGGATCGATGCATAATTCTAATCTCCTCTGCTTGACTTGTATAGGGTTATTATCGATTTTTTTTCATTTTTTTCCGTATTTTGTGGGATCTATTCCGGGAGCTCTCCAAAGTCGGCCCATTTTGCCCTCTTTTCGGCCTGCTGCAAGGCTTGAGCACCGATCGGACCATCCTCATCTTCAGGGGGACTGACCGTTCCTAAGGTACTCATTCTATCTATTGCTTCGCTTACCTCTTATTATATACATGCCATAGCCGGCTTCACTATTCAAAACCGCATCTCCTAATACCATATGCTGCCGTCCTCGTGTTACATTATGGTGAGGAGCGGAATATGAAACTCAATCGACGCCAATTTATCAAAACCGGGATTGCGGGAAGCCTCCTGCTCGGCGCTGCCGGTTATGTGACGCACGGTGTCTTCTGGGGCGGCGGCAAACGGTCGGCATCCGTTGCGGGCAGAACCTGTCGTTTTTTCACCCGAAGACAAGCCCAAACCCTGAAACCGATGATCCCCGTGGTGTTGGGGGAGGCCTTGCCTACCGGTCCCTCTACGGCCGGTTTGGTAGATGAAGTACTGCTGGGCATGGATGTCAATATCGCCGCACTGCCGCTCGCGGCCAAACAGGAAATCTCCGCCCTGCTGACCATTCTTGCTCTTGCGCCGACCCGCTGGCTGGCCGCCGGCGTCTGGTCCTCCTGGTCAAATGCTTCCCCGGAAACCATCCGGGCATTTCTTGACCGTTGGCACGCAAGCGGTTCCCTGATGCTGCGCAGCGGCGCCGACGCGCTCTGCATGCTGATCGCCGCTTCCTGGTACGGCAATCCGAAATCCTGGGCCGGTGTCGGCTACCCCGGTCCTCCCAAGGTGGGAAATCTCAAGGAGGTGTCCCCATGATCCAGGATCCCGTAGCCGAGGGCCTTTCCCGCGGCTGGACCGCGCTGGACGCCTCGACCTTGGAGAAAGATATCGATTGGGAAACCGATGTGGTTGTCATCGGCACCGGTTCCGGCGGCGGTGTCTGCGCCGAAATGCTGACGGAGGCCGGTTTCGATGTCGTCCTCATTGAAGAGGGGCCGTTGCGTAGCTCCGGTGATTTCACCATGGAAGAACGCATGGCCTATCGTGACCTCTACCAGGAGCACGCCGCGCGCCAGACCAAAGATAAATCCGTCGTCGTTCTCCAGGGACGCTGCGTGGGCGGCGGCACCACCGTCAATTGGACCAGTAGTTTCGACACCCCGCCGCAAACCCTGAACCACTGGACCGAGGCGCACGGGGTTACCGGTTGTTCGCCCGCGGAGATGGACCCCTGGTTCCGCAAATTCGACGAGCGCCTGAACGTGGGCCCCTGGGAAGTTCCTCCCAATGTGAACAACGAGGTTCTGCGCAGGGGCGCCGAGAAACTGGGCTGGTCTTCCGAGGTTATGCGCCGCAACATTCGCGGCTGCGCCAACCTGGGCTACTGCGGGTTGGGCTGTCCCATCAACGCCAAGCAGTCCATGCTGGTGACCACCCTGCCCGCCGCCATGGACCGGGGAGCCCGACTGGCTTACCGCACCAGGGCGGAACGCTTGGAATGGAAGGGAGACAGAATCGAAGCCTTGCATTGTGCGGCCATGGATGACCTGGGTTCCGAACCCACGGGTCGCAAACTTCGCATTCGCGCCCGGCACTATGTCTGCGCGGCCGGAGCCATCGGTTCGCCCGCGCTTTTGCTTCGCTCCCGCGTTCCCGATCCGGGCGGCGTGGTGGGTACACGCACCTTCCTGCATCCCGTCAACCTTTGCGTGGCCATGATGCCCGAACGCGTAGAAGCCTTTCGCGGGGCGCCCCAGTCCATCTTTTCCGACGAGTTTCTGTGGAAGGACGGCGTTACCGGCAGGATGGGATACAAGCTGGAGGTTCCGCCGCTGTACCCCATGATCAGCAGCACGGTTCACGGCTCTTACGGCAAAGTCCTGGCCGATATGATGAAACGGTTCCCCTACCTCCAGTCCACGCTTACCCTGGGTCGCGACGGCTTCCATGAGGGCAGCCCGGGCGGCACGGTGGAATTGTTGGACGACGGCACGCCCAAGCTCGATTATCCCATAACGGAATACCTTAAAGAGGGCTTTCGCCGGGCGGTTGCAAGCATGGTCGAATTACAGTTCGCCGCGGGTGCGGAAGGTGTGTACGTCATGCATCGACAGCAGCAGAATCCCTGGCGATCCTGGCAAGAGGCAAAGCAAGAACTTGCCTCCATGAGCATGGAGAAACATCAGTTACGCGTCTTCAGCGCACACGTGATGGGCGGCTGTCGGATGGGCGAGGATGTCAATTCGTCGGTGGTAAACAGTTCGGGCTTCCACCATCACCTGGCCAACCTGTCGGTGATCGACGGTTCGGTTTTCCCCACCAGCATCGGCAGCAATCCGCAGGTATCCATCTTCGGCATGTCCGGTAAGAACACAACGTCGTTGATCGAGAGGTTGAGGGCTTAAAATGTAACCGGCTTCATTTGCTTCGGCTGCTATCAGAACTGAAGGCTCAGTTGGCCTTCATAAAACAGGCCCTGGTCTCCGGCAAGCCAGGGGCCTTCCTCCAGGAGCCACCAGGCTGGAACCGCCGGGTTGTTCTTCATGCGCAGTTCCAGTTGGAAGATCATGCCCTTGTTTCGCATGGGCAGCAGGGTTTGACCGTAGGCCAGTTCCGAGGTGGCGAAAGCCGCTTCTTCGGCCTCGCTCATGCTGTGCACCAGTTCCAGGCGGGCGCCCATGCGCCGGGCCTCAACCGCGTAGCCCAAACTCTTGACCTTCCGGCCCGCATCGTCCTTGAATCCCAGGTCGCCGTTGTTGTACAGCAGGTCGGCGTCTTCCTCGGAACGGCGGAAATAAACGGTGCTGTCCCAACCTCTTCCGTGGTCCAATTTGGTTTCCAGGCCCAATTCGCGGAAGCGGTTGCGATAAAAACTCTCATTGCTGTATGGGGTCAGGGGTTGCACCATGTAAATGCCGAAAAGGTCGCGCGTGGCGTAGGGTTTGTAACCGGTGTCATCACGGTAGGACGCCTGCATGTTGAAACGGCCCATATCGGCGCCCAAGCTGTGCTGTTGCACCACGTTGTGCTCGCCCTCCTCGGCACACATACCGATGCGGGTATTCAAAGCCAGACGGTTCCAAAGATTGTCGTAATCGCCGCCCACCCAGAGCTTGGCGTTTTTGTGAGGGCCCTCAGGAACATCCAGATAACCCATTTCACCGCTGACGCTGACGGGGGCATTCGGGGCATAACGCCATTCGGTGCCCAGCGTTGCGTGCCTGGCGAAGATATCGCCGTTGTGATCCCAACCGGTAATACGGGCATCATGGCCGATTAAGTGGCTGCCCGCTCGCCAGGAGGCTTCCTGCTCCACGGTAATTTCTTCCTGCTGGTCCTCACCCTGTTCGGAGTTGGTAAGGCTTAAGCGCGTTCCCGATTGCAATGCCTTGCCGTAATTGGTGCCCAAGGTAATCACCTGGCTTTCGCCGTCGCGAACCGTGTCAGGATCGTGAATGGTTTCGGCGGAGATGTCCAGCGCCACGTTGTTGAGGTCCATTCGTACGCCCGCTTGAATTTGCCGGGTGGAAGAATCGAAGGCCCGGGCGTTGCCGCTGGTCAGCTTGGAGTGCATGGAAACCTGGTCGTTGATTTGCGCCTGGACCTCCACGGATGAAACCGTTTCGAACTCGCCCTGCCAGCCCTGGCGAGTGCCCGTCTGCACCTTGCCTACCAGGTTCTCGGGGCGGTGGGGGTTCAAGTCGAAAGCGATCCACGGGGTGTGTTCTACATCCCGATAGGGTTCACGGGATTTGTTGCGCAGGAGGTCCTTCAGTTTCTCGGCGCCGTTTTTGGCCATCGCCGTCTCGCTGCCGATCTGATGCGTCAGGGTTATCTTGTCGAACTCGTGCAACACGAGCACGCGCTGAATCTTTGCCGGATGGCCGGGATGCAGGACCATGACGCGGTAAGGACCGGGCACCACGGAGAAATAGTATTTCCCGTTTCGGTCGGTTTTGCCTTGCTGTACCACTACCGAGGCCATCTCATGGAAGACGAAGACACCGGCCTGGTTCACCGGTCGACCGTCCTTGTTGTAGACGGTACCGATAAGTTTACCCGCCGAAAGAGGAAGGGAACATCCTACCAAAAGAAACAGCAACCATTTGGCCATACATACTCCAAAGGCACAACAAGGCCCGGACAAGAACTCTACTTTAATATAGTCTATGCGCCGGTCTTTTTCAATCCCGGCGGCATCACTCAGGAATTCTCATTGACGACCGGCCCAGATCCTGGCTAAAGTTGAGGCGACAATGCAAGCGTCACCGCTTAGATTACCTTCCGTTCCCGTATGTCCCGGCGGTGCCCACCAAGATTTTAGGAGTGCCCTCATATGAAATACATCCATGGTCTGGTATTTTTTCTGCTTTTTGCACCGGCATTCGGCCAGGACCCCGCGGTAATCCAGTTCGAGAAGAGTGAGATCAAGGCGGTTGAAAAAGAATCCGATGTCAAGGTGAACATCGTTCGGTCGGGAAATTTGGAGGCCGAGGTTTCGGTGACCGTTGAAACGGCGGATTCCAGCGCCAGGGCCGACTTGGATTATGAGAAAGTTTCCGAGACGATAACCTTTGCTGCCGACGAAACCAAGAAGACGATTACTGTCAAAGTTTTAAAGGACGAGGCAGTCGAACTTCCGGAACGCTTGATCCTACGGCTCAGCAATCCCACCGGCGGCGCCGAATTGGGCAAACGCAGTGTCGTACCCATGCGCATCGTCATGATCAACAATGACGCGGTGGTGTTGGGCATTCTCATGGTTTTGCTGGCTTTTGTCTTCCACACCAGCCACTTGGACAATCCTCGCTGGAAGAAGTTCTATAAATACGTCCCCTCACTGCTGCTTTGTTATTTCCTGCCCTCCATATTCAGTACCCTGGGGATCATTTCCCCGGATGATTCCAAGCTTTATCATGTCTCCTCCCGCTACCTGCTGCCCACCTGTCTGGTGCTGCTGTGCCTGAGTATTGACCTTCCCGGAATCAAGCGGTTGGGTCCCAAGGCCATCATCATGTTCCTTACCGGTACGGCCGGCATCGTGATCGGTGGTCCCGTCGCCTTTTACCTGATGGGTTTGGTGTCGCCGGAAGCCATTTACACTACCGGGCCGGACGGGGTTTGGCGCGGCATGACCACCGTGGCGGGCAGTTGGATCGGCGGCGGCGCCAACCAGACCGCCATGAAGGAGTTGTTCGACGTGGGCGACTCCGTCTTTTCAGCCATGATCGCGGTGGATATCATCGTGGCCAACATCTGGATGGCCGTATTGCTTTACATGGCGGGCGAATCCGATATCATCGACGCTCGAACCGGCGCGGACAACTCCGCCATCAAGCAACTCCAAACCAAGATTGCCGACTACCAGGCCGGTATCGCCAAGATCCCGAACTTGAGCGACCTGATGAAATTGCTGGGTATCGGCTTTGCCATTACGGCCTTCGGTCATTTCCTGGCGGATATCGTGGGGCCGCTGATCGGAAACCACGCGCCGGATATATTTACCTGGCTGGGCCTTCAGTCAGAATTCTTCTGGCTGATCGTGGTGGCAACCACCGGTGGATTCTTGCTTTCATTTACCAAGATGCGCGAGTATGAGGGCGTGGGCGCGTCCAGAGTGGGCAGCGCATTCTTATATGTATTGGTGGCCAGTATCGGCATGAAGATGGACCTGACCGCCATTCTGCGAGACCCGCAGTTGTTCGTGGTCGGCGCTATCTGGATCGCCTTTCATGCAGTGCTGTTGCTAACCGTCGCGCGTTTGATCAAGGCGCCTGTTTTCTTCCTGGCGGTAGGCAGTCAGGCCAATGTAGGCGGCGCGGCATCCGCCCCCATCGTGGCCTCGGCCTTCCACCCCACGCTGGCGCCGGTCGGTGTGATGTTGGCGGTCTTCGGCTATTTCCTGGGTACCTTCGCGGCCTGGGGCTGCGGTCTGATCCTCAAACTCATGGTAGGGGTCTGACAAGCTTCAAGCTTCAAGCCGCAAGCTTCAAGGGCAGAAAAACGGGGAAGTGAGTTAAGCTCGACACCGCCGAAGGGCTCCTGTCATGGGGAGCCCTTTTTGCTGTTTGGGTTGGTTTCGAGTTCGCCGACAGGCTGCCTGCACCTCAATCTATTTACGACGCGAATACCCATTGGCCTCGCGCGCCGGCCTCGCCGCGCCGGGAACGAGGGAATTACCGGATAAATCGGCTTGGGCTACAGGGAGGAGCAGACAGACCACGGCTCCCTGACCCACGCCCGAGCTGGTGACTTTTATCGAGCCGGACATTTCCCCGACCGCATTGGCACAATAGTGCAGGCCGAAACCGCGAGCATCACGTTTGGTAGTGAAACCGTGGGCATAGATCAGAACCAGGTTTTCCTCAGGAATTCCGATACCGTTGTCGATAATCTCGATCATCACGGCATCCCGCTTACTCTTCGTCGTGACCTGGACCCGGCCCTGATCGGGCGCCAACTCGGCAATTGCTTCCCAGGCATTTTTCAAAAGGCAGAGCAAGACGCGTAAGAGCCTACTCTTGTTGGCCGGGACCACGGGTAAGGAATCCTCGAGGTCGAGGGTTATCACGATTTTATGCTCTTTAAAAAGGTAGGTTTCCATGCGGAGAGCCTCACCGATCAGCCGGTTCACATCAGTAGATCCGCGCGGCACCTCGATGCTCGTGTATTTTCGTTGCTCTTCGACGACTCCCCTGAGATTTTGCATGTGTTTGACGAGTACCTCGTTCTCGCGGCCGAGTTCCCGATCGCGGCGGGCCAAATCGAGGACAATCCGGTCAACGGCATCCAACAGTTTGGCGCCGCGGTCACCACCGGAGAGAAAACCGGCGAGGTCGTGTTGATGCTCTCTCAGCAGACCCGCCAACTTTGACAACAGCATCCGGCATTGGTTGTCGTGAACCAATTCCCCGATTACCTGCATGGAGACCTGGACGCTGTTGAGCGAGTTACCCACGTTGTGAAGGACATCAGCAGCCGTCTCGGCCATACCGGCCAGATGTGCGGCTTCCACGAGTTCCCGTTGGGCCTCGACCAGGTCTTTGATCACCTTGGCCCTGGCGACGGCTGAAACGCCGTGCTCCCTAAACCGTTCCAGCTTGGGGACATCGGATTCGCGGAAGGCATCGGCATCGGAGAGATTGTCCAGGACGAGCATGCCCACCAACTCGCCGTCCAAGGGAATTGCCATGGCGATGCAGGACTTGAATAAAGGCAGCCCGCGTGCACTCTGCACCCGGGCCGTGCTTCTGTCGCAATCATTAATGATGAAAGTGCCGTTGCCCTGCATTAACTCGTGTGGTGTATAAAGTTTGCGCACTTCTTCCGCGGACAGTAATACATCCTCCAATAGTTCCTGGCGGTAACCCATTGTAGCCACGAAGCGAAACTTGTCCAACTTCGGATCGAGCATGAGAAAAGATGATTTTTCGGCTTTGGGAAACAGGACGAGGCCCTGCTTGAGCAGAGACCGGATCACTGCTTTAAGCTCGAATTCCCGGTTGATGGTCTTGACGATGCTGTCAAATGTTTCCAATTCCTGGCATTTCGAGGCCAGCTCCCGGTTCTTCTCGTTTAATGCCCAGGTTCGCTCCGCGACCTTCCGCTTCAACAGCTTTTTGATTTTCCTCTGGTTTTCCCGGTACCAAAGGAGTGATCCGGCCAAGGCCGCCAGGTACACCAGGTAGGCCCAAGGCGTTTTCCAAAACGGGGCCGGAATGGTGATCTTGACAGCGGTCTCCCCCTCACTCCAGACGCCGTCTTTATTGGCAGCCTTGACACGGAACCGGTAGGACCCGGGCTCCAGGTTGGTAAAGACGGCATAGCGGTTCCCGCCACCGGTTTCGATCCATTCCTCACCCAACCCTTCGAGCTTGTAAGCATAGCGGTTTTGGGTAGGATCGGCATAGTGAAGCGCGGCAAATTTGAAAGCGAAGAGGTGGTTGTGCGGGAGCTTGAATTCGCGGGTCTCGGAAATCGATTTCTGTAGCGGCGAATCGACATCCATGTTTCGCGGGAGGACGGGTTGGTTATAGAGGAGCAGTTCGGTCAGGGCGATCTGAGGTGCGTGGGGGTTGGGCTCGATCCGTGCGGGAAAAAAGGCCGTGAAACCATTGGTCCCCCCGAAGAAAAGCTCTCCGCCGGGGCTTTGGAAAAAAGCGCCCATGTTGAATTCATTGCCTTGTAATCCGTCGTGGTAGTCAAAATTGTGGAAGGTCTCCGAGCGGGGATCGAAGCGGGACAGGCCGTGATTGGTGCTGAGCCATAGGAGCCCCTGATCATCGCCCAGTATGGCGTAAACCGTGTCGTTGGGAAGACCGTCTGATTCGCGATAAACCCGGAAGCTTTTGTTCGTCCGATCCAAGCGGTTCAGTCCGCCGCCGAGCGTTCCGATCCACAGGGTATCGGCATCTCCGGCATGACAAGCAATGACCACTGCATGGCTTAGGCTGTTGGGATCGGTCGGGTCCGGTGCGTAATGGTAAAAGCTCGGTTCCGCGGAATTGGTCTCAACCCGGGTCAGACCTCCATTGGACCCTATCCATAGGGAACTTCCCAACTCACGGGGGTCCTCGTAGATGTGGTAGACCTGGTCGCCCCCCAAACTGTCGGGGTTGTTCGGGTCGTGCCGGTAATGGTGGAATCGGTTCTGTGCTCTGTCATAGCGGTTCAGGCCCCCGAAAGTGCCGATCCAAAGCCTGCCCCGACGATCTTCATGAACGGCATCCACACGATCAGAGGACAGACTCGTGGGGTCTTCGGGATCATGGTAGAAACGAACAAAACGCTCATTCCTGTGATCGTGGCGGTTGAGCCCGTACCGGGTGCCGATCCACAATAGGCCGCGGCGATCTTTGTGAATGGTGTATACGTTGTCATTGCTCAGGCTCCCCGGATCTCCCGGGTCGTGTCGGTAGTGGCGAAAAAGGCCCTGTTCGCGATCGAAACGACTCAGGCCGCCTCCGCTTTTGCCTATCCAGAGAACACGACCCACCTTGTCGGGCTCCTCATACAACGCCAGAATGAGATTGACATCGAGACTATTGGGGTTGTTGATCTCGTGTTTGTAGTGTCGAAAGTGCTCGGTGCCCGGATCGAGCTTGCTCAGGCCGCCGCCGGCAGTGCCGACCCAAAACGTACCCCCGCGATCCTCGTATAAGGCACGAATGTGGTTCCCGCCCAAGCTGGTTGGATCGCCCGGGTTGTGCCCGTAGTTCTGCACGCGCGCACCCGGCTGAAGAGCCGCCCCTGTCCCGATTGCCTTCATCATTGCAGGACCCATACGAGTCAAGCCGGCGTCACGACTTCCTATCCAGAGCCGACCGCGACTATCCCCGTAAACGGCTCGAATCCGACCATGGGCCGTGCCCAAAAGTTTTGCCGGGACCTGCCGGCGGCTGAGGTCTCGCCCCGCGACGAGCACGTTTAAGCCGCCTCCGGTACCGATCCATAGATTACCCGCCCGATCCCGGTGAAGGGCGTATATCCTATCATCACTCAGGCTGTCGGGATTGGTAGGATCGTGGCGATAGGTCACGAGGCGTTCCGTCGATCCGGCCGGCGCATCGAGCGCCAATCCCATCAAACCCTCGCCGTCCGTGCCGATCCAAAGCCGGCCGCCCTGGCCAAGGACCAACTTGGTGATGGATTGGTCATTCAAACCATGTGGTTCGGTCAGACCGGCTTGGAATTTTCGAAGGTGCTTCCGTTGTCGGTCCAAGTACCACAAACCCTTCCTGGTTCCGATCCACAATCTGCCCTCGCCGTCTTCGACCATGGCGCTGATCCAGGTATCGATCAACCCGTCTTGTCCGCCGGGATCGGATTTCAAGACTGAAAAGCGAAGCGTCTCCCGATCGAATCGATTCAAGCCGCCTTCAAAGGTTCCGATCCAAAGCGCGCCCGCCCGATCCTCGTAGAGGGTCTGGACCGAGCTGTCTGACAAGGAATGGGGATTCAATGGATCGTAGCGAAATTTCTTGAACTCGTAGCCGTCGAAACGGTTCAGGCCGTCAAAGGTGCCGAACCACATGAAGCCCCGGCGATCTTGCAGGATACAGGTCACGTGGTTCTGGGACAAACCTGATTCCGTGGTGAGGCGTTGCCAGCGCGGTGCGCTCACTTGGGCCTGGAGCCCGGCGCATAGGGCTAAACACAGGTACCGCAAAAGCCACGACTGACGGCGCCGGGCCGGCATGACGTGTCGGCCGTAATGACGCGGCGAAGTTGGGGTCATGGCCGCTCCCGATGGAAGTCCTTCAACAAAAAAGTTGCCGCCGGCTTTAAGGATATTGTCCGGGTCACATCAGGACACCAAACAAAACATGACCGTATAAGATTCAGAGAAGCACCCCCTTCTCCATCCACCTGAATTATAGAATAGACCCAATTTTACGTAAACAGAAAAATGCCCTTCTTGTTAGAATCTTCCACAGAAAACCCCTGGGCCGGTTATGGCTTACCCGTCTTTTTCTCTGGCTTCGGGGGCTTTTGCCCCCGGGCATTGTCTCAGCCTGTAGACTTGTCTTTCTAATCCTCCTCTTTGAAAAGCAAAACGCCGGTTGCGTCCTCGTAGTAGAAGGCGTGCCTGTCGGGGTGGGTGGTCAGGCGGACGTCGTCGATGTGCATCGTGGGGCCTTGTCGGACGATTTCGGAAGGAGTGTGATCGTAGAAATAGGCGAACTGGATGCGTTTCCCATGAATCTCCGCCGGCAGAGGGGCTTGGAAGTGGAACCAGTTCGTACGCGTGACAAGGTTGCCCTGGCTTCGGTAACCCACATCAAACCAGCAGTCTCCGATCAATACCGGCGGGTTGATCGCCAGCAGGTAGCCCGTCAGGCCGAACCAATGCCAGGTCTCTTCGCCCTCCATGCGCCAGGCCAGGCCGTAACGACTGCCTTCCGTGGCGTTTTGGGGATCGAAAAAGCGCATCTGGTAGGACAGATGGTAGGCGCCGTAGGGCGGTACCTCTACCAGCGGAGAGATGAACATCACCTGGTCCTTGCGGTCGGGCTGGGAATTGTTGAAGAAGAGGGGCTCGTAGGCCAGGTAGTGCTGGCCCTCCGGCGGGAAGTGCGCGGTTTCGGTGAAGAACTGACCCCATAGGGGTTTGCTGTGGCCGTCACTGAAACGATCGCGCACCTCGTCGATGACTACGGTGCGATAGGTTTCGTCCTTCAAGTCCTGAAGGGTCCAGCCCTGGCCGGGCAGGTCCAGCGGACGAATGAATTCGAAGCCCGCAAGCTGTCGGTCTTCCCGTCGGGTCAGGGTGGGAATACCGCGGAAGGCCGAATAATCGCCGCCGTTTCGCGGGCTTGTCAGTGACCAGACCCCCAGGCGGGCGGTTAAAGCCAGGACGCGGACCCAGGTAATTTCGGAGGCGCTGTCGCCGAACAGTTCGGCGGTGTCGTAAGCAACTTTTTCCAAACCGCCGATATTGGCGCGGATTCTTTTAACCAGCTCGCCGTTATCGTTGAAGCCGTAGATATAAGTGATTGCGCGCGTACCGGGTTCAGGATTGATCATGGTGATGCGCGTTTGGTGCGTCTGATCGCCGGGGGTATAGGGCAGGTGAATCAGGGAGGAAAACTGTTCGCCGATTTCGGTAGTGGTGCGGGCGCCCTCGCTGTCGGTGAGCATAAAGCCGGCCAAACCGGTCTCATGGGCTTTGAAATGCGCCCACACGGTGTGCAACGATTGCGGCAGGTTCTCGCGATCATCCAGGTCGATGATACGACGCTCCCTGGCTTCCAGCGTGATGAGATAGGTAAGCGTCTGCTGATAGATATCGTAGAGGGTGACCTCTACCTCCAGGGAATCGGGGTTGGTATTCACCAGAACGACACGGGTTGCGGCGCCGTCACCGTGGAGGTCGGTGGCAATCATTTCCCGATGCAGGGTGGTTTGCAGATGATGCGTCGCCATGCCGCCGTTTGCATCTGAAAGGTGCTGGATGCCGGTCAGGGGATTGTCACTCTGGATGCGGTCCCACAAAATACTGAGGGGGAAGTCGGCATAGAGGGCATCGTATCGAAAACGCTCCTGGCCTTGACCGGGGGTCAGCGGCGCCGGGGCCAGGGGGTAGAAGACGCGACGCGATGAACCGCCGTCATTGGGATCTCGGTAAGGCCGGGTGTTCACCACGCCGTCGGTATCACCGGCATTGACCACGGTATTACCGCTGATGGGCAGCGTTTCATCGGGCAAAACGGCGGGGACCCAAAGGCTTTGGTCGGTAAACCGGTTCAGGGGCGCCATGGAGGTTTGATCACTACCCGGTACCTGGTAGCGAACATAACCCACAACCTTTCCCTGGCTATGGACATGCAACCACGCCACACCCTCGATATCGGGGAAGAGAGTGGCCGGTCCCTCCTCGAAACGGGCGAAGGGCGGCAGGCCGCGTGTAGCTTCACCCGCCGGCACGCCGTCGGCCGAGAAGCCGGTCAGGGTAATCAGGGTTCGGGTTCGTTCGGGATTCACCAGACCCAGATAAGAGTGAAGGTCATCGTCCCGGCGAAATTCCGGCGCGATCATCTCCACCTGCGCATATGCCGCGAAGCTGACCATTAGGGCCGGTAGGAGCCGTTTGCCAAACATCTCCGTTCCTCCAAATGCCGAAAAGCGTTGTGATCCAACGTTTTCTATCGGTGTTTCCATAGAAGCTCTTTAATCTATCACAAAATGTTCTTGGGGTAAGTACAATTTCCGTGAGCGAGGTCTCAAAACCAGCGAATTGGGGATCATTACAACCAAACGGTGAGATATGCCTCCGCGTGCAGGATCACGAAACACCTGAAAATCACACCGTTTGCTCTAAATTGAGCTAGAATGAGGTGCCCTTAGGGTTAACTATCGTAAATGGAGGCTAATCCATGAAAAAAAAGCTCTCTTTGGACCAACTCAGCGTCAAAAGCTTTATCACGCGACAAAACGCCGCCGGCGGCGCCGTGATTCAACCCGAACCGACAGGCAAGCTTTGCACTCGTGACTTGATCATTTGTCCCTGGTACAGCGAGTTGTATACGGCCTGTGAATGTCCCGAAAGTGAATGGGAACCCTGCCTTTCCTTCCCCAATTGCGTCTAACCGAAATTCTCTTGAAAGGATTACTTTATGAAGAAGAAACTACCCCTGGATGCTTTAAAAGTCCAAAGCTTTGTCACCGGCGAACATGCCTCGGGCGGTGTTTTCATCGCCAGTAACGGCACCTTATGTGCTAGTACGCAGATCTGCTATGAAACTCCCAACTGTACGTCCCCGGACGAGTGTCAAATTTTTACGTTGCAACTGACTAACTGCGGTTGCGGTTAATCGGTCCAAATCCCCTGTGACACTTATCCCACCCGTAACTGAACATAAAAAAACGGCGCCCGTCAAACGGGCGCCGTTTCTCGCACTTGGGGTTGTGCTTACTGCTTAGGTAAAAGGGTTCGGGGTTTAATTGGTTTCGATCCAAGCCCGGGCTTCCATTTTCTCGCCTTCCACGGTGAGCAGATCCTGATCGGTGAAATTACCCAGCGCCTCGATCAAGTCGTCGGCGGTACGATCGCCGTATCCAAAGAGCAGGTCGCCCAGTTCCAGCGGCACCGAGGCGGTGACGGTTTCGCCGTTCTCGCCGGTCGCTTTCACATTCACATGGGTTTCCGTGGTGGAAATCTTCAGCTTGGTTTCTTCAGTGTTTACTTCCACGTATTCGTTGGGACCGGCGGCGCGGACTTCCTTCCAGATCTCCTTGAAATCGATATCGCGGTCGTCGAATTCGACCTCGGAGATGGCTTCGTCGAACTTCTCGCTGAAGGCGGCAAGCAGGCTCAGGGGGATGCGCACCTTGACCTCGGTGGGCGTGGCCGTGCTGTAATCGGTCAATTCGAAGCGGAGGAACTTATTTTCCCCGGCAAGCGTTGCGGGCATGAATAAAAGGGCGGTTAGGGCGGTTGCTATCAGCTTTTTCATGAGCGGGCCTCCTGGCGGGTCATTAACTTCTCGCTTGGTAAAACGGAACACCGGCAAAAGGGTTTAGGCGGATACAGAAAAAATAAATTTTTGTTCAAGCCGGTCAACGGTCTATACTCAACAAACAGAATCTGGATGAATGCCATGGAGGTTTTCCCCGCCGATGACTCAATCTATCTCGAAACACAAAGAACCCAGCCTGCTTCAAGCCTTTATTCCCATCATCGTCCTGATCGGCCTGTTGATCGCTTCAGTCCAACTTTACGGAGACGGCTCTTCGGGCGGCCCCAACCAGATTGCGCTGATTCTCTGCGCGGGCGTCGCCATCCTGGTGGGCCTTAAAAACGGTTATACCTGGAAGGAAATGGAAGAGGGCATGGTCAAGGGCATCGGCCTGGCCATGGGCGCCATCTTCATCTTGCTGGTAGTTGGGTCGCTGATCGGCACCTGGATGCTTTCCGGTGTGGTGCCCACTATGATCTATTACGGACTGCAAATCCTGCACCCCTCGATCTTCTACCTGGCCGCTTGCCTGATCTGTGCCCTGGTTGCCCTGGCCACGGGTAGTTCCTGGTCGACCGCGGGCACGGTCGGCATTGCCTTGATCGGCATTGCCACGGCTCTGAACCTGAACGTGGGCATTGCCGCCGGTGCGGTGATCTCCGGTTCCTACTTCGGCGACAAGTTGAGTCCCTTGTCGGACACAACCAACCTGGCCCCGGCCATGGCAGGCACCGATTTGTTTACCCACATCCGCCATATGTTGTGGACCACCGTTCCCAGCCTGATCATTGCCTGCATTCTCTTCACCCTGATCGGGTTTTTGGGCAGCACCTCCCAGGCCGATGTCAATCTGGACGAATTTCTTCAGGGTCTGGATAGTACCTTCAATATACAGTGGTACCTGCTGCTGTTGCCCGTGGGCGTCATCTATATGGTTATGAAAAAAGTGCCCGCCTTCCCCGCTTTGCTGATCGGCGCCCTGGCCGGCGGCGTCTTCGCCATACTGTTCCAGCAGGAAGCCACATTGAAGTTTGCGGGCAATCCCGACGGCGGTTTCGTTACCCTGATCAAGGGATTCTGGACCTCTCTTTTCGACGGCTACGCCGCGGAAACCGGGAACGACCAACTGGATTACCTGCTGAAGCGCGGCGGCATGAGTAACATGCTCTCCACCATCTGGCTGATCATCTCGGCCATGATGTTCGGCGCCGTGATGGAAAAGACCCGCATGCTCGAAGTGATCGCTCGCGGCATCCTGGATTTGGCCCGCTCCACCGGCAGCCTGGTTGCCGCTACCCTGGCCACCAGTATCGGCATGAACATCATCGCGTCGGACCAGTACATCGCCATCGTCATCCCCGGCCGAATGTACCGCGCCGAGTTTCACAAACGCCGGCTGCATCCCAAGAACCTGTCCCGATGCCTGGAAGACTCGGGCACGCTGACCTCGGTGCTGGTGCCCTGGAACACCTGCGGCGCCTACATGGCCGGAACCCTGGGCGTGGCTACCGGCGCCTATTGGTACTACTGCTTCTTCAACCTGATGAACCCGGTCATCTCGGCCTTCTACGGTTTCACCGGCATCAGCATGGCCAAAATGACCGAGGAAGAAGCCATTGAATTGCAGGAAGTGAACTAACCGAACATTTTTTTGGGCGGTTGTCATCCAACCCTTGACCGGTAAGGGCCAACCCTCGGGACAGGGTTTCCTTCCCGGGAAGACAACCCCGCGAAAAGCCGAACCCGGCGCCGTTCCCGGGCACAGAGATTGTTGCTTGAAAAAACACAACATCATGCCCGGGAATCGGACCG
>JASJCB010000322.1 GCA_030066195.1 Acidobacteriota bacterium
GGGGTTTATTCGCGCCGGACAAACAAATATCCAACGCCATGGAAGAGACAGGTACCGAAGGGAAAAGCATAGGATCAAGTTGCGAAGGAGTCGGCCTTCGGAAGACTTATAAGGCACGGCGTGAGTTTTGGGTTTCTCCGACGCAAACAAACACACCCCATACCGGTAAGCTCGCCACCGATACTTCAACGTTGGATGTCTCTGCTGTATATCGTTTTACGGGTGTGTTTGTTTACGTTACTCTGCTTAAAAGTAGCGTGAAAAAACCCCCACTTAGAAAGACCTGAAGTCGGGACCGTGACCAAAGCACCTGAATAGAGTGTGCTTATAGGCAAGGTGGGGGTTTATTCGCGCCGGACAAACAAATATCCAACGCCATGAAAGAGACAGGAACCGAAGGGAAAAGCGTAGGGTCAAGTTGCGAAGCAGCCGGCCTTCGGAAGACTTATAAGGCACGGCGTGGGTTTTGGGTTTCTCCGACGCAAACACACCCCATACCGGTAAGCTCGCCATCGATACTTCAACTTTGGATGTCTCTGCTGTATATCGTTTTACGGGTGTGTTTGTTTACGTTACGTTTGGTATGCCGGGTTACGAGGATGAGGACTCGGCGAACCTGCCCGCTTCCACATGATCGATGAGGCGGGCTTCATAAGCGTAGCGATAGAATCGAGCCAGGCTTGCGCGTTCCTTTTCTTCCAGATCGTAATGGATGTTGGTGGTCAGGTAGGCAAGAATCTCCTCGGGCGGCAGGTCCCAACGGGCGCGGATCTCGTCGATGCGGTGTGGAAGTTGTTCCAGGCCGTAGTGTTTGGCGGCAAGCAGCATATCCGCGATATCGGCTTGGGGAACTTCCGGTCTCATGGCCCAGAAGGCAAAGACAAACGGCAATTGGGTTTCCCGATACCATTCGGTGGCCAGGTCGATGACCTGATAATCGCCGGGAGACATGGCCAGGGCAGCGTCCCCGATGATCAGGGCGGCATCGGCATCGCGCAACATGCTATTGGGATCCGGGGTCATGCTGATGAAATGGGGTCGGCTGCCGTGGCGGCGATGCAACAAGATGCGCAGCAGCGCCACCGAAGAACGCGAGAAGCGGTCTAACGCCACCTGGCGTACATCGCGCAGGTCCTTCTTGGTGAGGATGAGTACGGAACGCACTTCCTGACGGCCGGCGATGGCGATATGGGGGGCGATAACCAGTCCTGGAATGCGTTGGTATTCAATGGAAGAGATGAGGCCCACATCGGCGCGGCCGGCTGCCAGGTTATCGGCGCACTGGGAAGGAAAATCGAAAACCAATTCGGCGCGATCCCGATAACGACCGTCCTTGAACGCCATATTCAGGGGCAGGGCATTGAGGTAATCGATGATGGAAAAACGGGCGGGGTATTGAAAGGGCAAGAGTGCTCCGCGAGATCAAATCTGGGAGGCGCCGGGCCTCTCACAATCGCGTGCATTATACAAGTGGTTCAAGCACCGGGCAAGTTAATTAGAATGTACCGTGCCGGTATTTGACCAAAGGCGCCGGGCAGACAAGCTCGGAGCTCATTAGCGCAAACTATGAGGTATTCCCGGGCGCGCCGGTGTCTCGCCGGCTGCAAGCGAAGTGACGAAGGAACGAGCGCGAATTGTCATGGTCTTTCAGAAGAATTTGTTTGACACGGTAGAGCGACCTGCCTAATTTCGCCATGGCGAAATGAACGGTTTGCAGCCGGCCGGCGCGCCCGGGAATACCTTATTGTTTGCTTTAACACCTTCGTTGGATGTTCGCTTCCTTGAAGCTCCCGGGAAAACCTTTCTTCGGCTTATTACGAACCGGCAGGGCAATCTTCTTTTTGAGCTTTTTCCAGGCGGTAGAGGAATGCCTTATAGTTCAGACCCAGTAAGCGGGCCGCGCGCCTCCGGTTGCCTCCGGCCATTTCCATGGCCTGCAGCAGGCAATCGCGTTCATGCGCTTCCCAGGACATGCCGCCCGGGGGAATGGTGAAGCGCGTCTCGCCGTGCCTGGCTCCGCCGCGACCCAACACCTCGGCGGGCAGGTCTTCGGGGCTCAATTCGCCCTCATCGCTCAACAGAATCAGACGCTCCACCGCGTTGGCCAGTTCGCGGGCGTTGCCGGGCCAGTGGTAATCGCACAGGTATTTCAGGACCCGTGAGGGCGGTTTCGATACGTGGATGCCGTGTTTGCGCGAATGGAGTTGAATGAAGTGTTTGACCAGGATGGGGATATCTTCCTTGCGCTCGCGCAGGGGCGGCAAGGAAATGGGCACCACGTTCAGGCGGTAGTAGAGATCCTCGCGGAATCGGCCCTCGGCCACCTCCTCGGCCAGGTCGCGGTTGGTCGCGACGACGATGCGAATATCGACCCTGGTCTCCTTGACGGCGCCCACGCGGGTAAAGCTGTTTTCCTGCAAGGCCCGCAACAGTTTGGGTTGGATGGAGAGCGGTAGTTCGCCCACCTCGTCCAGGAACAGCGTCCCGCCGTCGGCCGCCTCGAACTTGCCCACCCGGTTCTTGTCCGCCCCGGTGTAAGCGCCGCGCTCCGCGCCGAAGAACTCCGATTCCAGAAGACCCTCGGGCACGGCGGCGCAGTTCACGGCCACGAACGGCTTGTCGACCCGGTGTGAAAGCGTGTGGATGGCGCGGGCCGTCAGTTCCTTGCCGGTGCCGCTCTCGCCTTGAATCAGGACCGTGGCTCCGGTGGTCGCCAGCTTTTCCACCCGGCGGAAGATCTGTTGCATTTTCGGGGCGCGGCCCACCAGGTCGACCAGGTTGCGGCGCTCGTCCAGGGCTTCGTTCAAGCGCCGGTTCTCGTGTTGCAGCCGGCGGGATTTTCCGGCGCGTTCAATGGCCAGCAGCAGGGCCTCTCGGACAAAAGGTTTGGTGAGGAAATCGTCGGCGCCCATACGGACGGCCTGAACCGCACGGTCGATGGTGCCGTAAGCGGTCACCATCACGAACGCCGTTTCCTCGTAGCGGGCCCGCACTTCTTCAAGCAGGTCGAAGCCGGTCCTGCCGGGCATCCGCCAATCGGAGACCACCAGATCGATAGGGCGTTTCTCCAAAACGGCCAGGGCCTCGTCGACACTACCTACCGGGTGAACCTGATGCCCCTCCGCGCTCAAGATGCCGGCAACCAGCTTTCGTTGCGCCGCCTCGTCTTCTACCAACAGGATACGCAACTCATGCATGGGCGGGCTCCCGTTCCAGAGGGATGGTCACCACGGCCAGCACGCCGCGAGGCTGCCGGTCGGTAAGGGTCAGGTCGCCGCCGTAGCGGGAGGTAATGATGCGTCGAGCCAGGAAGAGCCCCATCCCGGAACCGGTAACCTTGGTGGTCAGGTGAGGCGTGAATAGTTTTTCGCGAATTTCCGGGGGCAGGCCGGGGCCCTCGTCCTCGACCTCGATGCGAACGGCGTTTTCACCGTCCCGAAGCGCGCGCACCAGAATCTTGCCGTCGCTCGGGCTCGCCTCCACCGCGTTGATGACCAGGGCCTGGATGACCGCTCTCAACTCCGGTTTCACGCCCCGGCAGCCGGGTAGGTCCTCGGCCAGATCGATGTCCAATGCAACGCCGGCGGAACCCGAGGCTTCCAACATGACGTCGTGCAAGAGGGCGTCCAGTTGCACATCTTCCTGTTTGGCAGAGCCCTGGCTGGCCAGCGCCATAAACGACCGGATCCACTGATCGATGCGGTTGATCTGTTGTCGGGCCACCTGGCTCAGTTCCCGGTTGGCTTCGTCTTGCGGAGCCAGGGCGCTCAGTTGTTCTACTGAAAGGCCGAGCGTGTTCAAGGGGTTGCGGATGGTGTGGGCCAGGCCGTCGGCAATCTCTCCCAACTCCGATAAGTACTCGCGTTGGCGCATGACCTGGTTGTGGGCGTCCAATTCCTGTAGCCGCACTGACATCCTGTTGAATTCCTGGATGGCAATGCCTACCTCGCCGTTGGGTCGCGGCGCCTTGACCTGGGCGCCCAATCTGCCCTCGCCCACTTTCTGGGCCGTCGCTGCCAAATGTCGGAGCGGGGTAGCGAAGCGGTGGCTGACCAGCGCCACCACCAGCAGGCCCAGCAGTAAAATACCCGCGGAGCCCACCAACAGCTTGTTGTACATAGCGGCCAGGGTGTTGGCGAGACCTGTTTTCGGGATGGGAATGGTCTTTTGAATGGAGGGGCTGTTCATGACGATGAAATCGTTCTGACCCTGATCGACCAGAGCCACGTGCAGATTCTCCACCTTCTCGTCGGGTCCGGTGCTATAGGTCCAAACCGCACCGGCGGGTTGATTGTATTCCTTGACCACGATACCGTGATTTTCGTCCTCGATGACCTCGGTCACCTCGGCTTGCCCGCTACCCCCCGCCACAACGATATTTGTAGATACATCGGGGTCACTATTCCAATGCATCTTCCGGGTGTGGATGACCACGGGTTTAGAGTCGGTCGATTCCGCGTGAGCTTCTTCATGTCCGCTTGCATGGTTTTCCTGATCGGAGGGGATCTTGACGACCAGTCTTCCCTCGAAGCGCCGCGTCAGTTTCAATTTTTTAGGTTCTTCGCCCGTGGTCGTTACATAATAACCAACTCGCACATCATCGTTCGATACACCGGCGTCCGCGTGGACGAAGGTTTCTGTGACCAACCGGCCGGACTGCTCATGATGATCGGAGGAGGGGTCCAAATGTCGGCCGGGGGCAAAGACGGAAGCCACACCGCTGCCTACATCGAAGGCCAGTTCGTCGACCTGGGTTTCCAAGTTTCGGGTCATGGCGCGCAGCATCCACCATTGGGCGGACATCAACACGGCAATCAGACCCCCGAAGATGAGAAACAAACGCATGCGTAGTGACATGAACACCTCCCGTCTCATTCATTGTACGCCAATTCCCGCGATGAGTTGATAGAGACGCTGCTTCCGGGAGCTTTCCGCCCCGAAACCTGACGGATAGGCGTATCGGTTCGGACCGGGGTGAAAATGAGAAACGATCGGTCCCCGATTCTCTTAGCAGCCCGCCGGCAATGTCGCTATAATGATGCCGATAACCAAGCGACAAAGCGGAGCGTCACCATTGGACTCCGCTCTGTGCGCAATCGTCTCACTGGAGTGGAACCATGCGGTGGCTTCTTTTTTTATTACTCATCCCCGGCCTGGCATACGGGCAGACCAACGACCGCAGGCGGGTGGAAAGTCAGGCCTTCAATAAACAGCAGTCAATCAAGAACAAATCGAAGAATACCTGGTGGCGATCGGGGAATTTGGGCTTGACCCCGGAGCTATCCCTGTTGGGTCTGGGTTATGACAGCAACGTCTTGTCCCAGGAAGAGGACGAGCAGGACGATACGATGGCCAAACCGCAGGTAGCCCTGGATTCGTGGTATTCGAGCAGCGGTAACTGGGCCTGGCAGAACCGCGGCACCTACAGCTATAACTTTTTCACGGATCTGGACCGCCTCCGCGAGCCCGAATACAGCCTCACTTCCATTGTGCACGGTATGTTCCGCAAGACCTATTTGGAAGGCGGTTTACGTTATTTCTACGACCAGGGCCGGCAAACCTCCGAACAGTTGGAACGCGTGCCCGGCACCCAGCGGACCTTCTATGTGGACGGTGTCTTCCAACTCACCGCGCGTGGTCACCTGCTCACCGATATCGATTTCTTTTCAGTCCGCTACGATGAACCCGAGGGCATTACCTCCTACCGGCGGCTGGAGCGGGATGTGCAAAGATTTACCGCCAAATACCTGCACAAGGTGAACCCCCGCTTCTGGCCCTTCGTGGGCGCCGGTGAACGCGGCTTCGATTTCGAGGAACCCGGCAACCCGCGTGAGGACGCCCGCTTCACCTCCATCCTCGTGGGCGCCCGCAACGAGAAGGGCGAGCGTTTCCACTACGATGTGGAACTGGGCTCTCAAGACATGACCTTCGACAATGCGCCCCAAGTGGAAGACACCTTCGTCACGACCAGGGCCCTACTGGAATACAAGGTTTCCCGAGTCAGTTCGATGGCGGTGGGCGTCCTTCGCAATCCCCTGTTCTCGCTTAGTTCCGATTACGCCTATTTCCTGAGTAATCGACTGTTCCTGGATCTGGTCTACAGCTTCGACCGCAACACACGGCTGACCTCCGGAGTCTCTTTCGGTGAAAACAGCTACGACAACCCGCTCAACCCGGTGGAGTTCAATCGCCAGGATGATTACCTGCGCTTGGACTTGGATGTGAACTTCCCCCTTGGCAAAGCGTTCAATATCACGGTACGCACCGCCTATGAGGATCGCAGTTCCAACCTGCCGGGGGCCAGTCACGACGGCGTCAGCGTCTTGTCGGATATCCGCTACAAATTCCAATAGAACCGGAAACAACCACCCGACCGGGTGACGGAAGCAGACGAATGATCGATAGCGACACCCTCTCCGGGCTGGTATCCCCCGCCCTGTTGGACGAAGCGCGCAATGCGCTGGATATCCTCAGTGTTTCCAATTACAAGTTCGATGCCCGGGGGCGCCTGGAGGGCGCGGTCAAACCCGCACCGCCCTCCACGGTGCCGGCGTCCTACGCCCGGATCACCCGCAAGGGCAAGCGCTATCGTGCGGATTGTCGCGCCCACGGTAAGGATAAATGGTGCATCCACAGCGTCATCCTGGTCCTCCATCACCTGGGCTACAAACCGGAGATCAAGCTGCCCGAGGCTTTTGGGAAGAAGCCGGAGACGCCCCGTACCGGTTTCCGCCGCCAGGTCAGTTTCAGTCCGGCGGGCGGCGCCTTCAGCTTGATCAGTCTTGCCGCCAACCGACCCGTTCACAATCCGTTGGGTTTCATGCTGCGCGAGGGCAAGGCAAACGGCCTGAGCCCGGCCGCCATGGAACTGATCGAGGATCTGGCCGAGGAACACGGTAACCATTTCGCGGTCGGTCGTTTGGACCTGGCGCGGCTGCTCTCCCAATTGGAAGGCGTCACCTTCTACCGCAAGGACGGTGAACCCTGGGAAAGGAAAACCCACAAGGGCGCCTTCCCCAAGGTCGACGTCCGTATCGAGGGCGAAACCATCACCACCCGCATGCCCGACGACTTGGAAGCGGGCGCTGTCTTCCTTCCCGGTTGGCCGGGTTACCTGGTCAACGGCAATTGCTTGATCCGCTACACCGGTCACGTACCGGATCTCCAGAAACTGACGGGCAAAACATCGATTCCCCTTACAGCCGAGGCCCTGGAACCTCTTCTGCGAGAAAAGCACGGCCTGAACTGGGTCGGCCCCAAACCGATCCTGGTTCACACCGACATTCAACCGGCCCTGGATCTGAGACCGCGCGGCCGTGACCTGGAGGGTCGGCTGGGCTGTTGGTACGACGGTGTTTTTCTCCCCTTGTCCGATTTGGAAAACCGCGCCCAATTGATTCGTCAACAGGGCAAGCTGTACCTGTTGATTCGCGAACGCCACGAGTTGAACAAGATCACCCTGGATAGTCGCGCCATGCGTTTGCCCTGGCGGGATACCGGCTTTGTGCTGCGGGAAAACCAGGCGGCCGATAAGCTGCGCGGCTTGCAAGCACCGGCTCACTGGCGCCTGGATCGACGCCGGGCGGATGATTGGTTCGGCCTGACCTATAAAGACATCGAAAGTAACTGGGGCGCCGACGGTCAACCCAAATACCGGATTGGTGAGGACCTGTACGACCACGACGCCTTGCTGAGCGGCCTGCTGGAAGGAGGTCACGGCGCTCGCCTGCCCAGCGGACAAACCCTGCATTTCGACGCGGGCGAGGTCCTGAAGAACGAATCCCTGATGCACGGCGTTCGCGAGTTGCACCAGGATGTGGAGGCTCGCGGCAATCTGCTGGCCCGGCTGACCGGCGCCGAAGTAGTCGAAGAAATAGAACCCCCGCCTTTGGACGACCGCTGGTCGGAAATTCTAAGACCCTATCAGTCAGAGGGCGTCAACTGGTTGCTGACCAATCACGCTCGCAACGAGCCGGCCCTCCTGGCCGATGACATGGGCTTGGGCAAGACTGTCCAGACCCTGGCCTATCTTGACAGTGTCCGCGATGACAGGCCTCAGTTGATCGTGGTGCCCACCTCGTTGATCATGAACTGGCGGGAGGAGTGCCGGCGCTTCAGCCCGCATCGTAAGATGACCCTGCACCACGGACCCAACCGCGCCAAAGACATGGAAGAACTGACCGGAGCCGACCTGATCGTGACCAGTTACGGCACTCTTCGCCGCGATATCGACCTGTTCTATGACATCTGCTTCCAGGTAGCGGTCCTGGACGAAGCGCAGGCGATTAAAAACGCGGCCTCGCAAATCTCGCTGGCGGTGGCCGAGCTGTGGTGCGATCATCGCCTGGCCTTGACCGGCACCCCGGTAGAAAACCGTTTGACCGAACTATGGGCCATTTTCCGCTTCCTGGCTCCCTGCTATCTGGGCGAGGAAGAGGAGATGCGCACCATCACCATCCCGGGTACGCCTCGCTTCGAAGCCCTGAAATTGAAGGTCGCCCCCTTCCTGAAACGGCGCCTGAAAAGCCAGGTGGAAAAAGACCTGCCGGAAAAACAGGAGATCACGGTGCGCCTGCCCCTGGAGGAGGATCAAGCCCGCCTGTACGGCGCCGTCTTGAAACAAAGCCGCGCCGAACGGGACTCGCTGAAGAAGCAGAACACCATGTCCATCCTCACCAAGCTGCTGCGCCTGCGCCAGGCCTGCTGCCACCCGGGACTGCTCGACCCGATGCGGCTGACCGCGCCCAGCAACAAGTTCGCCTTCCTGCTCGAAAACCTGACCGAGGTGGTGCAAGAGGGCCACGCCGCCCTGGTGTTCTCGCAATTCACCTCATTGCTGGGCATCCTGAAATACATGCTGGAAGAACAGGATATCGACTACCTCTACCTGGACGGCAGCACGCGCAACCGTCAGGACCTGGTGGGCCGCTTCCAGGACGGAGCGGCGCCGGTTTTCCTGATCAGCCTGAAGGCGGGCGGCACCGGCCTCAACCTGACTCGGGCCTCCTATGTCTACCACCTGGACCCCTGGTGGAACCCCATGGTGGAAGCCCAGGCCACCGACCGCGCCCACCGCATCGGCCAGACCCGCACGGTGATCAGCTACAAACTGATTTCAGAGGGTACCATCGAGGAAAAAATCCTCCAATTGCAGGCGGGCAAACGCCACCTGGCCGAGGGTCTATGGGGCGACGGCGAAACCGGCACAGGCCTGGACCGAGACACCTTGCTATCACTGCTGGATTAGCGTCTATAACGGCGCAACAAGGAGTCCCCATGACAACATTATTGTCAGTTCCAAAACTCCGTCCAGCCAACTGATCGAAGATGCGGGTTACCGATGGGCTGAGGAAGGCATTCTGAGGTCTGAGATACCGGGATTCCGAATGACACCCATCATCTCGCTCAATGATCTGCCCAACACGCCGCACAACTTGCTGTTCAAGGTGTTTGCGAGTAAGGTCAAGCAAAAGAAGGTCGCATTTGATAAAATAAAGGACAGAAGAGCCGACGTGATGAGCGGTGAACTGAGCGCGCTGATAATAGGTCTCCAGAAAATCATGCTGAGCAAGGAGTTCGAAATGGCGACCGAGACCATCACCAGTGAAGAGATCAAA
>JASJCB010000321.1 GCA_030066195.1 Acidobacteriota bacterium
ATCGATGGGCATGGGTCACCTCTCATGATGGTTTCCCATTTAATCTCACATGGACCAGGGTCAATTGTCCAGCACTTTTTCTCATATCATCGCCCCCACTTTCAATTACACCCGACAGAAAAGCATGGAAAAAGGAGCGAGGGCAAACCATCGATGTCTGCCCTCATCCCAAGCAGATCAAGAGCGTCCCGGAGGATCTCAGGATTGCAGCTTATCCCGTACCGAACTCAATACGTTATCTACATCGGGCCGAACCCGATAGTTGTCCGAGCGATCCAGCCACAGCACCTTGCCGTTCCCGTCGATCAGGATGCGCGCCGAACGGGGAATGGACCCGCCTGACGGGTTGGGGTTGTCATCGCGCAGACCGAACAGGTCCATCAGCTGACCGTTGGTATCGCGAACGAAGTCGAAAGCGGCCTTGGTGCGCTTGCGGGTCCGGCGGATACCGACGGCGTCTTCCACGGTGACGGCGACGATATTCACATTCAGGGCGTCGAATTCAGCTTTCATATTTTGGAATTGAACCAATTCCATCATGCAGTAGGGTCACCAATGACCGCGAAAGAAAACAAGCAGGGTGTTTTTGCCCGACGCGTCCTGCAGCAGTCGGCTCGCCGGCAGGGCCTCGCCCTTTTCGGTTTCCAGGGTAACCGCGGTAAGTTGCGCGGTAATGGTCTGGTATTCGGAAACCTGGGGCGGGGCGTCCTTGTACTCGGAGAAGATGAGGGTCCAATAACCGAAGAAGAGGAACAGAGCCCATCCGACAAGGTTAAGCGCCAGACGGTAGTAGCTGAACCGTTTACGGGTGATGATAAACAAAGCGACCAGGCTGCCCAGGGCAAGCAGCAAATTGATCACGGGATAGCGCTGATAGATACCGAATTTGGTAGCTAACACCAAATATACAACCATTGAGAGGGGAATGATCAAAAAGACAAGGGTGGCGCGCAAAATCGACCTCCTTGAAAGCGTTGTTTCCAACTTAGGCAATAAACGGGCAAAAGTAAAGCGGAAGGCAATAGTTGTCGGGTTATCCTCGGCTCACATATTCGTGCTGATTGGATGTGCGGCAACAAAGGCGGCCACGTCTTTCAGGTGGATTCTGGCGATTTCGGCCTCTTCAACACCCACATCGAAAAGGCTGACATAAGCCCAATCGCCGTCCACTTTGACCACGCTGCCGGCGGCTTCACGGCTAAAGGGCGATTTCGCGGGCTTACCTTCTGAATCGAATGTTTTGATGCCGTTTTTAGTGTAGACCCAAAGATAATCCAACGCGTCCACCTGCAACCTGGAGGCGCTTTCCCCCGTCAGATCGATGGTTCTTTGCGTGTTTTCCCCCATATTGAAAATGTTTACGATCGATTGTCCCAGGGGTCGGAAGTAGACGCGATTTCGATCCATGGAAACTGCAAAGGCAGAAGTGGCCGGAGGCGGCGCGGTCTCGGTCTTATCGAGTTTCCGGCCCTTCTTTATGAGCGTCTTCCGTTGGTGGCCGAGCGGTAGCGTCCATTCAAAAATAGATCGGGAACGATCGAAGTCGTGATCTTCGGCAAAGAACATCCGGTTGGTCTCGCCCGGGTTCTTCCATCTGTCTGAATCATACCAAACCAACCCGCCGGTGACGGGCGCCGCTATCAGGCCCTTCTTGCGAAAGCTTCGGACAAAACCCGTTTTATCGAAGACCCTGACATAAAACGCGTCCATGACATAAACCAGGTTACCGTGCGCATACAATATAATTGCGCTCTGGATTTGGTCCGGGCCGTTTCCGGGGCCGCCGAGGGTATCGATGTGGTTTCCGTCTCTTCCGAACAATTGGATATACTTGCCTTGGATATCCAGCAGAAAGAAATGGTTATCGTCGGTGACCGCCACCTGGAGCGGACCGAGCGGCATAAAGATATCCGTGTCAGTGATCTTCCAATCGGTGAATGTCAAAAGAAAAAGGAGCATCATCGGTCGCGGCTTCTCTTAGTGGTTACATACCAGTTTACCCTGACCCTTGAATAAAGTGGAAAAATCTTACGGCGGGTATTTGTAATTCGTCAAGCGCAAATGGAATGGCAAGACCGGCCATTGCGATTCGGGGGTCGCCCTGGGGTGAGATACATCCGGTTAAAACGCTGATCGACACTTGTAAGGGTTTCATTTATAATGTTGAACTGGCTTTTGTCGAGATCAAACCTTTGGGATCGTGATCAATGCAACCGAACATCGTTATGGAAAAAGAAGACCAGGAATTCAATATCCTGGAATATCTTGACTTGATCCGCAAACATATGCGGCTCATCGTCGTCTGCTCCCTCATCGGGGCGGGCTTGGGTTTCTTGTTTTTTTGGTCCAAACCCAAACTTTTCAGGGCGGAAACCCGGGTTCTGGTAGACACTATGTACTCCGACAGCCTCCAGTACGGAGATTCCGGCACCAATTTCTACGGTCGCTACCTCATGCGTACCGAGATTTTGAACACGGAAAAAGAGATCATGAGAAGCACCATGGTTGTCGACCGCGTGATCGATGCTCTGGAGCCGGAGCCTCTGGCCGAGCAAATTGAACTGGCCTCTTCCGGGTTCAGTCTCAAGAAATTGCTTCGCTTCGGTGACGAGCCGGTTCAGGAATTGACCGAGGAACAGAAGGCAACTCGGCAAAGAAAGCGGGCGCGCGGTTTTCTGTTGAGCGGCATGAGCGTGGTGGAAGAACGCGATTCGCTGCTCATGGACATCCAATTCGTGTCCAGATCACCGTCGTTTTCCATGGCGGTTTCCAACGCCTGGGCCAAAGCCTACATCATGCACGGTCTGAACCAGAAGTTCGAGCGCAACCGTCAGGCCCATGAGGCCACCCAAAACCAGATCGCCGCGCTTACGGAAGAAACCAACGAATTGGTGGCCCGCAAGGCGGACCTGGAACGAAAGTCCAACATCGTCAGCTTGGGTGATAACAAATCCGTGGAAGACGAGCGCGTATCCAAGCTGAACGGCCGGATCATTCAGGAGGAATCCAACCTGTCCCGCCTGCGCGCGGAGCTCAACAAGTTGAAGGCCACCAACTACCTGAATTCGATCGAGGTTTCCGAGGATCAGAGTGTTGCCCGCAAGGAAGAGGCCCTCAACAAGAAGAGAGCCGAATATAATACCGCCGGTGAGACCTACGGCAAAAACTATCCCGAGGTCCAACGGTTGGCCAGGGAGATTAAAGACCTGACCGAGGATTTGCAACAAACCCGGCGTTCGGTCTATGACGGTTTATTGACCAAGAAAAATGCCGAGGTTTCCAACCAGACTACCTTCCTCGGTGATTTGAACCAGCGCTTGAGCCAGTTGGAGAAAACGACCTTGGAGTCACGACGCACCAAGGATTCCGAACTGAAAGAATTGACCACCTCGATCACCGCCAAGCTGGCAGTGATCGAAGATTTGAAGGCCAAGAAGGAAAGCTTCGACCTGGCCATTCAGTTAAAAGACTTCGAGCGCGCGGACAAGGTAGTCGTCGAACCGGCGATTCGGCCCGGAAGACCTTTCGCACCGTCTTTGAAACGGCACGTGGGCGCGGGCACCATCTTGGGTTTCGTGTTGGCGGTCGGCTTTGTCTTCCTGATGGAGGTCACCGATCGGAAGATCCACTCGGTCGATCTGCTGCAAAAGGTCACCGCGCTTCCCACCCTGGCCATGATTCCCCGCATCGGCGAGAAAACCTTGCGCAAGGCCTCCGACGATCTGAAAACCAATACTTTCAAAGAAGTGTTGACCCAATTGGAAGGCATGCAAGTTGTTCCGGGCATCAAAAATGAGGTCGACCAGATGCGGGAGATCGCTTCCAAGGCCATGGAGATCCAGTCCAACGCCAAGGACCCCAAGAAGGTGGCCGACCTCAAGTGCAAAGATCTGGGCAAGATCTCGGCCCTGGCCAAGCGTGCTTTGCAGAGCGGTGCCAATACACAGGTCTTCGAGCGCATTTCCCTGGAATCGTCCTACGCCAAGTCCATCGGTTACAATATCGATGAAGTCTCCAAGGAAAACGAAAAAAAGGAAACCATGTTAGGCCACTACTTCTACCCCTCCCGCAAGAAATGGAAACGGCACGAACAATCGGAGGAAGTGGCCTACGGCGACGAGAGCGGCATCGACCGGATGTACGGTCTGCGGAAGGTGGTCGGTTGCTTTACCCATATCAAACCCGCCTCGCCTTTCTCGGAAGCCTATCGTCACCTGAGAACCAATATCCAACTGTCCGACACCCATGAAAAGAAGGTCTTTTTGTTGACCAGTTCCGTTCCGGGTGAGGGCAAGACTATTTCCAGTATCAACCTTTCCATTGCCTTCTCTCAGCTCAAGAAACGGGTCCTGTTGATCGACGGCGATCTTCGCCGCTCTAAACTACACCGTGTTTTCGGTTTGAGCAACGACGTGGGCATGGTCAACAACCTGGTGGGTCAGGTCGATATCAACACCAGCATCAAAAGGACCTTTATTCCGTATTTGGACCTGCTGAGCGCGGGTACGACACCGCCCAACCCGGCCGAACTGTTGGCATCCGAAAAGATGAAGGCATTGATCCATAGCCTGCGTGAGTATTACGACTTTATCGTGATCGACTCTTCGCCGGTGTTGGCCGTCACCGATGCCTGTATCCTGGGCCACATGACCGACGCTACGGTGTTTGTCTCCAAGGCGAGCAAAACCAACCGGGACGAAGCGGGACGCGCCTTGGAATTGTTGCGCGCCAACAACATCATCCCGATCGGAGCCTTGTTCAACAATATCGATCGCACCCGCAAAATGGGCTACGGCAAATACGGCTACGGTTATGGCTACGGCTACGGATATGGTTACGGCTACGGATACGGTTACACCAGGAAACCGGCCGCCGGCGCCCAGAGAACCGCTGAAACTTAAAACCGCTTGGAAGGGGATGGGCGGACCGCCTCCCGAAGAGACGGAAGCTGCTGCATTACAATATAATAAGAACGAGCCGGGCCGGTGGGAAAAACCCATTGCGCCCGGCTTTGTTTTCCGAAGAGGCGTCCATGAATCTTTCAGTTACCAATACACTCACCAACCGGAAGGAAAAATTCGAGCCTTTGGAACCCCAAACTATCAAGATGTATGCCTGCGGGATAACCGTTTACGATGTCTGCCATATCGGACACGCCATGCAGGCCCTGATCTATGACGTGATGCGGGATTATTTCGAGTACCGCGGTTACAAAGTCACCTATGTTCGCAACTACACCGACGTCGATGACAAGATCATCAATCGGGCGGCCGCCCTGGGTATAGACCCGCTGGAGCTTTCCGAAAAAATGATCCAAGAGGGCATGGAAGATCTGGCGAGCCTGGATATTCGTCCCGGCGATATCGAACCCAGGGTCAGCGATCATATTCCGGAAATCATTGCGATCATCGAACAATTGATATCCAACGACGCGGCCTATTCCGCCGGTGGAGACGTCTACTACAAAGTCAGCGCCAACCCCGATTACGGCTGCCTGTCCAACCGCTCGCCGGATGAAATGCGAGCCGGAGCCCGTGTCGAGGTCAATCCCAACAAACAGGACCCCATGGACTTCGCACTCTGGAAGAGCGCCAAGGGGGGTGAAATCTCCTGGCCTTCTCCCTGGGGCGCCGGCCGGCCCGGTTGGCATATCGAATGCTCTGCCCTGTCCATGAAATATCTGGGTGAAACCTTCGATTTACACGGCGGCGGTAAAGACCTCATTTTCCCCCATCACGAGAATGAGATCGCCCAGTCGACCCTGGCCACGGGGAAGCCCCTCGCCCGCTATTGGGTACACAACGGCCTGGTGACCATGCACGGCAAGAAGATGTCCAAGTCCACCGGTAATTTCATGAGCGTGCGCGACGCCGTTGCCCGTTACTACCCGGAAACCATTCGCTACACCATTCTGAGCAACCACTACTCATCCAACATCGATTTCACGGAACAGTCGTTCTACAATGCCTACAGCCGTTTGATCTACTTCTACAACACCCTCAAGAAGATCGACGAACTGGGTCGGCAATTCCCCGAGGCCCCGCAAACGATTCCTCCCAATGTAGAACTGCCCGAGGTCGAAGCCCGTTTCCAGAAGGCCATGGACGACGATTTCAACACCACGGTGGCCATCGCAAATATCGGAGAGACCTTTAAATGGCTCAACGATTTCATCGCGGCCAAAAAACCCAAGCTGAAGCAGAAGATGCACGCGTTACAAACCGTGGCCGAGCCCTTGAGACGGTGCCTGGCCGTTCTGGGATTGGCGCGCAGGCAGCCGGACGAGGCCCTGGCCGATATTCAAACCTATCTGGTCAAGGAAAAGAACATCGACCTGGCCGCGGTCAATCAGTTGATCGACGAACGCAACGCCGCAAGGACCGACAAGAATTGGTCGCAAGCCGATGCTCTGCGCGACCAACTTTGCGAAATGGGGATTATCATCATGGACACCCCCAAGGGAACCGAGTGGCAGGTGCAACCTTGACAGCCCGCGTGCCCGCAAGCCGAGAATCGCCCCCCGGGCGAGGCGAAGCGAAAAACCCTGGGCGCGCACGCATCCTGCGTGCATCCCAACCGAGTTTCGCGCCCCGCGAAGCGAGGCGGATTTCCTCTTGGATTACCCCGCCGCAAAGCCTCAACCAAACCCGAAATAACTAACCCAATCAAAGATCATGCACGCAGGATGCGTGCGTGCCCAGGGGGGTGACCCCAAATCCTCGTTATAAGGAAATCAATGTTCCGTCCTGAGATCCTGGCTCCGGCCGGTAACCTTTTCAAACTGAAAACAGCTGTTCGCTACGGCGCCGACGCGGTCTATATCGCCGGCAAAAGGTTCGGCCTGCGCTCCGCCGCCGAGAACTTTACCCATGCCGAAATCGCCGAGGGCTGCCGCTTTGCCCACGCCGCCGGTGCTCGCGTCTACGTGGTCTTGAATGCCTTCCTCTTCGATGACGAATTAGCCGAATTACCCCCGTTTCTCGACGTCCTGGCCGAGGCGGGCGTCGACGCCGTGATCGTCTCCGACCTGGGCGTGGTGGAAACCGTGCGGCGACACGGCCGCCTGACCATTCACCTTTCTACCCAAGCAAGTGCGTTGAGTACAGCTGCCGCCCGCTTCTGGCAGGCGCGCGGGGTCAAGCGCCTGGTGCTGGGCCGCGAGGTCGGTATCCAACAGGCCGCCGCCATCAAGCAAAACACCGGTGTGGAGGTAGAGCTTTTCGTGCACGGCGCCATGTGCATGGCCTTTTCGGGGAACTGCACCATCTCCAATTACACCGCCGGGCGCGACAGCAACCGCGGCGGCTGCATCCAATCGTGCCGCTTCAGGTACAGTGTCAGCGAACAACGCGGCGAGGCAGACGGGCCCTCGGGTTACTTCCTCAGTTCTAAGGACCTCCAGGGCGTGGCCCAACTGGACCGCTTTATCGACGGTGAAATCGACAGCCTGAAGATCGAGGGACGCATGAAAAGCCCGCTGTACGTGGCCACCACCGTCCGCGCCTACCGCATGGCCAGGGATGCTGCAATGGCCGGGAAGAGGACGGAATTGGACGCGCTGTTTGCCGAACTGGATACGATGAGCCATCGCGACTACACCACCGCCAACCTGATCCACAAGGCCGGCTCGGATTCCGTCTACAACCATCCCGACGGCCATATTCCAAACACCCACGACATGCTGGGTCACGTGGTCGACACGGCGCCGGGAGATTACCTGGCCGTATTCGTCAAAAACCCGTTGACGGCGGGCGAGCCGATCGAATTGCTGGCCCGCGACGGCCGCAACATCGTTCTGGACACCTCGCACCTGAAAGACATCCGCGGCCGGGAAGCCGCGCGCATCAATCCCAACCGGGTTGTCCTGCTGCCCTACCATCCCGACGCCGAGAAAGACCTGCTGGTGAGAAAACCCAAAGATGAAACTGGTCGCAACACCGCCCTTACCGCCTGATACCGGCGGACTGGAGAACCTTCCGGGTCTCAGCGAGATCCTGCTGGAACACGAGGCCCTGGCCAGGGGCGGTCGAATGTCCAATGACGAACTTTTGACCCTATACCAAAAGGTCAAAGACCATGGCAAACGCGCCGTTCTGGTTTGGGACATCCTGGCTGATGACAACGCCATTGCCGACGGCGCCGCCGTATTCCGCCGCCTGGGTCCTGAACGCTTCGACGCGGTGCGCGTGCAGGACGTGGGCATTGCCTGGTACCTGGCCGAGCATTTCCCCGAACTTCCGCTGCAACTGGTGGTAGAGACCGGTAACCATAACCTGACCGGTTTAACCGCATGGATCGACCAGTTCCGACCGGAGCGCCTGGTGGTCTCCAACGAAATCCCCAACGCGGAGCTAAGCCGAATGCGCCGGGCCTTGAACGTACCCATGGAGATCCTGGCTTACGGCCGACTACTGATCTTCTACACCCCGCGCCGCCTGCTCTCGCCTATCGACCCCGAAACCGACGAATACGACTTCCTGTCCCGATTCGTCACCTCGGTCGAGGACGGCAAACATTTCCCTATCGTAGAGAACCGCCACGGCACCTTCATGTACTACGAAAAAGAGCTGTTCCTACTCCCATGGCTGCACGAGGCGGAAGCGGGCGGCATGGACTACGCCCGCCTGGACCTGAAATACGCGGACCCCAAGCTGCTGCCTCGCCTGATCGCCTGGTTCAAGGAGCCGACACCGGCAAACCTGGAAGCCGTCAAAGCGCTGACTGCGCCGAAGCTGACGCGAGGTTTCTTCAAATCGAACCGCACGGACAAACAATTCTCCCGCCTGAAGAACCCGCACCTGGGCCTGCGCGGGGACCGAACATACCTGGGCCGGGTGGTGGACGTGGGCAAAAAAGAATACGTGGCCATCCTAACGGAACAACCGCTGAAAGTAGGCGACACCATCCACTACGCCATCCCGGAAGGCGAAATGCCGAGCGGAGAGGTCGCCTGGATCAGAGACCCCACGGGCAAAAAAGTAGAAAAAACAGACCGACCGGGCCTATGGCTGGTAAACCACTGCCGCAAAGTCAGTACGGGCTCCCGGGCTTATTTGTGATGAAAATCAGAAATCGGCCCACTCAAGTCTACCCAAGCATAATTTGAAACCGGGAGAGCCATTTCACCGCTTTTTTCCGCATGAATAAATAGAAGAGCCCTGCCAAGTTCAGTCAATTTCTTCGTGACTCAGGCAGTAGACAACGTGTATGTGTGTCAGCTGACACAAAGTCGACATAAAACGGGCACAAGAACAACTATCGTGCAAGGTGGCCGGCAGAGCACTTTTGGGAACCAAGCCCCTTGTACTTAACGGCTTCGTTCCTCCCTCCGCAGGGAACTGGAGGAGGACAAGCGGCAGATCTCCGGCGCCAAGAAATCCAGAAAACTCATTTTGTCGGGCACTTCAAGGGTATTCCCAGATAAGGGATAGGCTAAGGACTAGGATTTTAACTCGCCCACCGCTACCAGATACAGCCAGAAAAGTGCGGCCTTTTTCGTTTAAGTATTTACTTTTAAACGTATTTATGCTATACATGGGGAGTGAGGAGGCGCATCGCATTGGCACGCCTTGCGCCTCCTCGAAACAAAAAAACAGTGAGGTTATTATGGCACGTTAGAATACAAGTGAATATGCGTTTTTCGTAATCACTGTCGCTGACATT
>JASJCB010000173.1 GCA_030066195.1 Acidobacteriota bacterium
GGGTCCGACCCAGCTTCGGTTGATCACACGCGCCGCAATGTCCGATTCCATACGGCAGTACGATGTACCGGTCTGGTTGGATGATACGCTGCACGCGGTCTTTCGCTATAAAACCGCCGTGGACCCCGGCAAACATATCCGTCTCGACGGACAAAATCAGACCGTGGGCAATCGCCGCCAGGGCTTTCTTTTGATTCCCGAGGGTCGTCATCGACTGGTGGTGGAAGCACCGGGTGAACTGTTTGCCCGCCTGGAACAACCCAAACAAAGTCGCATGTTGTTCCCCAAACTCAACGGCGGGGAAACCGGAACCTTTCAAGAGGAGCCTGCCGACCAGACCCACAAGCTTCCCCTGCCCGGCTCTTCCGACCACGGGCTCATCGGTCGTGCGGCCGCTCAATGGGGTAATCCCCACGAACGCGAAAGCTCCCTGGCCGCGCTGGCCACCTTGCAAAGCCGGGCCGATGCCCTGGCCGATCCCCACCTGACCCGGTGGGTCAATGAACTACGCCTCTATCTGCCCTACCGCACCCTGTTGCCCTACAAAAGTGAAACGCCGCACACCCTGGTCCCGCTCATCGGCGCCAATGAGGACACCGTCTGGTTCACCCTGCCCGCCCAAGGAGAAGAAACCCGGGTCTCCTACCGCGTGGACAAACTGCTGTTCCCCGTTCCCGCCCGCCTGCTGGTCGATCCGGCCGACGAGGCCCCGGTCTTCCTCATCCAAACCGGCGACGGCGCGGAGATCCCCCACCAGGTGGTTCCCCGCGAGGGCAAACGGTTCGGACGCGTCGACTTCCACATCCCCGCCGGCTGCACCAGGTTGACCATCCGACAGGTGAACGGCGTCACCACCGCGCCGGTCTGCCTTCAGGTCGCCGCGAGCGGAACCTTCCACCTGCAACAACCCGAATTCAATTATTATCGCCAAAACTTGGGCATGGACCTCTTCGACTGGTTCCTGGCGTTCTCGGCAGACCAACCGTTGAAACCCACCTCGCCCATCCAAGCCCTGGCTCATCGCAACCTGGCCAGGCACTTCCACGGCCTGAAACGACTGCTGCGAGGCGGTGAAATCGAATCCGTTAAAACCTTTGTATCGCCCGCCCCACAAAAAGCCGTCGCGCCGGATCAACTCCCAAAACTTCGCCGACAAGCCCGCGATGCCGACAACCTCCATCAGGCCCTTTCGCTTTGGCAGAGAATAACCTACACTTCCGACCAAACTGAAGATCATCTACAACTGGTCGAAACCCTGTTCAAACTTCACGAGCACAACCTGGCCGAGGCGCATCTCAAGCACCTGGCCCCGAAAAGGCAAGAGACCATGGAACGCCTGGCCCGGTTCTATCGCGAAGAAGAAAACGGCCGAGGCCTGATCGACCTCCATCGAGACTTATACCTCCGCCGCAAGAACCGGTCGTCCCTGGCCGAATTGGCGAAAGTTCTGGCCGAACGCGGCGAGCTGAGAATCGCCGCGGCCGCTGCCCAAATCGCTGATGTTCAGGAGCCCGTCAATCCCAACCCCTGGCTGGAAGCCCGCACCAGGGTTACTTACTTCGACGCCGGCACCACCCTGTACAATACTGAAACAGATCGCACCTACCGCGCCTTCCGCCTCAACCACAAGCAACACATGTCCATGCAGATTGAAGGTCCCACCCGCTTGCGCGTGCAGGCTCGCCCCCTCCATCGCGAGGATGAGCCGGCCCTGGACGGCGGCTTTTCCCTGAAAGTGAACGACGGTCTGGTTTGGACCCCCTACTTCCAAAACCGGCCCTCGGCGGCCGTGACCATCAAAAGCGGTTCCCAATTCCAACCGGGCCGCCCCGTGTTTCGCGAGATCACCCTGGGGCCGGGAACGCATCATGTAAGCTTAACCGCCGACACGCATCACCTGATTGTCCGGTTCCGCGAACGCGCTCCCGATCAGGACCAATTGACGAACCTGCCCTGGGAAACCCGCCTTTACAAGGCCCTGGCCGAGGACCAAAGCTTGCCGCGACCCGAAAGTCCCGGCCAGGCAGCCGCCTATTTGCAAGCCGGGATGTATCAAAATCAAAATGCCAATCTCCTGATGATCGAGGCGGCGGCGCTCCAAGCGAATATGCCGCCC
The DNA here is from genome assembly GCA_030066195.1 of Acidobacteriota bacterium. Lineage (GTDB taxonomy): Bacteria > Acidobacteriota > Holophagae > Acanthopleuribacterales > Acanthopleuribacteraceae > JASJCB01. Next base: position 2,117 of record JASJCB010000173.1, read on the forward strand.
TATAAACCCCTGGCTGAAATCGTGGATCGGTTGACCGAAAACACGCACTGGCGCGGGCTGCGCACCGTGGACAATAACGCGGGCATTCGCCTGCTGCCGGATTCCGGTGAGACCGTCAACGATTACCTGCGCACCCGTGAAGCCCTGGTCACCGCAACCGGACCCGGCGAAGTGCTCATTCGCGGAGAAAACCGGAAAACCTTAAGGCTGGAAAGCCCCGGGTATACCACCGCCGTCCTGAGCGTCGCCGTAGACGGCATCCCCGCGCTCCCGCCTGATCCGGTCCAGGTGACCGTACGTCTGAACCGCAACAAAATAAAAAGCTTCAGGGTAGAACCGAACGCACAGTGGGCCCATCTGAACATCCCCCTCAGTCCCGGCAGCCACAACTTACGCATCGAGGTCAAGGAAGCCCGCAACAACCAGTTCCTCCGAGTCCGCCTGGATCCCGAAATGCTGCGTCCCGAAACAAATACCTGGTTCGTCGCCACCCGCGAACAACCCGTCAGCCTTCGTTTCCACCAACCAACCCGGCTGCGTGTGGAACAACAGGTTCCCGGGGGAATCCACGTCAGTTATGTCACGGTTACCGACACTCCGGCCAGGCTGGAATGGAAACCCGAACCCGGAAAACGTACGGCTCTCTACCGTTTCGCCCGGCGTGTCGATCGACATACTCCCGATGAACCCGAGCCCTTGCAAACCGTCCAAAAGCCGGAATGGCTATCCCTGGCCACTTCCGCCTTCAGCCGGGACAACTTCGAACAACAGATCAACCATACCCCGAGCCCGGTAACCTGGTCTTTCGAAACCCTGGCCCGTGACCGCACCCTTGCAGAAGACGAGGACGGTCGTACCCAACACGACCGCTTCAACGAGGGTCGCGTCACCTGGCGAGGCAATCTGTTCCAAGGCAACTCCCGCCTGCGCTTCCAATGGCGCGAACGCGAAAGCGGCGGACGGACCCTGGCCTTGAGCGGCGCCCAAACGCTCACTACCGAATCGGGTCATCGTTGGCAGGCATCGGCATCCGTCAACCAACAGGACGCGGACGAATCCCTCTGGTCACTCTATGCACGCCTGCGCTGGTCCAAACGCTATCGATTGCAGGGGAACCTGAGTCACCGTTCTAAAGCCGAAATCTTCGGTCGACACCTCAGCACGGAACAAGCCCCCGCCGATATCACCGGCCCCGTCGATATCGATGTTTTCAGTCCCTATAAGGCAGACCACCCCTACGGCTTGCGTCTGGGCGACGAACTGATCTGGCAACCCTTTGCGGACAGTTGGTTCAACCTGGAAGGCCGGCTTGACAGCAACCGGGACTTCACCTCCCTGGACCGAGCCTCCTTGGACATCGGCTGGAGCCAATTGATGGGTCCCTTCCAACTGTCTCTGGCTACCAGCGCCCGGCGCTATTTTGCCGATGACCACCGCCGCCGTGACGCCGATTTCCTGCGCCACTACGTTGATCTGTCCTGGTCCCGGCAACGACGCGGCGCCCGCCGCTGGGAAGCCCGACTGCGCGTCATGACCGACAACAAGGGCAAAACCGATTGGACCCTGTCGCTGAACCACATCATGGGCGACATCGGCAACTTCCAAAACTACGCGCCGCAAGAAGTTCTCTTCCGGGGCCTGAAAACCAAGCGCCTGACCACTGAGGGAGGACGCTGACGACCTTGATCGGAACATGTGCAGAACGTGATCCAGCTTACCCCGTCCAAGGTAGGGGTACTGCCGCTTGCCGGCGTATCAGCGGGTAGTGGATCGTGGTGATCCCTTGAGATGACTTGGAGGCGTTACATCATGATGGAAGAACTATTGTCCCGCGACCTTTCCCAGCTCTGGTCCAAACTTCACCGCAAGCGTATTCGGTCCCTGGTTCGGGATTTCCTTGCCGACCATAAAGCCGAACCAACCCCGCACCGGGTGGTGAAGTTCCTGATGTCGCGCCTGAAGTCCTCCCGGGAAACCATGGCCGCCATGGACTCTCGCTTCGCCGGTTTTATGAATCGCTACCGCTCCGCCGGTCGTCGTCAGCGTCCGCAACACTTGATGGACTTCGCCCGCGACCTGGGCGCTGACGCCCGGCAACTGCGCGGTGACCGGCGGGCTCTGAATCGTTACCTGGATGACGAGGCTCTGGCCGACCGCTACCGTCGCTGTCGGGGTGAGGCCGAGCGCGACCAGTTGTTCCTGCTGGAACGTTTGGGCATGCTGGGCGCAGAACTACCCGACATGCGTCGCGAGTTGGTTCATCAGTTAACTCGTTGGCTGACCCCGAAACGAGGTGACGCCGTTCAAACCTCTGCCTTTGAGGCGCTTGGTAAAATTGCAGCCGCCGAACGTTTTGCGGCCCGCGCCCAGCTCTTTCCCAAGAAGTTACCGGGCTTCGCTACCAATCGCGCCGCCGATGAAACAGCCGATGTCCGGGTCAGAGCCGCCGCCCTGGAGTTGCTCACCCAGTTGGAACCGCACGCGGCCGTTCACCTGGTGATCAACCTGTTCCGCAATCGCAGGCCGGGCGACCAACTCTTCCTCAGACATCGCGGATTGCTGATTCTGGGACGTCACAACCTGCTCTCCCGGCCCATTGCCTCCCTGGCTTTTAACGACCCCAGCCCCTTTGTTCGTCAGGGTTTGTGTAAGGTCCTGCCCGGCCTGCCCCTGTCCATGGCCGAGGATTTCCTGTATTGCCTGATTTTCCAAGACTCCGCCGAGGAAGTCCAAGGCGCCGCCCTGTGCGCCCTGCCTCAACTGGCCCGATCGGAGGACGGCTTGGAGACCGCCCGCGAATTGCTGGTCAAGGCACTGGAGTATAAACTCCAGGGATTTCCGGCAAGTGTCGCCGTCAGCGTCACCCTGCAAATGGTGGAGGTAGCCGGCGATACCGAAACCCTGATCCGCTTCAACCGGGCGCTGGAAATCTTGCATGACCGCATCGAAGACTCGTCCATCCGCCGGGAGGCTGCTTGGATGATGGAGCGCTTGTGGTGCCTGGCCGATCCGGTTCGGGAACAGCTGCGAGTAGACCTGGCCGATGCGGTTGCCAAGGTTAGCCCGGGAAAATCGGTGCGACTGCCCGCCGCATTGGTTAATCGTACGGACCGACAAAGCTTCGGCCGCATCCTGGCCGTGTTGGCTCAAGAAGATTTCGGTTTGGATCTGGAGGAAGGTTTCACCGGCTTCCGCCTGCGTCGCACGCCCACCTTCAAGTTCCGCCTGTGGCGCTGGTGGTATGAACTGACCCACCCCGCGCCGGATAAACGTCAGGGCTATGATCACACCAGGGGGCGCCATAGTCGAGCGACCCTCAGAGCCCCGTCCGGCATCATGGCCGAAACCACGCCGGCGCGTGTTCCCGGTGAGCCGCTGCTTTTCCCCGAAGAAGGCGGCCGACGCCCCTTCCTGCCCTTGCCCGACGATGCTCTCTCCGCCCTGGACCTCACCCAAAAGCAGGGCGCCATGCGCTTCGTCACCGGCGAAGGCGTGGTCACCCTGACTCCGCCCAAAAGCCTGTGGAAACGGCTGCGCTCCGCCTTCCGACTGAGCACCGGCTTCACCCGACTGGCTCGCCTCCGCAACTGGCGACCCGGCGATGCCTTCGCACCCGGCGCCTACACGGAGGCCCTGCGAAAAATGGATTTCAACCTGACCATCGAACCTCTGGAAAAGAACCGGACCTTGGACCCGGGCGTCACCCGATTCTTCGGTGTGGCGCCCCTCCTGGTCATCTCCGAACAATGGGTCGCCTTTCGCAACTACCTGGGTTCGTTCTACGACAATTCTCTCCGCGATCTGGCTGTCTTCATAGGAACAGCAGTTGCCGCATTCCTGACGCGAAGCATATGGCTGTATCACAAAGTGCGCATGGCCAGGGACCGTATCCCCCTGGTGATCGGGGGCTGGGGAACTCGCGGCAAATCAGGTACGGAGCGACTGAAGGCGGCGCTGTTCAACGCCATGGGTCTGCGCTTCATGTCCAAAACCACCGGCTGCGAGGCCCGTTTTCTCTATGCCCAATCCATGGGCGCTCAGCACGACATCCCCCTGTTTCGACCCATGGGCAAGGCCACCATTTGGGAACAGGGCCGCCTGGCTCAATTGGCCGACAAGATGAATACGGAAGTCCTGCTGTGGGAATGCATGGGCCTGAACCCGCTTTTCGTGAGGGTGCTGCAACACGACTGGATGCGCGACGATATTGCCACCATCACCAACACGCACCCGGACCATGAGGACCTGCAAGGCCCCTCCGGCCTGGATGTTGCGCAAACCATCAGCAACTTCATCCCGGCGGGCTCGCAGTTGATCACCTCCGAGGAAACCATGCTGCCGGTGCTGCGCCACAAAGCGATTCAACTGGGCACTCGCATGCGGAAGGTGGGTCGAATTCAAGCCGGGCTATTGCCCCGCGACCTGCTGGAACGTTTTCCTTACGCGGAACACCCCTATAACATCGCCCTGGTTGCTGACATGGCGGAGAGCCTGGGCATCGAGCCCGACTTTGCCCTCAAGGAAATGGCCGACCGCGTGGTGCCCGACCTGGGCGTGCTGAAAACCTTCGTTCCGGCGCCGGTTGCGAACCGTCAACTCAGCTTCGCCAACGGCATGTCGGCCAACGAGCGCCACGGCTGCCTGAGCAACTGGCGCCGCCTGGGCTTCGACGGTTTTCCCCTGGAGACGCACCCGGATACGGTGATCACCGTGGTCGTCAACAACCGCGAGGACCGCATCACCCGTTCGCAAATCTTCAGCGGTATCCTGGTGCGAGACCTGAGCTTCGACACCATGATCCTGGTAGGGACCAACCTGACCGGAATGGAAGGCTACCTGGCCGAGGACTGGGAATCTTACTTGTCTGAACTGGACCCCTACGCCCCGGAATCGGCACCCGATCGGATGGCCCGACGTTTGCGCATTCCCCACACCGCACGGATGGTGCAAAACCGCCTGACCGTCATGTTGAGCAGCCTGGTCGACGAGCCGACCGCGCAATCGGTCGCCCGCCACTGGCAAACCCCGAAACAGGTTATCGCGGGCCTGGCCGTTCTGGACAACGACCGCCGCAACGTGCTGATGCGCTTTCTGGAACAAGACCTGGCAGACTTGCATGACCTGAAAAAATTGGAAAAACTGATGGCGACCGAGCAAAACAAAACAAGGGTCACCATAGCCTACCGGGACCTGCTGACCCGGTGGTTCAAGCGCAAAATCATCACCCTGCGTTCGCCCCATCTGACCGGCGAACAGATGCTGACGGCGATCATCGAGAGAACCCCCTTCGGCATGCACAACCACATCATGGGTCTGCAAAACATCAAGGGACCGGGTATGGAGTTGGTGCGCGCCTTCCAGGAATGGGAGCCCTTCCACCACACTTGCGAACACATCCGCCAGGGCGATCTAACGGCAAGATGCGACGGCCTCATCAAACTGGAAGAGCTGGGCAAACCCAATATCCTGGCCGGGGAAACGGTTGCGAATACCCTGACCTGGTGCCGGGAACAAAACAGCGACCAACAGGAAGATCCGCGCATCATCCGCCTGGAACAAACCCTGAGAAACGCCCCTCAAAAGGAAGACCACAAAAGCGAAAATCAAGGCGGCGCCCTGAAAGGCATGCTTTCCCATCTCGACGCCTTCCTGGAAGCGGGCCGAGCAATTCGCCGCCGAAAAAAGGCAGATCGAATCTACAAGGACCTGGCCGCGGAAAGAATCGGCTTCAACAGGGCCGCCGCGGAGCTACAAGCCCTGGAGCAACAACAAAAGTAACGTGAACCGGCCCCCACATAAAAGGATCTGAAGCCGGCACCATGACCTAACTCGTCAAATAAATGGTGCTTACCGGCATGGTGGGGGTTGGTTCGCGTCGGAGAGCCATGACTATAGAACTGGAAAATGACAGGCCCGAAGGGTAAATCCCAGAGTAGCCGTGCCGAAGACGAAGGCCTTCGGAAAATAAAAAAACCGACTCCAACGCTCTCGGTCCCTCCCTCGCGAACAAACGCCCCCCGCGCTCATAAGCACGATTCAGTAACCTCAACGTTTTTTCCCCTACTCATGCCTGTCCACGGGGCGCTTGTTCACGCTACTTTTACCTACCCCAAGGGCGTAATTCCACGTCCGTGTAGTAGTAGGTCAATATCTTGTCGAAGGTCCAGCCCATTCTGGCCATGCCGAAGGCACCTACCTGACTCATGCCGACCCCGTGACCCCAGCCTCGGCCCAGGACCGTCAGGTGGACCAGGCGGTCGCCCCGGTAGGTGGGCACCAGGTCGAAGAGATTGTCCTTGACCCCCAACGACCAGCGGATGCGCAGGCCTTTTACCGTGAATTTACCCTTGTCCGTGTCGAACTCCAGAAGGGTTACCCGACCGCTGGCCGCTCGGCGCACCACGCGCACGTCGTTGATATTGCCCAGGCCGCGAACATAGCGTTTTGCCCGGCGGTTCAAGGCGTCGATACCCTTTTTCTCCTTCCAGGTATCGAAGGCGCTGAAGCGGTCCACACTGGCAACCACGCCGCTCTCCTTGACGCGGATGATGCTGCTTGGGAACGGTCCCTGGAGCAGGTAGATGCGGTCCCATTCCTCCAAGACCGGTTGATCGACGAATTCCAGCCGGTCGTTGATGTCGGTGATGTAGTGGCGGACTGTTTCCAGGTTCAGGGCGCGCCTGTTCTTGCCGCGGCTCAGCACCATCTTACCGCCCGAGATTTCCTCCAGGCGGTAGCGTTTCCACTCTATCTCGGGCCCGAGCGATTGGCACCAGGACAACAGCAGTTCATGGGCCCAGGCCTTCTCCACCGGCGTGTCCAGGGTGAAGGTTTCCAACAGGTCGCGGTGAACCAGGTCGTAGCGCACCAACAGACCCGCGAAGCTCGCCATGTCGGACGGCACCGTGTAGTGACGCAGCAGGACGCCCAGATCTGCCTCCGTTACCTGGTTTTCCAAGGAATCGCCCAGGAAGCTCAGTTTCGACAGGGTCCGCCAGAACTTTTCGTGCGATACGCTCGGACCCCTGGGAATACTGGGTACCTCGCCCAAGATCCAACTGAACGTTTTCAGTAGTTTCGCGAAATCGTTGCCGCTCAGGTTGCCGTTCAGGTCAGGGACCTTCTTGAAGCCGTAGAACAGCAGCCGTACGGCCAGGTCCTCGGGCGCCTTCTCGAAAAGTCCGCGATCTACCTTGCGCTTGGGTAATCGCCAGGTGGGATAGTCGGCCACGTAACTGGACTTGCCGCGCAGGTAGGGCTCGTTGCGGCCGGGGAAGACGTTTTCCACGTCGTCGGTGGCGCCGCCGCATGTGGACGTGTAGAGAGCGTCGATCAACTGGTCGCCGTAGTACAGTACCAGGCCCCTGGTTTCGCGGACGGCCCGATCGGCCATAGGGTCCTCGTTGGTGGTGCCTTCATAGGCCTGACATGCCTGGGTATCGCAGATGTCATAACCTTTTTTTTGGAAACGGCCCATGTTCTTGATGGCGTAGGTGCGCGCGGCAACCGCCTGGGCTTTGATGGCTTCCAACTCGGGGAAGGATTTGGGACCCAACTCCGTGGGCACCACGCCGCGCAGGTAGGTTTCCAGGGGCAACTCGTTGATAATACGAACTTTGCTGCCCACGCGGGAGAAACGCAGGATGCCCCGGTAACCGTTGCCGGACCAGCGAATAGAGTCGTTAGGGCTGCTGCGCACCAGGGCCAGGTCGATTGCGGGCAACACGTGTTTGTCGAAATTGCCGTCCACCCAAACCCAGGCGCCGGCGGCGCTCGCACGGTTGATGAAGGCGTCCTTATATCCCTCCGCAATCATTTGTTTGCGCACCCTGTCCGCCTTGGCCTTCGATTCCAGCGGGCCCACCCGCAGGGCATGTAGTCGGCTGTTGGCGCGGACGATGATAAAAGGAAGGTTCTCGTATTTAGCGGCCAGTTTCTTACGGATGCCTTCCAGTGTTTTCTTGCCGGAAGCCGCCACCTGAACATAGCGTTTTCCCGTATCGGGCGAGCGGTTCGCCATGACGAAAAAGCGGCCGTTGGGTCGAATGGTGTCCACAACCCGTTTACCGTCCAGAACCAGCAAGGTGCCCCGGGCGCTCATCTCCGCGACGGCAACCGGTTTCTTCAGGCCCACTTTGATGAAATCGTCATCCAGCCAGGAGGCGTAAGCCGAATAACTTCCCGCATTACCGGACGGGTCATTGACCGATGTCAAAAGCAGGAGATAGTACAGAAACAGCATCGTGCCCCCAGGCGGCAGCGTGGATTTACTGCCGGTTTTCGGTCGACGGCGCCATGGTGGCAAAAGTCAAACCGGAAGCCCCGGCCGATTTAGCCGCATCCATCACGAAAACAACCTTACCGTGTGATACGGATTTATCGACCTTAAGGACGACCATTTTATCATCGTAATCATCGATACGCTTGTTAATCGCGGCTTCCAACTCTCTAGGAGCAAACTGTTCCTCGCCGACATAGATTTTGCCTTCCTTGTCCACGAAGACGGTCAGGTGCTCGGTTTCGGCCTCGCGGCGGCTCTCGCTGCCGGGCAATGCCAGATCGAGGCCGTGATCGTCGATGAAACGCGTTGAAACCATCAAAAAGATGAGCAGCAGGAACACCACGTCGATGAGAGGCGACAGATCGACGATGATCGATCGCTTCCCCTTAGTTGGTTTGTACAGCATGGTGACTCCGCAGCAGCAGGATCAGTTCGATGACGCGTTTTTCCATTTTCAGCAGGATCACGGAGACCCGGCGCTCGAAATAGTTATGCAGCACGATGGCGGGAATGGCCACGCACATGCCGGCCGCCGTGGTTATAAGCGCTTCCGAGATACCGCCGGAAAGGTTGGCAGCCTGGGCCAGACCGACCGCGGAAAGCGTTTGGAAGACCTTGATCATACCGGCAACGGTGCCCAGCAGACCCAACAGCGGCGCAATCGTGCCGATGGTGCGCAGGACGGAGAGAAAGCGTTCCAATACATCGGCTTCCTGTTTGGACTGGTCCTCCAGCAGTTGGCGCAGGTCCACGGCATCCAGGTTCCGGTAAACGATAGCGGTTTCCATGAGCCGGTTGAACATCATGTTCTTGGAGCGGCAAATACCCAACGCATCGTCAAAGGCGCCCCGAGCCAGATACTCGCGAATGCGGTTCAACATGCCCTCGTTGAGATACCGCGGAAGCCTCAGATTGACTAATCGCTCGATGGCGATGGCGATGGTAAACAAAAGGCATACCCCGATGGGCACCATAAACCAACCGCCGTTTTTTAAAAATTCGATCATGCTGTACCAGTCCTTCACAAAAATCCACGGATGCTCATTCTAGCCGGTCGGAGGAGTGCGGACAAGCGTTGCGACCGAACCCCGCGGGATGCAGCCCCTTTCTGCAAGTTCGGTGCCCGGGGTTTCTCGGTCGCGATCGCGAAGAATCGGGTTAGCGGCGCGCCGAAATGACCTGGCCGCGTGACATAGGGACGTAGCGCGAACATGCCGCACTTCTTACCCGCCTTCCTGTCTTTGTGCTACGTTCCGCTTGATTTTTTGAAGACGTTCGCCCATGCTTTGAACAGCGCGCCGCGAGAATGAAGAGGTTTCCCCCATGTTTTTATTGTGGCTTTTCTTTCAAGTACCCAACCGCGCCTGTCCGCTCACCATTACGCCGCTTGTCGACCCGCCGCCGATTGCGCACAAAATCCAGTATGAGGATACGCAAAAGGCCATGGCTAATTTAGCCTTCGATCAGGTGCCTCGCGCCGACCTGTCCAAGGATGCCGGCCTTCTGTTACGCGCGGTTGAAGAAATTTTCGGCGGCGATCCTTCCAAGGGCGAATCCCTGCTGAAGCAACTGGAAGAGGGCATTCAAAATCAACAATACCTGGGTTCGGTAATTCCGCTACGAGCCCGGCTGATGTTCAACAAGGGCGCCTATAACGAAATGGATGCCTACCTGCGCAAGATCGGCAACGACGGCGGCGAACTGGTCGACCTGCTGGTCAAAGCGGGGCCGGAACGACCCGAATTCACGGCCGATGCCGTCGGCGCCGAGGTGCGTTTCGATAATGACGAAACCCCCGAGGTTATGGCGCGTATCGGCAGCGACATCCTCCACCAGGGCATTTTCGACACCGGCGCCGGATTGACCGTGGTTACCGAGAGCCTGGCAAAAAAGTGGGGCGCCCGCCTCATCGAGGGCGACTTCGATCTGGGCACCGGCACCAGCAAACAGGTGCGCGGCAAATTGGCTACTCTGGCACGCATCCAAGTCGGCAATCTGGTCATGCATAACCACCATGTGATCGTGATGCCCGACGAACTGTTGACCTTGGAGAGCGAGTTCAAGAAGACGCGCCTTGAATTGATCATCGGCTGGAACCTCATCCGCCATGCACGTTGTGTCATCGACTATCACCGCAAAACCTATTCCGTTAAACCCTCCGAGGGAAACAAGGGTAAGACGAACTTCTTTTGGATGGGTTATCCCCTGGTGAAGACCGCTTCCGCGGACGGACAACCCCTACTGTTCGGCCTGGATACCGGCGCCATCAATACATCCGTCGGCCCCAACCTGTTCGATAAATTAGACCTGCCCACGACGCCGATTACGGTTCAAGTGGGCAGTGTCGGCGGATTCGAGAACATGGAAACCGTAAATACTCCAAAGCTGTCATTGCGCTTCGGCAAGTATCTCTACACCCTGGAGAAACCGCACCGGGAACCCAATACCGACAGTTTCTTCGTGCTTATGGACGGTACCCTGGGCAGTGATGCAGCGGCCGGTTCCCGCATGGTCATCGACTTTCCCGCCGGGCGCTTTGAATTGAGACCCTCCGATCGATGAAATCGAAATGGTGGAAACCCCTCATCGGCCTGTCGGCACTGCTCCTGGTTATCGGAGCCGCCGCATGGTACCGCTGGGGTCGTTTCCATTTACCCGAAATGCCGCGTCTGGACGGTAGTATCGAACGGCTTTCCCTGACCGTGGACGGTATTGAACGCACCCTGCAAATCTTCGTACCCGGGCAGTTGGAGAGAAATCCGGCGCTGGTGTTCGGCCTCCATGGCTCCATGGGCAACGGCGACCAGTTTCGAAAGTGGACGGGTTACCGTTTCGATGAGCTGGCTGTTGAACACGGTTTCCTGGTGGTTTACCCTGACGGCTTCGACGGTCATTGGAACGGTTGTCGTAAAAGCGGACCCTACCGGGCCAACCGCTTGAACATCGACGACCCGGCTTTCTTCAGAAAAATTGTCGATCACCTGGCCGAAACCTACCGGGCCGATCGCGGCAGGGTCTTCGCCACGGGCTTCTCCAACGGCGGACACATGACCTACCGGGCCGCTATCGAAATGCCGGACCTTTTCCGGGCGGCGGCCCCTATCTGCGCCAACCTGCCTACCCCGCATAACATGGACTGTACGGCCGCGAAACAACCGATCGCCGTGATGATCGTCAACGGTAGTGCGGATCCCATCAATCCCTACTCAGGCGGCCGGGTGACCTTATTCGGCGCCGGCAACAGGGGTACGGTCTTCTCGGCGCGCAATTCCGCCGATTACTTCGCGCACCTGGCCGGATACGCCGGACATCCCGAAAGCGAAACCCTACCGGACATAGACACGGAGGACGGGGCAAAGGCGCGAATCACCCGCTGGAGGGAACCGGGCAAACCGGAAATCAGCCTGGTCACCATCGAGGGCGGCGGGCACACCATTCCCAGTAAACGCTACAAGGCGCCCAAACTGTTGGGACCCACCTGTGCGGACTTCGAGGCGGCGGACCTGATCTGGGAATTTTTCAGCCGTGGGGCCGGAAGACGGTGAGCAAAACCCCTGAGATCGGCCTTCTACATCGAGGCGGACCTTAGGAAGTTCGGCTTGATTCAAAGGTTTTAGCAGGATGTATGCTATGATGGAGATGATGTTTTTATCCTAAATTCAGGGAGACGGGCCTTTGCAGCGCGAACGCTGGTTGAAGGTGAAAGAACTGGTCGCAGCCGCACAAGTCATACCGGAGGCAGAACGAGCCGCCTGGCTGGATGAAGCTTGCGGGGACGATACTGCCGTGTTCTCGGAGGTCTCCGCGTTACTGGAAGAAGGCGAGGAAGCAACCTCGCTGCATACCGAATCTTTTGCCACGGGGGACACTATCCCTTACGGGGCCAATCTGGCAGGCATGTTGTTGGGCGCCTGGCGGCTGATCCGCCCCTTGGGCACCGGCGGCATGGGCGCCGTCTGGTTGGCCGAACGCGCCGATGCCGTGTTCCGCATGCCCGCCGCCGTCAAGTTGTTGAGTCGCGGCGATACCGAGTTGATGATTCGCTTTCAGCGCGAACGCCAGTTCCTGGCCGATCTGAAACACCCTAACATCTGCATCATCTACGACGGCGGCGCCACTCCCGGCGGCCTGCCCTACCTGGTCATGGAATACGTGGACGGCAACACCATCAACCAGTGGTGCCAGGACCGGCAATTGTCTACGCGACAGATCTTGCAGTTATTCCACCAGGTTTGTCTGGCGGTGGCTTACGCCCATCGTAAGGGCATTTTGCACCGCGATATCAAACCCGGTAACATCATGGTGAATGCCGACGGCCTGGCCAAGCTGATGGACTTCGGCATCGCGGGTGATGAATCAAGTGATGATTTCGAGGGATTTGCGCCCATGACCCCGGAATACGCCGCGCCGGAACGGCTGAGAGGCGAACCGGTCACCGCCGCCGCCGATATCTACGGCTTGGGCCTGCTGCTGTTCAACCTGCTTACCGAAATGCGTCCCAAACTGGCCGACGGCGCTTATGTTCCCATGCTTCGCCGCCTGGCCGCCAACCGGGACGACCCCTTGATGGCCAACCTTTCAGAATTACTGGAAACCATTCTGGCCAGAGACCCCGAGGACCGCCCCGCCTCGGTGGATGAAATCGTTTCCATGGTGGATTACCTGCTTTCCCAAGGCTCCGCGGAAGACGATTTCCTGTACGACGCGGTCTATTGGTATCATCCCGAGGCGCGCGACCAGGTCGAGGATATCGCCCGTCACCTGGAAGACGAGGCGGGCCTGAAACAATGGCTGGATATCTGGCACCAGGTTCCCGGCGAAGATGAGATTGCCGCGCTGACCAGTGCCTGCATTAAGTCCTCCTGCCTGGTGGTTCCCGTTGCCGGCAAGGGCCCCTGGCTCAGCGGGGCCCAGCGCATGGCCCTGAAACACGCGATCAGCGATCACACCTTTCGCGTGGTGCCGGTTTTACTTTCGGGCGGCAAGCGGCCCGAACGGGAAAGCGACTTGCCCGCCTTCCTCAGGGGTCGGGTCTGGACCATCATCCGAGATGTCGAAGATAAAGAAGCCCTGAACCGACTGCTGGCGGCGGTCAGGGGCCGGAACCGCACCAGGCTGCCGGCCGGCATGCAGGGCGTCTGCCCGTTCCGCGGTCTGGACGCTTTCGGCGAGGACGACCGCGACCTGTTCTTCGGCCGCGACGCCACGGTGCAGTCCCTGGAATTACACCTACGTGAAAACCACTTCCTGGCCGTGCTCGGTCCCTCCGGCAGCGGCAAGTCCTCGGTAGTGCGCGCCGGCCTGCTGCCCATTCTGCGTGATGAAAACCGGCTTCCCGCCCTGATGACGCCGGGCGCCAAACCGCTGGAGGAACTGGGCGTGGTATTGAGCAACCTGTTCCGCGACGCCGGCGAAATCACCTATTCGGAAGACGTGCTGGAACGCCTGAAACGCAACGACAACAGCCTGTTCCTTCTGTTAGGCGACCTGCGCATGGCCGGCCACGCTGAAAGTGTCTGCCTGATCATCGACCAGTTTGAAGAGATTTTCACCCAGGCCGGGGAAAGCGGCGAGGTCGGTCTGTTCCTAACCTGCCTGTTCTACGCCCTGGAACATCCCGAAAGCAAACTGGACGTAATCATCACCATGCGTTCCGATTTTCTGGGTAAATGCACCTCCTGGCCGGAACTGAACAGCTACCTGCTGGGCAATATCATCCAAGTGGGTCCCATGACGGCCCAAGGTTTGCGCGAGGCGGTCGAGCGGCCGGTGCAGTTGGTGGGCGCCTCCGTCGAAAACGAGTTGGTTGAGGATATTCTCCGCGACATGGCCAACGAACCGGGCGCCCTGCCCTTGATGCAGTACGCGCTTTCGCAGATCTGGGAGGAGTGCAACGGCCAGGTTTTGACCCACGAAAGCTATCTTGCCGTGGGCGGGCTGTCGGGCGCATTGGAACGCCGGGCCGATCAGGTGTTCGACGAACTGTCGGAGGAGGAACAGCAGTTTTGCAAGACCATCTTCCTACGCCTCATCCAACCGGGGGAAGGCACTGAGGATACCCGTCGGCGCGTACGCCTGAAGGAACTCCGTTCCGGCAGCGACAGCCGAGGTTTGATGGAAGTTGTACTGGGCGAGTTGGCCGATGCCCACCTGATCGTTACCGAGGGCGATTTGGATTCCGAGGAAGGCTTTGCCCAGATCGCCCATGAAGCCCTGATCCGCAGTTGGCCGCGCCTGCGCGGTTGGATCGAGGCAGATCGCGACGCCATCCGCCTGCATCGGCGTTTGGCCATGGCCGCTCATGAATGGGGAACACATAAAAAAGATCCAAGTTTCCTGTTGCGCGGCGCCCGACTTATCGAGTGCGAGGACTGGGCCCAATCCCATCGGCAAAGCCTGAATGAGGAAGAAGCAAGTTTCCTGGCCGCTTCTCTGAAATTGAGGCGTACGGAAGAGGAGAAGGAAGCCCGGTATCAGCAAACCCTACGCCGGCGGTTCCGCTGGGCGGTCGGCGGCGGTCTGGTGGCTGCCCTGTCGGCGATTCTGGCCGTCGGACTCTTTTATGACGCGCAACGGGCGCGGGAAGACGCCGACATACAGAGAAAGGAAGCGGGCGAATTCGCACAATTCCTTCTCAATGATCTCTATAACAAGCTGAGTCGAAGAAACATGGTCGGCTTGATGAACGGAATCGTCGAGAGGATTCAAGGTTATCTCCAAAGCTTGGATCTCGAAGATGCAACCAAGGATGAAATGGAGATTCGCCAGCAAACCTTTACAAATATTGCTGAGATCCTTAAAAAAAGCGGCCGCATCAATGATGCCCTGCCTGTCTTCAAGCAACTGCTGGAAACAGCTGAGGCATCGGCCGCTCTGGAACCCGATAATTGGGAATTGCAATACCAGTTGGGATTGTTGTATTTCCACGTGGGTGATGCCTACGAAATGTTGGGTCGTTTCGAAGAGGTTCCCAAATACTGGGGTTCCTACCTGGAGATCATGAAAAGAGGGGCGGAACAAACCAAGGGCGAAAAATGGGTTATGGAGGTCGGTTGGGCGATGGGTTCCATGGCCATATCCTCAGCGAATCGGGAAGATTACACGCAATGGGGCTATTACGCACGCCGGTCGGGGGAAGTCTTTCAGGACCTGGTAGACCAAAAACCCGGCAGTTTCTATCTACGCTCGGGTCTCTCCCTGGCCTACAAATTAATCGGTCAGCGAGAACTGCTGAGAAACCCCCGCCCGGCTTTGGATCGCTTCATCCGAGCTCGAGATATCCTGATAGGGGTAGATCAAAAAGATCCGGGCGATTATCTGGCCCGACAGTACCTGGCAACGGCCCATTTACATTCCGGCATGACGATGCATCTGTTGGGGATGACCGAAGAGGGCATGTCGGAACTGGCCAAAAGCGGTGACCAGTACGCGAGTATTTTAAAAGATCAGAAGAATATTCACGGAGTCAGACCGGGGTATCTGAGACAACTGATCCTTATGTGTTATCTGCAAAGGGAACAGGGCCTGAACGGTGAAGCTGAAAAAACCCTGGCGTTGATACACGAACAAAAACGGCTATTGGCCGGCAATCAAATAGAGTCTCTACCGATTACGTATGATCTGGCCGAATGGGATTTATTGCTCGCCGAGAGCTACTTCCTATCGAAGCTTGATCAGGACGCCGTCGTAAAGATTTTGGACGATGTAGGGGAACTCGCCGCGCGCGAGCCCGGCATCGAGAATAGAAGAAAGATATTGGCCCGCCGTGTCGCCGTCCTACGCGGACGGTTATATCTGGCATCGGGAAAGCCGGACCTGGCCGAGCAGTCTTTTGAAGCGGCTTTGCCCGCGGAGCCGCTTGGAGAGGATCTGGATTTCCAGGTCATGATCGACTATGTTTGGGCCTACATAGGAACGGGCCGGCAAAAGCCGGCCCGCGATTTGTTGCTTCGATTGGAGGGGATGGGGTTCAAGAACCATCGACTCGATACCTTAAGGAAGATGTTACCCGCCCCGCCCCGCTAGGGTTTAGTTGCCGCCGCTGCCGGGAGGAGGATCGATCAGAACCAGATCACTGAGGTTCTGGTTAGCCAAATCCAAGGTGTAGTTGGGCAACAGCGTGGAGTTCAGGCAGTCGATTTGAACCCGGGTGGTTACTGATTCAGGGAAGTTGGGATCGTTGCCGTAGTGTGCTTCCTGAGAAGTGGACAAGATGTTCATCTCCTGCACAACCGTGCCGCTCTCGGATTGGTAGTCGGCGGTGACGTTGGTGACCTGGAAGTCGGTCTGCCAGGACGCTGCCGTACCGTTGGGATCGGAGAAGTTGCTCAGGTCGAAGTTCAGGAAGAATTGCAGGCGGGTTACAGAGGTCGGCACGGGGAATTCGTTATCGGCGTAGGTCTGCGATGCGATCACGGTACCGTCAGGCCAGGCACTGGTCAGACTTGCGATGGAGAAGTTATAGCCCTGGCCGTAAACCCTGGGCGTGCAGTCGCTTTGGCAGTCTACCAGTTGCGCGAACACATCCAGGTCTTCCCCGCCGGTTTTACCCACACGCGGAGCCCGGTACTCGAAGCGTTCGCCGTTGGACGTTGCAGTGAACTTGTAGTTCTTGGAGGTTGCGCGCAGGTCGACCATACCGTCTCCATTCTGGTCTTCCAGGCTCATGAACCAATCGTTGCCCATAACCGGCAGGTCCAACCAAACCTCGGGATAGGTGAAGTTATTGCCCTCGGAATAGGCTACCAGAACCTGTTTTCGGGTGAACATCACCAGATCGGCCCGACGGTCGCCGTCCACATCGGCCAACTTGATGAAAGCCGGTTGTTGCCGCGCCTCGTCGTAGATCAGCCAGGTCTGATCCGGCGCATAGGCCGCTTCTCGGCCAGGTCCGCGTCCGTGGCTCAGGGCGACCTGCATTTCACCGTTTTGGAACCAGGCTCGGTCAGGGGCGCCGTCTCCGTCTACGTCCCCGAAAGCCCGTTCCGGTTGGGCGGTATTGTGACTGCACCAGTAGTTATTGTTGCTCAGTGCGGATTGGGTGCTGAAAACCAGCGTGAAAGTTATTAAAAACAAATTACTTAGGAAGTTTTGTCTCATCTTGCATCTCCTAGATATACGTCTACTGTCTTGCGAATAAGGGTCAGAAGGAAATGACCCGACTGGCGATCGATGCGGCATTTATGATTTGTCCGCGTGAGCGACAGAGGCTTGGAAAGCGGCTTTAAACTATTCGGGTTGCTTTCGTTGCCTCGCTTGCCTGCTCACCCTGATATGAGCAATGGTCGTGCCAAAATGCAAGACACTAAAAATAATGAGCTTATTGTTTCGGCCTCTTGACCAGTAACTTTGACAGAACCTGCCTTGCAGACTTCCCCGATTTCAGCTGAACGTATGGGAGCCAAGGCTTCCGCTAGGGCTCGACCCTTCAGAAACCCCGGTAACGGAAATAGTTACGCGTAGCGCTCCGAATTACCAATTCATTTTGTTCGTCAGCTGCTCAAATCTTGAAAAAACTTGTTTGCTTAATAACTTGACCGAAGATTTTAAAAGGGTATGATGATGCGGAACCTCAAAAGGAGGTATGATATGCGGCGCAAAGAAATACTCTTGGAACTACTGGACAAACTGCAAACAAGCTACTCGGCCAAGTCGATCGTAGCGCTGAAGGCGCGTCAAGTGATCGAGAGCATGGGCGGGCACTATGTGAATGATCACATCGCTTTCCGTTCCCTGGGGCTGCCGGGTTTCGGCATCGCCTCGATTTCCGCGCCTTTTCTGGAATTGGGCTATCAGTCGATCGACAGCTATCACTTCGAGGCAAAGAAACTGAAAGCCGTCCACCTGGAATTTCCCGAGGACCCGACCCTCCCCAAGATCTTCATCTCCGAACTCATGGTGGAGCGTATGTCCCCCGTGGTGCAGAGCTTCCTTCGGGCTCATGTCCGCAAGGTGGACAGCAGCTTCGGCAGGGGCGTCATCGGCCTGGACAGCGTCAACCTGGACCACATCGACTCCATCCGCCACGCGTTGGCGGCCACCTTCCTCCACCTTGATTCAACTCCTTGGCCTTGGGTCTCTTACGAGGACTATTCGATGCTGAAGAAAGAAAGCGAGTACGCCTCATGGGTAGCCGCTTTCGGGAACCGGGTGAATCATTTCACCCTGGCCGTGCATCATTCCAAAGTCTATGAGAACATTCACGTGATCAACGGTGCGATGCAACGGGTGGGCATCAAGCTCAACGACTCCGGCGGTCTGGTGAAAGGTTCCGCCGAGGTGAAACTGGAGCAAAGTTCCACGGTCGCCGACCTGGTCTACTGGCCCTTTGCCGACAACAAACTGGAAGTGATTCCCTACGCCTACATCGAGTTCGCCTACCGATTCCCCAAAGATCCCCGGCAACCCAAGCCCTGGCGCCACGAGGACCTGTACCACGGCTTCGAGGAAATGAGCGCCGACAAGATTTTCGAATCCACCTACGAAGACCAAACCAACAAGGGCAAGACCTGAAAGAAAACCCCCGGGCTTGTTTTCGAGCCGCCTAAAAGTAGCGTGAAAAAACCCCCACTTAAAAAGACCTGAAGTCGGAACAGTGACCAAAGGATCTGAATAAAATGTGCTTATAGGCAAGGTGGGGGTTTATTCGCGCCGGACAAACAAAAATCCAACGCCATGAAAGAGACCGGTACCGAAGGCCGGCGCATGCGGTCAAGTTGCGAGGGGGCCTGCTCTCGGAAGACTTTTAATACACAGCATGGGTTTTGTGTTCCCCCGACGCGAAAGCTCGCTGTCGGTACTTCCTGTCCTTAGGGTCTATTTTCTGTGGATTTGGGGAACATTTTGAAAAATATAGTTGTGAAACGCTGATATGACAACCCATTAACCTGCATGTGGTTAAAAACCGTTGATGCGACCCCCTATGTAGCGTGCATAGGGTTAGAAACCGTTGATGCGACCCCCTATGTAGCGTGCATAGGGTTAGAAACCGTTGATGCGGCCCCCTATGTAGCGTGCATAGGGTTAGAAACCGTTGACGCGACCCCCTATGTA
>JASJCB010000329.1 GCA_030066195.1 Acidobacteriota bacterium
GGAAGCCCTGGACGGTTCCCAACTGGCATTGGACTCCCTGAAGGGCAAGGTTATTCTCTTCGATTTCTGGACCACCTGGTGCAGGCCGTGTAAAGCAGAAATGCCTTTTCTGGAACGCCTGTATCGAGAGTTACCCAAGGAACATTTTGCGTTGGTAGCCGTATCCTGCGACGAGAAGCTTGAAACGGTTCAACGCTTCCAAAAAAGCCGCCGATTGACCTACCCTTTGTACCACGCCAAAGTCAAAGACCTGAAAGGCTTTGAAATCAACGGCTACCCCACCAAATACCTGGTCGGAAAAGACGGCCGCATGGAGAAGCTGCAATTCGGCAAAGACTATGAGGAAAAAATAAGGCGAGCCTTGCTTCAATAAAGGGTTCGGTTTTCGTCTGCTCACCAACCCCGGCAGATAACTTTCCCGGACCTGTCGGGGGTTTTAATCGACATATGTCCGGTCGCCCGACCTTTTTCCCGGAAATCGAGCGTGTTTTTATCCTCCCTTAATCTAAGGCATTTAATCCTTTAAGTATCGGTTGTCAACCAACCCGATACAAAGGAGGATTGAACCATGCGACGACATGCTTTGAACACCATGTGTTTGCTTATCATGTTCACCACAGCCGTCTTTCTCCAGAAGGACGAGCATACCTTCACCCAAGATTTCCGAATCGAAGACCGCACCTTCGCGCACCGGTTGGACGCCTTCACACCGGGTAATCCATACTTCCTTTTGGAACCCGGCTGGTGGGTTGCTCTGGAGGGTCAAGAGGCCGACGATGAGGGTGAATTGGAAACGATTCGAATGGAAATTACGGTACTGGACGAAACACAAATGGTCAACGGGGTGCTGACCCGCGTTGTCGAAGAACGGGAATGGGTAGACGGCGAGCTTGCCGAGGTCTCGCGTAACTTTCACGCCATCTGCCTTACCACCGGCGATGTCTTTTATTTCGGCGAAGAAGTCGAAGATTACGAGGACGGGGTCCTTGTCGGCAGTGAGGGCGAATGGCTCGCCGGCGAGGACGGCGCCATGCCGGGCATCATCATGCCGGGTAGCATCTTGATCGGTGCGCGTTATATGCAGGAAATCGCCCCGGAAGACGATGCCATGGACCGGGGTGAAATCATAGACATCATCGATGTCACCCTGGCCGGACAGGAATTCGAGGACGTGGTGGTGATCCGCGATACCAGCGCCTTGGAACCCGAGGACGAGGGCGATATCAAGTACTTCGCACCCGGCATCGGACAAATCAAGGATGCCGAATTGGAACTGGTGGATTTCGGTTGGAAATTCCGCACACCGGGCCGGTGGATGGCGCATGTCACCCGCTTCGACGGCGGTTTTGAAACGGAACTACGCTTTATGAACGGCGGCGATGCCGATGCCGATATGACCCTGACGCCCTACCTGGCCGACGGTCAAATGCTGGATGCCGTCGGTCTGACGGTTCCCGCGGGCACGACCCATTCCGTTGACGCCCGTGATCTCTTCGGGGAATCGGAAGTCAGTCACTTTGCCATTGACGGACCCGCGAATTGTGTGGTCTACGGTGTTTATAAAGCGCAATCCGGCGTCAGTTCAGTCGCCGAGGTCCGTGAATCGGGCCTGCCCGTCTACGGGATTTCCTTCTTCGAGGGCGAGTATGAGGACACCTTCTTCGACGGCCTGGCTCTGGTGAACCACGGCAGTGAGGCCGCCGCTGTATCCGCCAGGCAAATCGCCCCGGACGGCAGCGTCCTGGACGAGGAAACGATTCAGGAGGACCTGGCGCCCAATGCCAAGGCTCTGATTTCCTTCTCCGACGTATTTGACAATCAACCCGGTTCCGTCATCGAGGTTTCTGCCGACCAGCCCTTCAACGCCACGCTTCTGCGCGGTACCGAGGGCGAAGCGCCCGCGGTCATGCTGTGGACCATCATGCCGTTGGCCGTCAGGAGCACACCCGTCGGCAGCGAGCCGGGCGGTGGAACCATGAGCCTGGAAGAGGGCAAGCTGCTGATCGAGCACAATGCGACCGATGAGGACACCGGTTTCCAGGGTTTTGCCGACGGCGATCCCTGGAAGGAACTTGAAATCATCGGTCCCGGCGGCGAGGTCATGTCCATCGAGGCGGACGGCAACCTGGAAGGCTTCGGCCTGGCCGAGCTCTTTTTCGAAACCAACGAACCCGAGAACGCCGAGGTTCCCATCGCCGACGTCCTGGCTCGCCTGCCCGAGGGCGAATACACCTTCAAGGCAACCATGGTCGACGACAGTGAAAGCACGGTCACCACCACCTTCAGCCACACCATTCCGGCCGGCCCCGTGCTGATCGCGCCGGAGGACGGCGCCGAGAACGTGGACCCCGCGAACACCGTGATTTCCTGGAACCCGGTGACGCAAACCATTGACGGCTCGCCCGATCTAACCATCGCCGGTTACCAGGTCATCGTGGAAGTGGAAGAGCAACCGCCGTTCCCGCAAACCTTTGTCGAGAGTACTTTCAGCGCCTATGTACCCGCCGATGTCACAAGCATCACCGTTCCCGCCGCCTTCATGCAGGCCGGTAAAGCCTATGAATACGAAGTCCTGGCCATCGAAGCAAGCGGCAACCAAACCATCAGCGCGGCCGAATTCTTCACGGGTCCCGAGTTCGAGGTCGAGGACCCCGAGGAACCGCCGATCAAAGACGCCAAGCTGTTGATTGAACATAACGGGACTGACGAGGACACGGGTTTTCAGGGTTTCGGTGACGGCGACCCCTGGAACAGCCTGGAAGTGGAAGGACCCGAGGGCAAGATCCTGGAAGTCTCGGCCGAGGGAATGTTGCAGGACTTCGGGCTGACCGAACTTTTCTTTGAAACCTCGGAACCCAAAAACTCCGTGGTGCCTATTGCCGATGTGCTCGCCCTGCTGCCCGAGGGCGAATACACCTACAAGGGCGAGATTGCCGAGGGCGGCGAGGGCGAACTGGCGGCAACCTTTACCCATCGTATACCCGCGGTGCCGGAATTATTGACGCCTCAAGAGGAAGCGGAAGTGGACCCGGCGAATCTCGTGATTTCCTGGAATCCGGTCACGCAAACCCTGGACGGCTCAACCGATATCGAGATCGTGGGCTACCAGGTCATCGTCGAACTGGACGAGGACCAACAATTCCCGCAAGGATTTGCCCACCCTGTCCTCAGTGTTTACGTGCCCGCCTCGGTCACCAGTATTCAGATCCCCGCCGAGTTCCTGAAAGCCGATGCAGACTATGAGTTCGAAGTATTGGCCGTCGAGGCAAGCGGAAACCAAACCATCGCGGAAAGCGAGTTCGAAACCATTGAATAGCGCGTAACTCCTCTCCAAATCAACAACCCCGGGAGGCGGCGCCGATCAGGCGTCGCCTCCCGTAATTCACATTGGGGTAGAGACCAATCTGTTTCCCGGCTGACCTTGACGTGCTTCCCGGCTCCGATTTGAAAACCAATAACCAGGGAAGCTCTATGGGTTATAATGACATGGCGTTTTTGCTAAAGGTCGGCCTATGAAAAACTTATTCATCAGTCATAGCTCGAAAGACAGGGATTGGGTTGTGCGATTGCGCACGGTCCTGGCGCCGCTTTTAAAGTCCGGCCGTCTTTCCATGTGGGATGTTTCCCAGGTCCGGGTAGGTGATGGAATCGACGATGAGGTCAAGGAGAGGCTGGATCAAGCAGAGGGGATCTTGCTTCTGGTCAGTGCCGATTATCTTGCATCCGATTATTTAGCAGATGTGGAATTACCGATGCTGCTGAATTGGGCAGCACAACATGGGGTACCCTTATTTTGGATTCCCATTGGGCCCGCCCTGTATGACCACTCGCCCCTGTACAGTTACGAGCCGATTTGTGACCCTCGACGACCGTTGAATTTACTATCTCCTGATAAACAGAATGAGGCACTTGTCCAAATTGCTGAAAAATTGATCGACATTAGCGACAAAATCGAACAGTCGAAGAAACCGATGGAATTTGTGCCTGCCCGCGTTGCCGCCATTACCCTTGAGGATGTCAAATGCTTCCGCAATACAACAATCGAATTTGCCGAGGACGCCAATCCATGTCTCATCATCGGCTCCAATGCACGCGGCAAATCTACAATCTTACAAGCGCTTGTCCTCGGCCTGAAAGAGATCTCACGTGTCCCCTTTACCCAGGCCTGGCGGGATGTAGTGAAAAACGGCGCCCGAGAGGGTCGTGTTACGATCACTGTTACGGCAGGGGAGAAGACCGCAACGCTTGATTACCGCATCTATAACGGCAATCTGACCCACATCATGAACTTGGACCCGAGCTGGCTCGCCCTCCGCAACAGGTTTATCGTGCTGGGCTACGGGGCGAGCCGCCATGTACGCTTGGAAGATCCCAAGCCGGAACCCGAGATTGAATCGGTCGCCACGCTTTTCGGTGAAAACGGTTATCTGAAACACGTGAAGAACAGTCTCACCCATAGCCGGGTCGTGGAACATTTCCAACCGATCAAAGACCTCACGAATCGTATTCTTGAATCCGGCGGGCATCCGATCGAGCTTGAAGCATACAGTGTAGAAAACGGCTTCGGCTTTCGCACGCCCACCAACCCCGGCAAGTTACTTCCCCTGGAGGCCCTGTCGGAAGGCTACAAATCGACCTTTGTCTGGATGCTGGATATGATGGTTCGCCTTCTGGAACTCGGTGTTGACCTGAAGCGGCCGGAGAAGGTGACCGGCGTGGTGCTTTTGGACGAAATCGACCTGCACCTGCATCCAAGTTGGCAACGAACGCTGCTTCCCGGCATCGTCAAGGTATTCCCCGGCGTTCAATTCATCGCCACCACTCACAGCCCCTTCGTGGTTCAATCAGTCGAATCAAAAGGGGTCACGGTTCTGCATGTAGAAGACGATACGGTGACCGCCGAAACCGTGGACGGAGTGGATAGGGCCTTGAGTTATGAAAGCGTTGTCGAGGAGTTGTTCGGAGTCACCTCTTTATTCAGCCACGATGTGGAGTTGGCATTGGTGCGTTTCCAGGAATTGAAAAACCTCGTTGCCACAGGTGAGACGGCGGAGGAGGAACCCCTGCGCAAAGAAGCTTTGAAACTTGCGCAAATGGGTGTGGAGGTAGAGGGCATTGTCCGCCGTGAGTTGATGGACCTGAAACGCGTGACGGGTAAAGATCTATGGAAAAAATAGAGCGGACACCCGCTCCGGCATGGCTGGAAGAAAAGGCTGCCGCATGGGGCAAAGAGTGGGCAGAAAAGTACGCGGCGGGCGCCGGAAGCGCGGGTTTTACCTGGCGGCAACACAAGAAAAACGGTTACCCCCAACTCCGCGAAAAACTCATTACCATGACGGTTGGACACTGCGCCTTCTGCGACGGCTTTCCTCTTGGAGAACGCAAGCTTGTATTTTCCATCGAACACTTTCGCCCTAAAACCCGCTTCCCGGAACTGGCTTATGAATGGACCAACTTATTTCCCGCCTGCCTTGCCTGCCAACACAAAAAAGGCGATTCCTTTGACGATCAGTTGCTCAAGCCCGATGACGGGGATTATGGTTTCGACACCTTCTTCCAAATAAACTGGTCCAACGGTCGCATCGAGCCGCGAGCCGGTCAAAGCAAATCGAATAGGATACGAGCAGAGACTACCATCCAGCTTTTCGGTTTGAATGACGGCGGTCTGGCCAGGGTTAGATTGCGTGAACTCAGGCTTTATCAGCGTTGTCAGGATATGGACATCAACGAATTTTCCTACCGCTTCTTTTTGAAACGCGGGGTCATCTCCGGCTGATCGTCTTCCGGGTTTGGAAAAAAAGAAGCTGGACCGGCGGCGGTCGGTGAAGTTACCCTAAAGCTGACCCAACCTCGATCCGCCCGGAGGTCAGCCATGTGGACGCAAGATTTACCTGAAATGATGTACGGTACGGCCTGGAAGAAGGAAGATACCACCAGGCTTGTCGAACTGGCGGTTTCCCAGGGATTCATAGCCGTCGATACCGCCAATCAGCCGAAGCATTACCAGGAGGCGCTGGTCGGTCGCGCCTTGAAGAACCTGGCTGAGAAGGGCATTCCAAGGCAACGGCTGTTCCTGCAAACCAAGTTCACGCCGCTCGGCGGCCAGGGTGAACAGATCCCCTATGATCCGAGAGCGCCCCTGGCGACACAAGTTTCTCAATCTTTCGAGAGTTCGCTGCAACACCTGCAAACCGACTATCTCGATTCCTGGCTGCTCCACGGCCCCTATTCACGATTCGGGCTGGGCCGATCGGATTGGGAGGTCTGGCGGGCCATGGAAGAAATCCAACGAGGCGGTCGCGTCGGCATGATCGGCATCAGCAACGTATCCCCGGGCCAGATCCAGGCCTTGTGGGACGGAGCCGAGATCAAACCGGCGATGGTTCAGAACCGTTGCTTTGCCGTGCGTGGTTGGGACAGAGAAGTAAGGCAATTTTGCCGCGATCGGAACATCGGCTACCAGGGGTTTTCGCTACTCACGGCCAACCCGGGGGTTTTGCATTCCCAGACCGTCGCGGATTCGGCGCGGAGATATAGCAAAACACCCGCCCAGATCGTGTTCCGATTCGCACAACAGGTAGGCATGCTCCCGCTGTCGGGAACCACCGATGAGCAGCATATGCGGGACGACTTGGAAGTCGGTTCGTTTTCACTGAGCGAAGAAGAACTGACTAGGATCGAAACACTGGAGGGCTGACGGTCTCGCCCCGCCCGGAGGGCGATTCCCGGTTTACAAGCAGTTGGAAACTATAGCGAGCCAATCTTATTTATGACTCTAAGCATCCTTTGGTGAATAATTTTGAAGCCCTCCAGCTTTCTTATGACAGACCCGATCCGTCGTCATTACGGCTCCAATTGAGTTGGAATAGTCGAAAAGAGCATTTCTTGGTTGTGAAATCGGCCACGGGTCCAGATTTGATCAAATTTTTTACATAACAGGCCGTTTTCAGCCACTCGATCGGAACACTTCCCGGGAAAAGGTCTACCTGAGCGAGCCGAAGGTAGCATCATTCCCGGGAACAGGACCGGTTTCGATGTCGACAGGTGGTTCCGTTCCCGGGAGTGGCGCTGTTCGATCGGTGTCGTATCGGTCTTAATCCCGGAAAAGTGCCCAACCAAACGTCATCCGGGGTTGTTATTCTGACAAAAGGTCCTCATTGGTTCGGTCGAAGGACTTGGATTCCGGGTGGGAAGTTGTGGTTTGGTTCCGTCGCGGCTCCAATTTTCGGGAATGATGCCCTGTTCCGGAAGTTATGCCGTCCTGTTTCCGGTTATCGAACCCCGATTTCGGGTGCGGTCGGCATGGTACCCGAGCACGGAGTTGTGTTTTATTTTTTTACAATACCGGCGCCCGGGTATGGAGCCGCCTCTCAAGTTGCTTACGGATAGGCGGCTGGGAAATAAACCTGCCGTCGGTGACTTGAACACACTAATCCTCAAGGCGGTTCAATGTGGGATATAATCTTGTTTATTGTATATTGAAATCGATTGCAGCGGCATATTTATAATTATGTAACCACGAAAAATATGAATACATTAGTAGCATTAAAAGTGATATATTTTTTGTTGACTCAATCTTTGTTTTACTTGTAGACTGTAGTTAAGCAACATCTGTGTTTGGGAGGCAGCTTCCAGTAATTATATGATTGTCGCCACAACTTTCGGTTGTCGGGGGTTCCCCGGTTTGCGGCCCATGGGATCGGTTTGCTTTTCCGAAACCATAACTTCCCACAGCCCAAACTCTCTTCATGGATCGATGCATAAAGTCGTTTGATATCATAAATTTATCTATTGACGACCTCCTTTTGACCACAGAGCGCTTACAGGACCTTTTATCGACATAACCATGTCCGACGATGCGCTTTTATATGACCCGACAAGTACTGGATACATTGAAGTCTTAAACTCCAAGGCAACTCTCAACCAGGAGTCCCATACCCTACCATGACACGGCAAAAGATCTTCATCAGCTACGGACATATCGACAACGAAAGCATGGGTCAAAATCACGAGGGTTGGGTGTCGTCTCTGCACCGGGCGTTGGAAGTTCGTTTGGGACAATTACGGGGCAAAAAACCGGATATCTGGCGCGACAATCATCAGCTTCGCGGTAATAACGATCTTACCAACACCATCTTTGACGCCTACAAGGAACTCGCCGTTTTGATCTCCATCATGAGCCCCCGTTATTTCTCTTCCGAATGGTGTGTTCGCGAGATGAATACCTTTATCGAACAGGCGCAGGCAAGGGGGGAACTGCGTTACCGCAACAAATGCCGCCTGTTCAAGGTGATCAAGACCCCGGTTTCGCTGAACCTGCATCCCGAACCCGTTCGCGATGTGCTTGGATACGAATTCTACGCCGAGGATCCCGAAACCGGCAGAATGCGGGAGTTATCGCCCTGGTCGGGTAGCTCCTACGAACAGTTGTATTGGTTACGGGTGGACGACCTGGCCCAGGATATCGCCCAGGTTCTGGACACGGTTGAAGAGCAGGAGCGCTCGGCGGAAGAAGAGAAGGAGCCCGAACAACCGGAAGAGCCGGTCACGACCAAAAACGGCGCCAAAACCATCTACCTGGCCGAGTGCACCTACGATGTCAAAGAAAGCCGCGAAACCATCCTGCGCGGCCTGCACCAGCACGGCTACAACGTCCTGCCGGACAAAGCCATACCGCTCCACGAACCGGAACTTTCGGCCGAACTTCGCGACATGCTGTCCCAGGCCGACCTTGCCGTTCACATGATCGGTCGCAACTACGGATTGGTGCCGGAGGGCGTCAACACGTCGCTGCCTCATCTCCAAGCCCGGATGTGCCGTGATCCGGCCCTGGGCAAAATCATCCCGCAGTTGGTTTGGATGGCCTGCCATGAAAGCGAGGATGAACGCCAACTCGCATTTATGGACTTTCTGCGCGACGAACTGGCGGCCGGATCGGAAGCGGACCTGTTGGAAGGCCACCTGGAAGACTTCAAGGACCTGGTTCTGGATCGTCTCCAAAGAACAATGCCACCAGAGCCGGAAGACATCGGCGAAGAACAACCGGTGGTTTCCATCTATATCGTCTGCGAGAAGAGCGACCTGGACGACATCATTCCGCTGGAGGACTATCTCTTCGATCAGGGTTTCGATGTGGTCGTGCAGTTGTTCGACGGCAATCCCGCCGAGGTTCGCCGCGACCACCAGGAAAACCTCAAGAACCTGGACGCCGTGTTGGTCTACTACGGGACCGGCGAGGAACTGTGGTTGCGGGCCAAACTGCGGGAGCTGCAAAAAATCGGTGGTTACGGACGCGAAAAACCCATGAAGGCCAAAGGCGTTTACGTTGCCCCGCCTATGACCCCTCGAAAGGGGCGATTGCGAACGCATGAGGCGATGGTCCTGCAAGGCGGGCCGGCCTTCGATCCGAGCAGTTTGAAGCCGTTCGTGCAAAAGTTACGGGGAGGAACCGGATCATGATGGAAGCCCTGGAAATCGGCAACCCGTTCCCCGGCTTACGCAGTTTCGAGTCGTTTGAGGAACATCTCTTTTTCGGCCGTGAGGAACAAGTCGACGAACTGCTCGACCGTTTACAGGATCACCGCTTCCTGGCCGTGTTGGGCGCATCCGGCAGCGGTAAATCGTCCCTGGTTCGAACCGGCTTGATTCCCTCGCTGTTTGCCGGTTACATGGTGGAGGCGGGATCGGGTTGGTGTATCGGCATCATGCGGCCCGGCGCGTCGCCCGTGGCCAACCTTGCCG
>JASJCB010000328.1 GCA_030066195.1 Acidobacteriota bacterium
CTCTACACCCAGGTGGAAAAGGAAGGCATGATGCAGGGCCTCGATCGCGGAAGAGCCACGGCTATCGTTGAGCGTTCCCCGGTTCCGGTAACCATCGCCGGCGGCATCACCACCATCGAGGACGTCTGCTTCCTGGACAGCATCGGCGCCAACGGCCAGGTTGGGATGGCGCTGTATACCGGGAATATAACCCTGGAAGACAGCATGGTGGCGCGCGTCGATTTTGACAAGGGCAACGGCCTGGTGCCCACCGTGGTCCAAGATATCGAAAGCCGCGATGTGTTGATGACGGCCTACAGCAACGAAGCCTCCCTGCGTGCCGCCCTACAACAGCGTCGCGGCATATACTGGAGTCGCAGCCGTCAAGAGCTCTGGACCAAGGGCGAGAGCAGCGGCCATACCCAGGAACTGATCGCCGTGGACTTGGACTGTGACGGCGATACCCTGCTGTTCCAAATCCGACAGACGGGGGAGGCCTGTCACCTCGATCGCTGGAGTTGCTTCCCGCGAATCAGCAAACGCTGGGGTCTGGTCGATTTAGACCGTACCCTGGCCGCGCGCAAGGAGGCTATGCCGGAAGGATCGTACACGGCCAAACTGTTCAACAGTGCAGACCTGCGCGCCGAAAAGCTACGTGAGGAAACCGAGGAATTATTAGAAGCCAAGGCTTTCCCGGACAAGCGCTGGGAAGCCGCTGACCTGCTTTATTTCACCCTGGTAGAAGCCCGCGCCGGCGGTGTGGGCCTTCAAGACATTATCGATGAACTGAGGAGCCGGCATGGAAATAGTTAAAGCAAATAATTGGCAACGCCCCGGCGGCGAAACTGAAAACGAAGTACGCGAGACTACGGCGGCCCTTCTGGCCGATATCGCCGAGCGCGGATATTCGGCCGTTTCCGAATACAGTCTCAAATTCGACGGCTTCGAACCAAAAATTATCGAACTCAAACCCTGGCGGGAGTATCCCCTGGATGTCACTTCTCGAAGACACCTGGATATCGCCGCTGAACGCATCCAGGCTTTCGCCGAAATGCAGTTCGGCATGTACCACGACGTGGAGCGGGAAGACCGCTTCGGCCGCTACGGACAACGCGTGGTGCCCCTGGACAGTATGGCCGCCTATATCCCCGGCGGTCGTTTCCCGTTGGTCTCCACGGCGCTCATGACCCTGCTGCCCGCCGGTGTGGCGGGCGTTGCCGAACGTGTCGCCGTATCCCCAAGCGACCACCACGGCATTCTGGCCGCGGCCAGTCGCGCGGGCGCCACCAAATTCATTCACATCGGCGGCGCGCAAGCGATCGGCGCCCTGACCTACGGCAGCAGTCTGCATGATCCGGTCGACATGATCGTGGGACCCGGCAACGCCTACGTGAATGCGGCCAAGGGTTATGTCCAGGACCGAGTGAAAATAGACACCCAGGCCGGTCCCAGTGAAATCCTGGTCCTCTGCGACGACAGCATCGACCCGGAGTGGGTGGCCTTTGACGTTCTGGCTCAGGCGGAACACGATCCCATGGCGCTGTCCGTGCTGGGCAGTACCTCCGATAAAATCCTGAAAGCGGTGGGCGACGAGATAGAGCGGGAGAGCCGCGCCCGTCCCGATAAGGCCAAAGGCGTCATCCAACTGCTCCACTGCGAAAACGGTCAGGAAATGATTGACCTGGCCAACAAGATGGCGCCGGAGCACCTGCACGTGGCCTGCAAACCGGGCCTGGTAGACACCGACAAGTTGCGCCACTACGGTTCCCTGTTCATCGGGCCCTACAGCGCGGTGGCCCTGGGCGATTACTGTTCCGGCCCCAACCACACGCTGCCCACCATGGGCGTAGCCCGTCAAAAGGGCGGGTTGCACGTGGGCGATTTCCTAAAGATCCTCACCTGGCAGCAAATCAACGGCGAGAACTACGAGGAGCTGGCCGAAACCGGAATCAGCATGGCCATGATCGAAAGCTTGGAATACCACCACAAAAGCCTGGAGGTCCGCCTGCCGGAATAAGGCAGGGCGCCTTCAGAGGATTGATCTCCGCCGGGGGAAACCTGAAATTAATTCCCCCGGCGGAGGAATTCAGTGCTATATCAATAGGCGGCTCGGGTCGAGAAATTTGCGCTGCTGCCCGAATGGGGCTGAAGAATTAATTTGCCTCGCGAATAAAAAAACACAATGCCCGGGTATTGAGGTTCTATGTATTCCCATCTCCCCGCTCTGCCCGATCCCGAGACATATCGCCGCATGGTCGAAACCTATCACCGCTTGGACAGCGGCGTCCGACGCGTACTTCAGGTCATGGCCCTTCTTGACGAGGTGCTTCATAAGCAGCAGATTTTGGACTGGTTGAACAGACTCGGCGTGCTTCGTGACAACGGGGAACCTTTTGATTTGAGGACGCTCGGTAACCGCCTCGAAGAACTTCTTGAGTCCGGCCTGCTCTGTAAAACCTATTCCAAAACCAGGCCCGAGGTAGCTCAGGCCGCTTTCAGTATCATCTTTCGTGACGTTGCGGGCGACGCCGAATTCTTGAATATGTCTGAAGCGATCGACGCTTACGAAGCAAATGATATGTCCTATTTCCGCCGTGATTCTTTCGATCGTTACCTTCGTATCTACGTCTATACCGATCAATACCCGAAACTGTGCGCCCTGCTCCAAACGAAATCGAGCTACCGAATTCCCGAGCTGGAACTCTACAAAATCGCGGCTTTTCCGGTGGATCATGACTGGCTTGCCCGGCTCAGTCCGCCCATGCGGTGCACCCTGCTGAAGACGTTACTGGATGCAGAGAGAGCCGGTGAGCGGGCGCCCGATCTGCATTTGACACAAATGCTGTCGGCCGCCGGAAAAGATCCGGGCATCGAAGCCTGGCCGGACCACGCTGCCATGACGGCGGAAAACTTGATCCTGGACGGTAAGATGCAGCAGGCCGAGACCCTGTTGCAGGAGGCCGAAGGCGCCTGGTCTGAAATGTTGAAAGGATTCCTGGCTTTCCTTAAAGGCGACGATAAGCAAGCGCTCACCCTCTACGCGAACGCCTTGAAGTTGGAGCGCAAGGAAACCGGCTCGCGCCGTACCTTCTTCCGCCGTAACCTCGGCGTCTTCTACCTGGTTGTCCTGGTGAGCACCGGCAAGGACGCGCGGGTCAAGGAAGCCCTGAGACTAGCCGACGCCACAAATTATACTCACCCTCATCACAATTTCTACACCGGATGCACGCGCATGGTCGAGGCGGTTCTGGACCCGAAAACAGCCGATTCCTATCTGGGTCACATTCCCTCAAACGGCCTGATCGAAGGTTTGGTGAATGTCTTGATGACCTATTGGCTGGACCCCATGCAGGCACGCGAACTGACCGGACCTCTGGCGGCTCTCCAGGAGCGGGTGCATTTGGGACCATACCGCTGGCTGAAGGGCGAATATGCCGACCTGCTGGCGCGGCTGGGTCACGATGTCACCCGCAATCGCACGCGCGCCGACGTGATCCGGGCCGAACACGGCTGTCGCCCCCTGGCTGACGCCTTACAACTTGAACCGCCTTGGCAGCGCGCCCTGACTTCTCTCATCAATATTCACAACCCGGAAGAAACACAAGCAAAGAAAGGCCAAATCCGCCTGGTTTGGCATATCATGCCCGCTTCCGGGAATTGCTCGATCATGCCCATGCGACAGACCATGGGCAAAAACGGTCGCTGGGGCAAGCCGAGCGCCGTGCCGCTTAAAAAGATTTACGAGGGTGATTTCGAGGTCACGGAGCCGCATGATCGCGAAATATGCAGTCATCTCGTAGCCGGCGTTTCCGGTAATTTCGCGAGAAATCGAACCATATCCTTCGATATGAGGCCGGCCCTCCGAGCTATGATCGGTCACCCCTTGCTGTTCCGCGCCGATTCACCGGACGAACGCCTGCTATTGGAAAAAGCCGAGCCCGAGGTTCGCGTCAAAACCAAACAGGGTTTCATGGAGGTCACCATCTTCCCGCCCTTCAGAAGCCGCAACACCTATCTTGTCCACGAGGAAACCCCCACCCGCTTGAAGTTTTACGAGTTCAACGCCAACCACGAACGGATTGCCCGCATCTTGGGTCCGGGCTTGAGAGTTCCGCCGAACGGCGAGGAAGCCCTGTTGCGCGCCGTCGGCAGCCTCAGTGAAAGCGTGGTCGTCAACGCCGATCTGAACCGTGCCGCGGAACACGCCGTGGAGGGGGACAGCCGCATTCACGTCTACCTCATGCCGATCGGTTACGGCTTGAAACTTCGCCCCACGATTCGTCCCTTCGGCAGCATGGGCCCGGCCTTCCGACCCGGCATGGGCGGCGCCCTGGTTTTCGCCAGGGTCGACGGTAAAACCAAGGCCGCCAAACGAGATCTCGACGAGGAAAACGCGAGACTGGACGAATTGCTGAACGCCTGCCCCACCATGGACGCCGCACCCGATGACCAGGGCGAGTGGACCCTGGACGAGGCGGAAGCTGCCTTTACCGTCCTCCTTGAATTGGGCGCCATGGGCGATCGTATCGTCATGGCCTGGCCGGAGGGCAGGGCCTGGCGCGTTAACGAGGCCCGGCAAAAAGACCTCCAACTGCGCGTCCGCAAGAAAACCGATTGGTTCGAGGTCAGCGGCGCCTTGCAGGTGGACGAGGACCTGCAACTGGAAATGAGGCAACTACTGGCGCTGACCGCGGAACACGGCGGTCGTTTCATCCCCTTGGGCGAAGGCCGGTACCTGGCTTTGACCCAGACCTTCCGCAAACGGCTTGAAGAAATCCGGCTCTTGACCGGCACCGGCGCCGGCTCGCGCATTCACCCTCTAGCATCCGGCGCATTGGAGTCCCTGGCCGATGAAGCCGGCGGCCTCGATACCGACAAACACTGGCGACTGAACCGAACACGCGTCCGCGAGGCCTTTCAACTGACACCCGCTTTGCCCACCACCTTCCAAGGCGAACTGCGCGACTACCAGCAAGAGGGCTTCCAGTGGTTGGTGCGTCTGGATCATTGGGGCGTCGGCGCCTGCCTGGCCGATGACATGGGCCTGGGGAAAACCATTCAGGCCCTGGCCTTTATGCTCTCGGTCGCCGGCCAGGGCCCCATGCTGGTGGTGGCGCCGACCTCCGTGGGCGATAACTGGATTGCCGAGGCCCGGCGCTTTACGCCCACGCTGAAGGTACATCGCTACGCCTCCTCCGATCGGGAGTCATTGATAAACGAGGCAGACTCCTTCGACCTGGTCATCGCCACCTACGGCCTGCTGCAACAGGACGCCGAACTACTGGCCGGGAAAGAATGGCGCGCGGTGGTCCTGGACGAGGCGCAGGCCGTCAAGAATCCGGGCACAAAACGGGCGCGGGCGGCTCGCGAGTTGAAGGGTCGCTTCAAGCTGATCACCACGGGCACCCCTCTGGAGAATCACCTGGGCGAGTTGTGGAGCCTGTTCCGCTTCATCAATCCCGGCCTGTTGGGGAGTCGCGAGCACTTCCTGAGACGCTATATCAACCCCATCGAGAAAGAAAACAACCACGGAATTCGCGGAACCCTGAAGAAACTGGTCCGACCCTTCATCCTGCGCCGCATGAAGAGCCAGGTGCTGGACGAACTGCCGCCGCGAACGGAAATTGTCCTGAAGGTGCAACAAAAACCGGAGGAACGCGCCCTCTATGAGGCCGTCCGCACCAAGGCCATTGAAGACCTGGCTAAAAAGGGAGAACCCGGGCAGATCCACATCCTTGCCGAGATCACCCGCCTGCGCCGCGCCTGCTGCAACCCTCGTCTGATCGATCCCTCGCTGGGCTTGTCCGGCGCCAAGTTGGAACTACTGAGTTCGATACTGGAGGAACTGCTGGAAAGCCGCCACAAAGCGCTGGTCTTCAGCCAGTTCGTGGATCACCTCACCCTTATCCGCGACTACCTGGACAAACAGGGCATCGTCTACCAATACCTGGACGGCAGCACCCCGGCCGGCAAACGACAGAAACGCGTAGACGCCTTCCAAAGCGGGGAGGGCGATGTCTTCCTGATCAGCCTGAAAGCGGGCGGCACGGGCCTCAACCTGACCGCGGCGGACTATGTCATCCACATGGACCCATGGTGGAACCCGGCGGTAGAAGACCAGGCCTCGGACCGCGCTCATCGAATTGGCCAGGACCGGCCGGTCACCGTCTACCGCCTGGTCACGCAAGATACCATCGAGGAAAAAATCGTCGCCCTGCATAACCGCAAACGCGGCCTGGCCGAAAGCCTGTTGGAAGGAACCGGCGCGGCAGCCAAAATGAACGCGGACGAACTGATGACCCTGATCAAGCAAGCCTGAAGATCCCCCGGCCTGCATAACGAGAAACGTCGAGTATTCTTGTTGTTGCAAGCCTGTACCTCGAAGATCTGAACAGAAATCCTCGGGTCTCCATTTTGTAAATCGAGGATCTGAACAGAAATCCTTGGATTCCCATTTGGAGAATCGAGGATCTGAACAGAAATCTTTGAGTCCCCATTTTGTAAATGGAGGATCCGAGCAGAAATCCTTGGATTCCCATATTGTAAATGGAGGATCCGAGCAGAAATCTTTGAATCCCCATTTTGTAAATGGAGGATCCGAGCAGAAATCTTTGAATTCCCATTTTGTGTATGAAAGATTTCGGTTGTTTTTTGAGGTAAGAGAGCCAAAGACAATTCAAACGAGAGTCAATCACGATTACCCCAAGAAAATACCATCAGGAGTTTTCTTCAGAGAGCCAATCCCCGATATTTTTCGCTTCGGGATCGATGCCGACGCCCAATAGCACTACGGTTTTCCCCCGACCACGATAAGGACCCGCATAATCTTTTTCCAGAATTTGACCCATGGCGTCTTCAGCCGGCCCGACTTTGAATTCCATGATGTAGTAACGGCTCTCCGTTTCCAATACGGCGTCGATACGACCGTCGTTGGTTTGAATCTCACAAGTCATATTCAGGCCGATCAGGGAAAGAGAAAGGTAGATAACCGTATGATAATAGGCTTCTTGTTCCGGGAGGAAGATATTGTAGGGGATCGATGCGAACATTCCTTGAAGCCCCTGGCAAAAAGCATCGATATCCCCTTTGGCAAGGTGATTTCCAAACCGGCCCGCCAGAACCGTCATGCGACCCGGTTTGTTGTCCGAGATATCGGCCAGGACATGGGTTAGGAATGCATGCTTGACTTCCAGGTTGGGATAACCCAGCCGATATACGGCGCCGAGCGGTGTCCAATCGATTTCTTGGATGGTTAGGTAACCCGTTTGAAACAATAGTGCAAGCGGGTCGATCCGTTCCGGTTCGAAACCCTCCATGCCCAGATCGCCGATTTCCAATTGTTCAAGGCCGGGAACCTGAATCCGGTTGTTGCGAATCAGGTCGATCAGGAAACGCGGCGTGCCCGTGGCGAACCAGAACGGCGCCAATCGTCGCTGCTTGATCATATTGAGCACCGAGACGGGATTGTAAACTCTGGTTTGTCCGTCCCAGGAATAGCCGTTGTACCAGGTTTTGAGCATCGCCCGCAAATCGGGACCGGTGAGACCATTGATCGGACGGGTCAGGTAGGGGGTTAGATAGCGATCGATCTCCTCGTCGGTATAGCCGGTCATTACGGCGAAGTCGGGGTTTAAGGTCAGGTCCTCCAAGTTATTCAGTTCGGAGAAGAGAGAAACCCGGGTGAACTTGGAGACGCCGGTCAGGAACAACAGGTGCAGCTTGTCTTCAACACTTTTAAGCGTGGCGTAAAACGTGGCCAGGAAGGTTTTGTTTGCGGCGGCACGCTCTGAATTGGAAAGGTGATCCAGAATGGGCTTGTCGTATTCGTCGATCAATACCACCACGCGGTCGCGTTCCGCCAAACCCAGAATGAGTTCCCGAAAACGGTTGGCGCTGCCTTGCTCGGTCAATTGCAGACCGTGCCGGCGGGCCTGTTCGTCCAGGCGTCGATTGATGTCGTGCTCCAGCTTTTGTCGGCTGTCGCTTTCTACACCCAGGAAGTCCAGGCGGATGACAGGTCTGGTTTGTAGCTCCCCGTGTTTTTCGATCCATAAACCCTTGAATAATTCGACTTTGCCTTCGAACAGGGCTTGAATAGTACTCAGCAACACCGACTTTCCAAACCGCCTGGGCCGGGAAAGAAAGTAGAGTTTGCCCTGGGTCACCAGTTGGTGGACATATCTGGTTTTATCCACATACAGATAACCATCCCGGATGATTTCCTCGAAGTTTTGAATACCGATCGGTAATTTCTTCAGCGCATTCATCAACCGCTCCCGCATAACTACCATCAGCATAACACGATCGCTCTGCCGATCGACGAAGCGTCCGCGCGGCTGGGGCTCTTTTTGTCCCAATATGAGACCGCCGGTTTCATTCCCGAGCGAAAGACTATTTACGATTACGAAGGGTAGTATCATGCCCGGGCAGCGGAATTGTGAAAAAGAAAAACACAACATCGAGCCCGAAATTCACGATCTTTCAACCCGAATTGAGGGTTCTCCGCCGGAAAATGAGAGCGTTTGTCATGGAGACCGGGGTATAAATCCCAAAATCCGGCGCCGGTCGATTTTCAAACCACAACTATTGGCCAAAATCGGATGCGGTCTCTACCGGCGGGTCGGGTCCTTTTTCCACAAAAACAACCCGAGATGGGTTTTGGTTGGGCAGTTTTCCGGGAACAGGTACACCTTCGAGCGACGCAACCGGCACCAATCCCGGGATTGGAACTACCCTGGCGGGCCGAGAGTGGTTCTGTTCCCGGGAACGGAACCCCCTTGGACCTGTCCGAGGATACCTGTTCTCAAGAATGGAGCCGGTTTGAGTCAAAAAATCAGTCCGTTATGTAAAAAAGTTTCACATTTTTACCGGGATTCGATTGGCCACATCCAAATAGGGTGTAAATTACCGAAAGTCAAGCGATGGTCTCGGTCATTACCGCTCCTGAACGGCGACGAGGGAGCCTGTGTGTTGACCTTGCTGGAAAGCCTAAATGATCCTTTTTCCTGTTCAATCCCGCTTAATGAAGTGAAAGAGGGGAAAAGGAAAAAGTCATGAGGTTATCCCGAAAACGTCTGATGGTCGTGCTCATCGTGATCATGCCCTTTGTCGTGTTTCTCTCCTATATCTTCTGGATGCGAATACAGCCGCCGAAAATGCGGATTGCAGATCTGGCGTTGGTGCTGCCGCGGGAGAGCAACGACCGCCTCGCCGAGGAACTTGTCCGCATAGGTTCCGGCATCAAGACCATGCCGGATTATGAGGAGGAGTCGGAGGTCGATGAATGGATTGAAAACAACCGGGCTGTTCTGCAGAACTTCCAGGCCTTGAAAGTACGACCCCGCAACGGCCCGGGTTTTCATCCGCCGGCCCGTCTCGCGACTCACAACCGTTTTATCACCGAGGTTCTTCCCATGGATAAGTCGGACAGCAGGCCGCGGACATCGGCCTTTAAAAGGTTGTCCATCTTACTCGCGCACAATGCTCGTAAGGAATTTCGCTGCGGCAGGGAAGAGGCCGGCATGCAGGGCCTGCGTGACGCCGTGGATGTAACCGGCTTGCTGTTACACAATCCGGAGCTGGTTCAATTTTTTACCTCCGGTGTAGTCTGGGCCCATCTGGCTGAAATCATCTACCTGGAGGTGCCTGATGAACGGCTCATCGAGGCCGTCGCTTGGGTTCCCGATCAGGCCGAAATGCGTCAAGCTGATAGGCGGCACGATAACTGATAGAAAATCTGGTGAAAATGTGCAAATTATTCGAGGTTTAGGGTGAGAGCCCCCTCACGAAATTTGCCGATTCCAAAGAGGACTCTCTTGCCAATCCAAAAATATGGCGGAGT
>JASJCB010000171.1 GCA_030066195.1 Acidobacteriota bacterium
GCATAGAGCGCCCCACCGTTTTCCTGCTTGCCGTGTCGGATGGTCAGGCCGCGTAGGGTAAGAGAACCCTCTTGTACAAAGATCACCCGGTCGTTGGACTCGGTAGTACTTGCAGCCGCCTGGATGATGGTGCCGGGAGCGCCTTGTAGGGTAATGTCCTTCTTAATGATGATACCGGACTCGGTGTGAATCGGGTCAGCAACCTCAATCACATCGCCGGGTGTGGCGGCCTCTAACGCGTCCCTGATCGTGGTGTAGGGACAGGTCGTACAGACCTGGATAGGTGAAGCAAAGGCACAGAGGGGAAACACGTACAGCAGTATGGTCTTAAGCCAAAGGGAACGCATAGACATTTTCTCCTGAATACGGCCTTCATTGTATCGATTCGGCTCCAATAAGGCCGACATGAAAACATGGGTGCACCATGACAACCAAACGGAGCCTGCCGAAGGCAGTGGTTGACGGAAAATAGAAAAAGCCCGATCAGGCGTCTCTTTCCTGACCGGGCTTGTGGGGGAACCGCAGGGTGGTTTAAGTATAATAGAATCTATACGATCGATAAAAGGGGTCGTTCGGCAAAATTGGGACCCCGTGAGAAGAGGAATACCTGAGTGACGATGATCAGCAAAATCACACAACGGAACATCACGACACTCAGCCACGAGAAACTACGTTTCTCTTTAATCGGCGCAACCTTGGAACCCAACAAGCGCCTTTTGTAAAAAAAATAGCTCCCAATGTAAAAAGACCTTTACAGTTGCTTGTGTCGCCTATGGGCCGACTTTTTGAACGCCATCAGTGCTAAACCACTTTTTTTTCATATACATAGCTTGGTAAGATTATGTTTTTCTATGGGTATGCAGCGTGCATAGGGGTCAAAATCAACGATTTCTAAGATTATGCAGATTACGGTACCGTGTTTTTGAAGCATTCGATTATTTTCATTTCCGGGAAAAGAACCGTTTCGACGCCATATGCATTGTCATTCGTGACATTTATCTCCTTAACTTTGTTTGTCGATCGGTTAGAATGGGGCCTCGGCTTGCCGGTCGCGCCACTTTCCACGCGCGATTTCCCCGGCTTCCGCTGTCTTTTTATCGATTTACGGAGGTATCCTACATGAAAAAGAAACTAAACTTGGACCAGCTCAAAATTACCAGCTTCATCACCGCTGACGACATTCGCGCCGGTCGCGCCGCCCTGGCCGTTGCCGGCCAAGAACTGGCTCCCGTTGCCGGTGAGACCCTGGACGAAGATCCCTGTACCTTCGATACTTTGCGCGACTGTAATTAAGTTGCCGCGGGTTCCGCAATAAAAAAGCCCCGGGCTCGCAATCGCGGGTTCGGGGCTTTTTCTATTCGGACGCTTGGGTATGGTTCTACTTGGAAGCCTGGACTTTGCCGTTTACGGTCAGTTTGGTTTTGTAACGCACCATGTAGAGGTCGCCCTCGTCTTCCTGCATGCCGTAGGCGTAGCCGTTGCGGAAGATCAGTTTCGTGGGTCCGCCGAACATGCCAGAGAAGATGTTGACCGGGATCTTGGGTAGTTGCGTCACCCCGGCGTAGCGACCTTCTTTGTCGAAGATATCGCCGGTTACCTCGCCCGACACCGCATCGTAGTTATGCACCACGATGAAGTAACCGTCCACCATGGGGAAGATGGCGTAGACCGGTGGTTTGGCCGGGGGGAGGTCGGCCTTGACAATGGCCCTGCGCACCAGCGCGGGCGTGAGGAAATCGAAGCCGGTCATCAGGCTCATCAGCTCGTCGTAGACGGGTTGCACCACGGCTTCAAGATGTTCCTCGCTGCGGTGGATGCGCTTGTACTTGCGCGTCACCAGCAGGTTGGGTTTCATGTCCTTGTCGTAACGCGTGATCTCGTAATGGTTGTTGATTGCCGTGTAAACGGTCCCGTCCCAGTCGAAGCCGAACACCGCCGTGCCGCGGGAGGGGATCTTGAACCAATCGGCCAGGAACTGAATCCACCAGTTGGGATCGCCGGCGCGACTCTGGTCAAAGATGACCTGATTGTCGTGCGTCAAGGCGAGTTTGGGTTTCATGTCCCTACCGAGGATCCCGGTGTGCACCTTCCGATCCTCGAAGGTAATCCACAGGGCCCCGGCCCACCGGTTGTCGCGGGAAAAGTTGAGCGATTGGATGAACTTACCGCTGACCATATTGGGCGTGCGGTCCACAAAGTTCATGGCGGAATCGAAACGGGAGACGGTGATCGAGTTTTGCGTGTTATCGAAGGCAACCGCCGAATCGTCGTTCATGATCTGGAACGAGTAGAGTTTCTGGAATTCGCCGGGGCCCCGGCCTTCACGACCGTGTTGGCGCAGGAACTTCCCGTCGGGGTTGAATTCCAGGATACGGTTTCCGCCGCTGTCCACGATGAAGATGTGACCTTTGGTGTTCACCTCGCAGGTAATCAAGCTGCCGGACCAGATCAGGTAATCCTCGTCGCTGTCGGGACCAATGCGCAGGTCCTCTTCGAAGGTCAGTTCCACTTTTCCATTGGGAAAGGGATTGTTGTCGATTTGGGGAACATCGGCAGCCCATGTTCCAACGGCACCCACCACAAGCAGTAAACAAAGCGAATGTTTCACCGCAACCTCCAGGCAATTTCTCAGCCTCTCACCGATTCGTGCAACGTTGGGGGGTGAAACCGGGTTTAGCAGTATTTTCGGAACATGGGCGCCGGTACTTGGGCAATATCTGTAAGTTTTTGTATATAAACGCATTGCCGCGACGTAAATCTACCGTCCAATACGTTATCAATGCGCGCGATTAAGTACATTTCGCATCGAAAAGTGTCATGCAAAACAGCGCTTGGTGACCATGGTCACCGGTCGGTTTCTTTGGTGAAAATTGCCTGGGTTAACGCCGAAAGAGCGCGCACTTCCCATAGCGTGACGGCGGGATATCCGGCGTCATCCCGCATTAAAAATATCCCCTGGAGTTTCCTGATGAAATTCACGACCCTTCCCCTGATTCTGTTACTTTTTACTTCTCTCTCCTTTTCCCAAAAAGCCCCTGAAATCCCCTTCGGCCACCCCGAGGCCCTTGAATTCCTGGAACAAGTAGGCCCCGCTCCCCAAGCCGAAGTTTCCCTGGACATGGAACCCAGTTTTAAATACGACCGCGCCGACCACGTGGCCAACGGTGTTGCCATGCGCAACCGCACTTCCGGCACCATCGCCCTGCGCGGCGTTCCCACCGACGCCCGCGTGATCCAGTCCCTGCTTTATTGGAACTTTTCCGACGGCAATGAAAAAGGCGCCGACACCATGCCGGTCCTGTTCAACGGCAACCTGATCCGGGGTCGCAAAACCGCCGACAACCCCGACCCCTGCTGGGGTATGACCGCCAACCACACCTACGTGGCCGACGTGACCGCGTTCACCAACCAGTCCGGTCACGCCAACCAGGACTACAGCGTGGTTCTGGTTTTCGATGAAGCCACTGACACCAGCGGCGTCAATCCCTGGGCGAATTTCGCGCCCCAGAACGTTCGACCCGAGGGCGCTTCCCTGATCGTGGTATTCGAAAGCGACGCTACCACCGGTCCCCTGACTATCTACGACGCCCTCAGCAACACCACCTTCTTCAACTCCTTCAGCGCCACCGTGGCCAACCCCGGTCCGCTGAACCCCGGCGGCGCCGACCTGTTCACCATGCTGGGCGCAGACGGCCAGTTGGGCGGTGGTTACAGCCTTGGGGCAACCAATGAAACCACTTTCTTCAACGGCGTGCAGATTGCGGGTCCCCCGGTTACCAACAGCGACTGGGACGGCAGTGACGGCTGGCCCCTGGTACAGCTTTGGGACACGCACACCCATATCGTATCCCTGACGGGCGCCACGTCCCAGATCAACTACAACACGGGCGGCGACTGCCTGGTGCCCGTTGCTTTCGTTCTGGACGATAAATAGAACCTTTGACCACCCCCAGGTTCCCCCTGGTACCGGACCCGCTCGCGGGTCCGGTTTTTTAGTTTGTATAGAGGCCGGCTGACACTCAAATCGCTCGTCTTCCGAGACCAGGTACGCCTCCAATACAGGACCGGAGGGGTCTGAATTTCCGATTCCCTGGAGGGGACTTTGGCAAATTCTGATAAGGATCGATTATGGGCCTGATGGATTCAGGCCCGTTTCCACTTCCTAAGCTCGTGTTGGACACCTGATGGGATGACCATTGGAAAAAATAACAAAGTTTTTGAGCCTTTTCCCAAATCTTTTTCGCACGAGTAGTTGAAGCCTTATCATCGCCTTAATTAAAGGAGCGGTTTGCAATGAGCCGATTTTATTTTCTTTTACTCTTTTTATTTACAAGCCTGATTTCAGCCGGCCCACCCCCCGGGGATCCCATTTCTAAAGCCCATCACTCCAGTCTCAAACAACTTCTCAGTCATCTTTCCGGCAAGAAAAAAGTAGATGCAGAAACTTTTGACCGTTTAATGTCCTTTTTACCCGTGGAAGAAAACGATCACCTTCCCCTTATCCTTACCGTAACCAACCCGGATTTGTCCCTACATGACGAAATGGAGGCCCTTGAAATCGAGAAATGGGGCCTTCGTGGTTCGATTCTAAGGGCCAGGGTACCTATGAAAAGCATCATTGCATTGGCAAATAAAGATTGGGTTCGTCTGATTGAAACGCCCGATATACGGCTCGACGATGTCGGTTTCGACCGGGGCGGTATTCAAACAAGCGAAGGCCTGGCGAAAACAAACGCCCGAGAGTACCACCAGGCCGGTTTCAGCGGACAGGGCGTAAAGATCGGCGTCATCGATACCGAATTTGGAAATCTGGCCCAGGCCCTTGCATCCGGTGAGGTTCCGACACCGCTGCAACAATACG
The DNA here is from genome assembly GCA_030066195.1 of Acidobacteriota bacterium. Classification (GTDB taxonomy): domain Bacteria; phylum Acidobacteriota; class Holophagae; order Acanthopleuribacterales; family Acanthopleuribacteraceae; genus JASJCB01. The sequence continues at coordinate 4,862 of JASJCB010000171.1, forward strand.
ACTGCAACGAGTCAGGCTGTACCCCGGTTGTCACGGTCGAAAAAGCGGGAGAGGACAATCACGGCACCGCATGCTTTGAAATCATTGCCGACTTTGCCCCGGATGCCACTTACTATCTGGTCGACCTGACGAACGGCAGTTTGATGGAGGCAGTCCAAACCCTTACGGCTCAGGGCGTACACGTGATTTCCATGTCGCTCGGGTTTAATCCGAGCGCGGGGCCGCTGGACGGTCGGGACCGCTTCAATCTGAACAACGCCATGAAGGAGGCTTGGGACAACGGCGCCGTGTTTGTCAAATCCGCGGGCAACTATAAGCAGAAGGCCTACAGCGCTACTTTTACAGGTGCTGATGACAATTTCCACGACTTCTACACGCTCAGCACTCCTCTATTCACCTACCGGGAAGAATCGATGGAATTCACCGTCACTCGAAGCAGTAATTTCTACCTGGTATGGGATGAATGGAACCCTGTCGATGTCAACAACACGACGGCCATGGATGAATATACCTTGCATATCACCGACGAAGATGCGGGTACCACCACCGCTCATACCGCTACGACCGACTTTCCCATCATCGGTGTCGCTCTTTCCCCGGGTTCCTACAGCTTTCAGGTTGAGCGTACCAATGCCCATGGGGCTCCTAAAGACTTTCGCGTAATGATTTGGACCGGGGGCAGCCTGACACGGACCAATGCGCCGTCGATTACTCCTCCGGTGGAGAGTCCCCACGGAATTGCGGTCGGTGCGGTCAGCGCGGGCGGCGCCTTTTTCGGCTTCGGCGCTGACAACCAGGAGCCCTATAGTTCCGAGGGACCGGGGGCAAACGGCGCTGTCAAACCGGATGTGGCAAGCTACGCCAATGTCTCCACCGACAGTTATGGTACACGAGGATTCAACGGCACGTCGTCTGCGACTCCGCATGTGGCGGGCCTGACCGCAATTGTTTTGTCCATGGACTCGCAACCGCGCGGTAACATGGTCGCGGATTTCGTCAACCCGACCAAGCCCGGGGACGGATACTTTCAAACCCATGCCAACCCTCGCGGCAACGGTTCGCCCAACAACCAGTACGGCTGGGGGATTGCGCGGCTGCCTTTACTGGGCGACCCCATGGTGACCGTGCAACAACCCACCGGCGTGACCCAGGCCAACGTTCGGGCCGGTCTGAATCGGGAACGTATCAATATCGAAGTAGCGGTCACTTCCCAGGTCGGTGATTTCATCGGCGGGTTGACGTCGAACGCGTTCAACATTACCGTCAACGGTCAAGCGGCCGTTGTGAACTCCACTCTTCAATTGGATACGCATTACATTCTCAACATCGATGTCCCCAACCTGAGCACGGGTGAATACACCCTGGCCGCAACCGTCGAGGTTAACGGACGCGATGGTTCCGGCAATCAGGCGAACGCTGTCCGTTATGCGGACGCCACCTCGTTGAATGTGGACGCCATGTTGGTTCTGGATCGTTCCGGCAGTATGAGCGGCACGGCCATTCAAGCCGCGCGAGACGCCGCCAGTTTGTTCGTAGATCTGATGAGTATCGGGGACCAGGTAGGCGTGGCCAGTTACTCCGGGTCATCGCGTATCGATTTTCCCTTAACGGAAATCCAGGCCCCCGGACCCCCGGTTCCTCCGGTATTTGCGGATGATATGGAATCGGGTGGAAGTCAATGGAGCGCGGGTACTCCATGGGCCCTCACCGATACCGCTGCCGCCTCCGGCAGCTATTCATGGACGGATAGTCCCAACGGGAACTATGACAACAGCGTGGAGGCGATACTCGCAATTACGGATGCTATCGATTTAACCGGGTTATCCAACCCGACACTCAGTTTCCAAACCATCTACTTCTTGGAAAACGGTTGGGACTACGGCCTGGTAGAGGTTTCGACCAACGGCGGACTGTCTTGGCAAAACCTTACTTTCCTTACCGGTACCCAAAGTACCTGGACAGAACTCCAGTTCAACCTCTCCAATTTCGCGGGTCTGAACATCTTGTTGCGATTTCGTCTGATTACTGACGGAAGTTTTACCTATGATGGTTGGTATATCGATGATGTCCTGGTCGCTGCCGACGAGGTTCAGAGCGATGTTCAGAGTCAAGCCAGGGCCGCCATTGCCAATATTTCTTCCGGCGGCAGCACCTCTATCGGGGCCGGTTTGCAGGATGCGCTGGATCAACACCAAACCAGGGGAAACCCTGATCATCCCTGGACGACGGTCTTGATGACGGATGGTCAGGAAAATTCCTCGCCTTTTGTTTCCTCTGTACTACCCGGTATCTTGAACACCAAAACCAAGGTGTATACGATCGGTTTGGGCAGTAGTATCGACGAGGCTCTGTTACGGAGCGTTGCCGACCAGACGGACGGACAATATTTCAACGCCGCTACCGCGGCGGATCTACAGGAAATCTACAATACCATCTCCGGTGAAGTTTTGGATCGCGAAACCTTATTGACGCGTCCGGTGGCGCTTACCCAAGGTGAGGTCTCCCAAAGCAACTTCTACATCGACAACAGCACGAGGGAAATGGTGAGTTCGATTACCTGGTCCATTCAGGGCGACGACTTTACGCTTGAGCTGATTTCACCGTCCGGGACAACGATCGATCAAAACACCACTGATCCGGATGTCACCTATCTTTCCGGGGATACCTACGCCAGTTACAGGATCACCGATCCGGAGCCCGGTTTGTGGACCATGGTGGTCACCGGGGTTTCGGTGACCGGTAGAATGCTGGACCCCGTGTTCGATAAGGCTTGGGCCTTGAACGACCGTTCCATCTTGGAAGACCTTGCCGAATCGACTCTAGCCAGGCTGGCCGAACCCAATCGCGGGCCGGTGTCCACGACCGTCAACCTTCAGGTTCAGGCCGAAACCGACCTGGAAATGCAAACCATCTTGGATAAAGACGGCTATGCTCAGGGTGAAACCATTCGGGCGTCCGTTTTCATGGGTGATAACGGCGACACTCCGGTTCTGCAAAGTGTCTGGGCTCAGGTGACCTATCCTGACGACACAACCTCGCCGTTCGGTTTGTTCCGAGACGACGGACTGGACGGTGACTCGGTCGCCGGGGACGGAAACTTTACCGGCTATTTCAGCGGAACGGACCAGATCGGCAACTATGTGGTTCAAATCAATGCCCAAGGGGTTACTGCCGGTTTGGAGAGCTTTGAGCGCTTCAATACGGTTTCCACGGTTATTACGGTAGGCGCTGACAGTGATTTCGACGGCATGCCCAATGATTGGGAAACCAGTTTTTCTCTCCCCGATGAACCGGGTTTGGATCCATTCTTCAACGACGCCGGCCTGGACCCTGACGAGGACGGCCTGACCAACGGCGATGAGTTTGACCGCGGCACACACCCCTTTCTGGCCGATACCGACCGAGACGGATTGAGGGACGGCGAAGAAGTCAATACCACCGGCACCGATCCGTCCGCCGATGATACGGACGGCGGCGGTGAGAGCGACGGGGACGAAGTTGCTCTCGGCAGAAATCCGCTCGACCCGGCCGATGACGTGCCCTGCCCGCTCTCACTCAACCTGCCTCACGTGGTGCGTTTGGGCTTACAACCATTGGAGGTTCAAGCGGAATTCACATGTGCTCGCGTCGGAATGAGCCTGGCTTGGATCGATGAGGGCACCAACACGGTTATTGCAGAAGATATCAATCCACTTACTATCACCAACCAATTCGACAGAGCCACCCTGATCACTGCCGAACTCAGCGATCCGGTGATCGGTGACTTTGCTGAAGCTTCCGTGTTGATCCTCATTCCTACCCCGGCCTACCTGGATTTCAACCGGGACGGTTGCAATACTCCCGCTGACTTGATCGCGGCCTCGAGCACTTGGACTTCTGAGCGCTCCGATGATCCCGACCGTGACGGCGTGGTTACCGTTTTGGATTTGCTTTATCTGAATATCGATCAGGCCGATCCCTGTACCAACCGATGAAACATCGGGGGCCTTCCCGGCCCCCTCCTTTCTCTCCGTGCCTTATCATCCCTATGGGGTGATTTCAATTTGCCTCGGTTTTCTTGCCGTCCAGCGGGAAGATGATGACAAAGGTGGCCCCTTTGCCCGTGCCCGCGCTCTCGGCGCGCATATGGCCGCCCATTTCCGCCATGCTGTTGGCGCAGGTGTGCAGGCCGAATCCCTTGGCCTCGGGGCGTGTGCTGAAGCCGTGGGCGAAGATCTTGTCCAATAGATCGGCAGGAATCCCCTGGCCGGTATCGCTGACCCTGACCACCGCGTGGGTGTTTTCTTTTTCGATCTTGATGATCAGCTTGCGTTTCTCTTCCGGAGTTTCGTTCATGGCATGGACCGCGTTCTCGAACAGGCTGACGAAGATGTGCACGAGCTTGATGCGCTGAACCGGTACGCTCAATTCATCCTTCACCTGGATGTCCAGGGAGATGCGGTGGCGCATCAGGACGCCTTCCACGATGCCCACGGCCTCGTTGGCTACCATATCCAGGGCCAGGACCTCATCCTGGCGTTCCCGACCCACGTAGCATTCCTGGTCGGCGACAACCCGTTGGATCATCTGCACCTGCTCGATAATCTTGAGCAACCCGGCCAGGTTGGAATGGTGTTCTTCTTCACGCACTCCGGCCAACTGCTGGTAATAGCTCAGCAACTGACTCATGCGCGGATCTTTGACATCTTCCTTTTCTATAATTTTGGTCAGCAGGGCGTTTGCTTTATTCAACCCCTTCAAGCGGCTGTTCTTCAGGTCGCGTTGCAACGACTGGCTGGCCACGACCAGGCTGTTCAGGGTGTTGCCCAGGTTGTGCAGGACCGAGGTGGCGATATCGGCCATGCCCGCGCGCCGCGCCTGCTCTACCAGTTTGCGTTGGGTTTCCTTTAACTGACGAGTGCGTTCCTTGACCCGTTCCTCCAGGATTTCCTTGCCTTCTTGAACCTCGGCGTAAAGGCGGGCATTTTCCAAGGAGACTGACGCCTGGGCCAACAGGATTTCCAGGACATCGACCCGGTTGCGGGTAAAGGCTCGTCGCACCAGTGAGTTTTCCAGGTAAAGGGCGCCGCGCACCACATCACCGTGCAATACCGGCGTACACAGGAGCGATTTCGGCTTGTTGTCGGCAAGGTAGGGGTCATTGCTGAAGCGGGCCTGGCCTGAGACATCATCCAGGATCAGGGTTTCACGCGTACGCACCACGAACCGCACCATCTTCTCCGGCACCTGGCCGGAGCCCGTTGCCGGATGGTCTTCGTAGACCTTGACCCACTTCGCGGTAGCGGTGGCTTCGATGAACAGCTCGCCTTTTTTGGACAAAATCAATTCGCCGCGTTCGGCGCCCGCGCTTTCCACGATTGCCTGCAACACTACCTTCATCAAGTTCTTGAGCTCGATTTCCTCGGAAATGGCGCGGGTCGTTTTCAGCAGTGCATACAAATCCAGGCCGTCAGAATCGGTAGATTTGAAATCAACCGTCCCGGCCGTTTCGTTGGGCGTGCCCGGCAGCGTGGCCAGATTGAGCGTAGCGTATTGGGTTTCCAAACGCTGAACCACCACCACGGCGCCCCAACGTTGATACAGGTAGCGGGCCTCCGATAGGTGCAAGGCGGCGTATTCCGCGCGTCCGTAACCCTGCCAGAATTTACCGTGGAGTTCATTGGCAAGAGCCGCGTAATGAAGGTAACCCGCGCCCGCGGCGGAGGTGGCGGATTCCTGATAAAGGCTGCTGACCTCGATAGCAGGGCTGCCTTCCAGGCGAGCCAGTTCGGCCTCTACCAGAACGGCTTTGTGTTCGTAGTTGAGCGGGCTCAACCGGGCCATGCGTTGGAAGTGATCCAACAATGTTCTCATTTCGGCCAGATCCGCGGCTTTCTCTTCCTCGCTACGCCGGGTGTGGTTTTGCGCCAGCAACAGGATGTAACACAGGCGCACGTCTATCCAGAACAAATAGCCGGCAAATTGGGGTAGGGCTTGTAGAGCCGGACCGGCGTACTCCAGAGCCTTGTCCTCCCAACCGGACCAGAAGGCGTGCAGGAATTGGTAGACATGCATGATGGACACGGTGTGTCCCGCCTGCATTACGGCCCAGGTCTGGGCATCGAAATCGGATTGTTCCATGGTCTGTTTGCGGCCGGGCGAAGACAGGGCCTGGGCGATCCAGAGATAGATCTGGGCATAGCCGATCGAGTATTGATAGTTCTTGCGGCGGCTGACCAGGATCATTTCCTCGGCCTTTTTTCTCAGCTTTTCAAGGGGGAGACCGCCCATCCAACTCCAGTTGAGGATATTGCCCATATTGTGGATGCCGTCCTTGAACTGGCCGATCTGGATACCCTTCTGGTAATTGTCGTCCAGAAACTGCAAGATCTGATCCCGGCTCTTACCGAAGCTCAGCGCGGGGTTCAGGTTACACGATACCGTGACCATGACCTCCGGCGAAGGGTGAATTTCGGAGAGCCGCATGGTCATTTGAGTCAACCGGTAGGCGTCGGAATAGCGATCCTGCCCCATGTAGAGCATAGTGAGCCAGGAATAGACGAGGGCGGATTCAGGTAGATAACCCTTCTCGTTCATCAGGTTGACCGTGCGGAATAGAGCCAGGGCGTGGAGATCCATATTGGCGGTCAGATAGGCATGGGTCACCAACATGGACCAGACCTTGATGGAAAGGATGGTGTCGGCATCGGCTGCCGTTGGAAAATCGGCTTCTTCCAGGGTCCAGCTTTCCAGCAGACAGGTAAAGGTCTGTCTGGCTGCTTCCGTGGCCTCGGTCAAATCCTCATTCTGATCAGGAAGGTCCTGACCAAGCAGGGCCAGGGCCCGGCGCCCCCAGTCCTGTGCTTTGTCCCAATAATAATGCTCCCCGTAACAGGATTGCAGCAGGTGGCAGATATTGGGCCTGTCTTCCTCGCGGACGTGCTGCAGCAGTGTTTCAAAGAGCGGTTCCGCCTCTTCCCAATTGTCCAGGGTCGCCTGGCATTCGGCGCAATTCTGGTAGAGGGAACAGGTCATCTCATAACAGGAACTCCAAGCGTCTTCGGGCAGCAGTTCCAGGGCAATGGCGAAGTGGTCCAACGCGGGTTTGAAAGCAAGTGTCTTGCGAGCGCGCATGGCCATGTTTTGGTTCAGGGCCGCCAGCTGAATGCGCTCCTCGCGCCGGTTGATCAGGTGCCTGGATTCGTTGAGCTGATTGATGGTGGTGAAGAGCAGGCTGTCAGAGGGGTTTTCTTCATAAGCGCGGAAAAGCCGTCGCCCCATGGCCAGTTGGCGTTCTGAGCGAACCTTATCGGTCCACAAGGCACATGCTGCCTGCTGGACCCGATCATGCAGGAAGCGGAAGGAAGTGCGCAGGACGTCAGGATCGGGCTTGCTCTTATCCGCGTGTTCGATCAACTTCACCCAATAAAAAAGATCGCGTGTGGGTGCGATCATACCGTGATGAATTGCCGGCAACAGGGCGCGTGCTATGGTCAGCGGATCTACCTCGGTGGCTTGCGCCAACAGGTCCAGGTCGAAACGGTTGCCGATACATCCCGCTGAGGCAAGCAGGTCGTGTGCCTCGGGCGGCAGGCCGCGCAGGCGTTCCAATACCATGGTAACCACGTTGTCGGTAATATTGCGTGCTTGGATCTGGTCGATATCCCAGGTCCACTCCCGTTTACCGCGATCGAACCCGATCAAGTCGTTTTCATACAGCATGGTCAGGAAGCTGTTGACGAAGAAGGGATTGCCGTCAGTTCGTTGGTGCACCAGATTGGCCAGGTCGCTTACATGACCGGGTTTGAAATTCAGCGTATCCGCAATCATGCGGGCTACGTCGCGGCGTTGCAGCGGACCCAGCTTCAGGCTGTTGACCGGTAGGTGCTGGTCTTCCAATCGCCGCAGCATCAGCGTGAGCGGGTGTCCGGCATCTACCTCGTTATCACGATAAGCGCCGATGATCAGGCAGCAACGAGACTCCTCGGCCAGGCTGCGCAACAGGTTCATGGAGGCGGGATCGGCCCATTGCAGATCGTCCAGGAACAATACCAACGGATGATGGGGATGGGCGAACACCTGAACCAGGTTACAGAAGGTTTCATGGAACCGCGTCTCGGCCAGGCTGGGGTCCAATTGCGCGATTTCCGGCTGGGGGCCCATGAGTTGGTGTAAGGTCGGGAATAGCTCGGTGAGCAGCCGGGCGTTGGGCTGGAGCGCATCCTCCAGCCGCATGCGCCAGCCGGCCAGTACATCTTCCGATTCGCTCATTAAATTGTTCAGCAGTTCCTCGAAGGCCACGATCAGGGCCTCGTAGGGCCGATTGTCGTGGAACTGCTCGAACTTGCCGGAGGTAAACAGGCCGCGACTTTCTACAATGGGTTTGTGGATCTCGCGCACCAGGCTTGATTTACCGATACCGGAATAGCCCGCTACCAGGACCAGTTCGCCCTGGCCTTCAGAGGCGCGCTTGAAGGCTTTCAGCAGGATCTCCAGTTCCTTCTTGCGACCATACAGCCGGGGCGAAATTCTGAAGCGGTCGCTGAAATCGTTTTTTCCCAGAGCGAAGCGACTGATTTTCCCCTTTTCCAGATACTGGTCTCGACAGGCGACCAGATCCAACTCCAAACCATGCGCGCTGTGGTAGCGGTCGGTAGGGTTTTTGGCCATCAGCCGCTCGACCAGGATGCAGAGCTGGTCAGGCAGTTCCTTGCGCCGCTCTTTCAAGGAGGGGGGCGGCACGGCGATGTGACAGTGCACCAGCGCCATCTTGTCGTCTTCCTCGTAGGGCAGCTTGCCGCATAGCATTTCATAGAAAGTGACGCCCAGCGAATAGAAATCGGTGTGATAGTCCAGGGAAATGTTCATACGGCCGGTTTGTTCCGGCGACATATAGGCAAGCGAACCCTCGATTCGGTTGGTATCGATGGGGCTCAGGTTCTCCTCGGGCAACTCGGAAGCCAGGCCGAAGTCGATGATCTTGGAATGCAGCGTCTCCTCATTGACCACGATATTGGCGGGTTTCAGGTCCTTGTGCATGAAACCCTGATCGTGGATAGAGGCCAGCCCTCGAGCCAACTGCACGGCAATGATCAGGAACTGCTCCAGTTCCATGCCGCCCTTGGGAATCAACTGGGAGAGGACGCTGGACCCCGGATCCTCCACCACCAGCACCACGCCGTGGCCGTGGTTATGCGCTGTTATATAATGAATGAGGTGGTCGCCGGTGAGGCGCTTGCCGATATCCTGCTCACGAAGGAAACGGTTGAGCAGCAAGGCGTTGGGGTAGTTTTCCGTATGGGTTTTCAAAACTACCGGTAGCTTATCCGACTTGCGAACGGCGCGATACACAACGGATCGAATGCCACGATGAAGGGTCTGGATGATTTTATAGTCAGGAAAGGTCTGCATTCTGGCCCCTATAATGGGTCTTCCCTGATATTTTTCGGATTTGAACATAATTTCATAATCACCAAATAGGTGACTATCGAATTTTTTATGTCATGCTATTTTCTAGAAAGCCTTCTCCAATCCACGTAAGCGGACTATGTCAATAGAGTTGCATTGATTGACCCACCCGGAAAGAAAAATTGGTTGAGCCATGTCCTACGCCCATCAAGCGGCTTTTCAACGGTGTTCAGTCGTGACGATATTTTTCAAAAAGGTAATTTGGACTGTTGAAGAGTTACAAAAACTCTTGCAACTTTTTCACCCATGGAGAACCGCCCTCGGCCAGTCCCGGCGGGATGTTCTTCAATTGGGCTGCCGCTTCTTTGTAGGTGGAAAAGGAGCCCCAGGTAATGGTCCGGCAATCGCGGCCTTGAAATTCCTTGGGAAAGACATAGAGTTCTTCCCCGGCGAATTTGGCCAGGAATTTGTCGACAGTGGCTTGCTCACAAGCCAGGATGAGGGCGATGCTGTAGGCGTTTTGCTTTTCGCGGAACCGTTCCCTGCTGTCGCGTGCGTAAGCCGAAGCATCCACGGCGGATGTGGGCGCGGGTTTCGGTGGCGCGGTAGTTGCGGCGGTCGATTCGGGCTTTTCGACAACGGGCGTGGAATCGGTCGTGGTTTCCGGAGATGCCTCCGATCTTTGCGGAGGCGGGGTTGTTTGGGCGACGGTCGATTCTACCGGTTCCTCCGTGTCCGCGGTTGCCGCGGGATCATCGGCGCCGCCGGCTGCAACCGGATCATCCGCGTCCCCGGGTTCGGGGGTTTCGGAACCGTCGGCCGGCTCGGTGACCCCGGATTCAGGATCGGGCGCGGCGGCGGTGACGGCGCCTTCATCCGCGGGCCCTTGTCCGCCGATGGGCATGAACTTCTGGTACAAAAAAGCGAGGCAGGCGATGATTACGATCACCGGGAGGGCAATGAGCAGGACGCGACGGCTACCGCCGGAGGATGCGGCAGGGATGGGCGCTGAATATTCCTCCTCCGGCATGATCACCTGGTCGCCGGGTATGGTGACGGCATCCGGTTCGGTTTCTTCGGTATCGGCTGTAGGCTGCCCGGATTCTCCGAATTCAGGAGATTCTTGTCGGCCGGGCTCTTCCTCCCGCGACGATTCGAAGGGCGAAGTGCCGAGACCGGGCAAAGCCTCGGTGTGGACCTCGGGCTCCGGGATATATCGCGGCTCTTCCTCTTCGAAATAGGCTTGATCTGCCGGCGGGGTCTCAGGCTCGGTTTCACTGAAACCAAAATCCACCTGGGCCTCGTCCTCCCGACCCAGATTTTCCAACCCGGCTTCTACGGCGGGATCGGTAGCAAAATCAGCCTCATCATAATCCGAGGTCCGGGGCGGTTCTTCAAGTGAGAAATCGTCCTGGTCCAGGCCGGCGTCTTCATCGGTGGAGGCGGGTACCTCGCTGAGTTGGAAGTCGCCCGTGGGCTCGTCGCTCAATTGGAAATCGGAGGCGGGTTCATCGGATAACTCGAAGTCGTCGGCATCATCGGCAAGCGCATCATCCAATTCGGCGGGTTGGTCTTCCAGTTGGGGTTCGGGTCCGTCATCGAAGGCAAGGTCCTCAGGAGTTTCCGCCTTTTCCGGCTCCAATTCCAATTCACCGAAATCGCCGGCGGGTTCTTCCGGCATGGAGAAATCGCCGGTGTCCTCTTCCAGGCTCGAGGCGACGGGTTGTTCTTCCAGGCTGAACTCCTCGTCTTCATCCATCAAGGCGGGACCTTCGTCATCGGAGGGCAAACCGGATAGTTCATCTTCAAGCAACAGTTCGGACGGCTCGTCCTCTTCGACGGCGGGCAGATTGTCGTCTCCCTCGACCACGGTCACATCCAGATCATCGTCCTCCCCGCCCGGGGAATCTTCAAACAAGCTGCCTTGCACCGCAAAATCGCCCTCGCCCCCGGTCAGTTCCAGGGGATTGGCGTCCTCGATGTGATGTGAGGGCAGACCATCCTCCAGATTCTCGGGAAAAGGCATCAGTTCCGGTTCGGGTTCCGGCTCCTGGAATTCGACCAGGCCCAGGCTGTGCAAAACGTAGAAGATACCCTGGGTCAGGCTTTCATTCCAATCGAAATCGGTACTGATTTCGGCGGCCATGAACCGGTTCTTTTGTTGAATATGATCCAAGAAATCACTGTAGGAGCCGGGGAATTCAAATGCGGCAATATTGGTGCTGAAGTCAGGCGAAAGCCGCATGGGATTATCGAAAGGCAGAGCCCGGAGAAACTGACGCGATTTGAGGCCGTTGATGGTGCGAATGATCAGAGCCAATGCCTGTATTTTTAGGGTAGGGACTTTGGGTGGTAAGGGGCCTTCTTGTATCTCGTATTCGCCGGATTCCAACGCGAATACAGCGTCGACAATAGTGGTAATCTGTTGCTTAAGCGACTGGACCAATTGTTGCGCGTCCGCATGCCCCTCACCCTTCAGTTTCTTGCCCAGGCTTTCGCCTTTTTTCAGCTCGGCTTTCACCTGTTCCAGGGTTTGTGGGGAGATAACCCCGTTGGAAACCAGGATCTGGGAAAAGTGTTCTGTATTATTATCGGAGCTGGCAAAGACAAGGTGACCGGACTGAAAAAACAACTTGCGTGACTGGGGCTGGAAGATCAAGGTGCCCGTTTTCTTTTGTACTATAAAATCGAAAATACTCTTATGGGCCTCGAAATCAGAAAACGCAAGACTTGCCATGATAGATCCCCTTACATGGTCAAACTGATGCCGCTTAAAGCAGTTTACCACAAACTTATAACATATAAAACCGACCAAGACCCAAAAAAGAATAGTAACGCTCTTAAATAAATGTACGCGCTATTGGTCTCCTCCATGATACTAATGCAGCGCGCCGGCCGGCGCCGGGACGATCCGCACGGACCCGCGTGGGGCGTTAATTTGAGCGCTCCTTCAGGTTTTTCCCGTGTTTTTGAAAAAGCGCCGGCGCGTTCCAAGTTTTGCTTGCGTTTATCAAATAATTCTAAGATAGTGTTGGCGGAAGCGATCTTTTCTGGAGGTTAGCATGACAGCAGCTACCAAGAAATCCGAAGCCTTGATTGCCATGGAAGGCGAATTCGGTGCTCATAATTACCACCCCCTGGACGTTGTCCTTTGCAAAGGGGAAGGCTGTTACGTCTGGGACGTGGACGGCAACCGCTACATGGATTTCCTGGCCGCGTATTCCGCGGTCAACCAGGGTCACAATCATCCCAAAATCGTGACCGCCTTGACTAAACAGGCCGGCGAACTGGCCTTGACCTCGCGGGCGTTCCGCAATGATAAATTTCCCCCGCTGCTGGAGAAACTGCACCGCCTCACAGGCTTTGAAAAGGCCCTGATGATGAACAGCGGCGCCGAAGCCGTGGAGACCGCCCTCAAAGCGGCTCGCAAATGGGGCTACGAACAAAAGGGGATTGCCGAGAATAAAGCCGAAATTATCGTTTTCGACGGTAACTTCCACGGCCGCACAACCACCATCGTCGGCTTTTCCGACGACCCCGTGTCCCACGGGCATTTCGGTCCCTTTTCTCCCGGTTTTATGCGTGTAGGCTATGGTGACCTGAAAGCTGTCGCCGCCGCTGTCAATGACAATACCTGCGCCGTCCTGGTCGAACCCGTTCAGGGTGAGGGCGGGGTGATCATTCCGCCCAAGGGTTTTCTCAAGGGCTTGCGCGAACTGTGTGATCAACACAATGTCCTGCTTATCTGCGACGAAATCCAGTCCGGACTGGGCCGTACCGGCAAGATGTTTGCCTTTGAGCACGAGGGCATCCGCCCCGACGGCGTTACCATCGGCAAGGCGCTCTCCGGCGGTGTCTACCCCGTCTCCGCGTTCCTGGCGAACAACAGGGTAATGGATGTCTTCACTCCCGGCACCCACGGCTCCACCTACGGCGGTAACCCGCTAGCCTGTGCTGTCGCCGACGCCGCCCTGGATGTGCTGATCGATGAGAACCTCATCGAAAAATCCGCAACCCTGGGTGAGTATCTTCTGGAAAAGGTCAAGGCAATCGATACGCCGCACATCAAGGAAATTCGCGGTTCCGGTCTGTGGATCGGTATCGAACTGCACCCCGAGGCGGGTGGCGCGCGCCGTTTCTGTGAGCGCCTGCAAGAAGAAGGGATGCTTTGCAAAGAGACCCACACCCACACCATCCGCCTGGCTCCGCCCCTTGTGGCGACCAAAGAACAACTGGATTGGGCTATCGAACGTCTCGACAAGGTTTTGGGCGATCGCTAGAACCTCACGCCGCATCTGAACCACAAGCCCGTGCTGCCGTCAGGCCGTACGGGCTTTTCTTATTGAGAATTATGCAAAATAAAACCGCATAAAGTGCCGCCGTTTGCGTAAATATTTTATCGAATACGAAAAAAATGCAGCACACTTCTGCAAAATCGTATATCATACGCCCACTTGTCGCGTTGCGGAAACCAAACGCCCGGCGCGGCGATCACTTCTCGACGAAGGGAGCACGCCATGAACGAAAAAATCAACAAGGTCGTACTGGCATATTCCGGGGGTCTCGATACCTCCGTCATCATCCCCTGGCTCAAGGAAAACTACGATTGCACCGTCATCGCCTACACGGCTGATGTCGGCCAGAACCCCGATGAATTCATTGGTTTGGAAGAAAAGGCCCTGGCCTCCGGGGCGGAAAAATTTGTCATGGAAGATCTCCGCGAGGAGTTCTGCACCGATTACCTGTGGCCCATGATGCAGTCCGGCGCCGTCTACGAGGGCAAGTATCTCCTGGGCACCAGCATCGCCCGACCGCTGATTGCCCGACATATGATGGAGTGCGTGGAGCGCGAGGGCGGCAACGCCGTGGCTCACGGATGCACCGGCAAGGGCAATGACCAGGTCCGTTTCGAGTTGGCCTTTAAAGCATATAATCCAAAAGTGCGCGTGATTGCGCCCTGGCGGGAATGGGACCTGCGCAGTCGGGAAGACTGCATCCAATACGCCGCCGACCGCAATATCCCGCTTCAAGTCAAGGAAAAAGGCATCTACAGCCACGACGAGAACCTGTGGCACCTGTCCAGCGAGGGCGGCGAGTTGGAGGATCCCTGGGAAAATGCGCCCAAGGGTGTCTTCGGCAAGATCAAACCGCCCTGGGAAGCACCCGAAGAGGGCGTGGAAGTGGTGATCGGCTTCGAGAAGGGCGTCCCGGTAAGCATCGACGGCAAGCCCTACAGTCCCGTCGCGCTGCTGGAGAAACTGAACGCCCTGGGCCGTGACCACGGCATCGGCCGCGAGGATATCGTGGAAAACCGCCTGGTGGGCATGAAATCCCGCGGCGTTTACGAGACTCCGGGCGGCACCATCCTGTACAAGGCCCATCGAGAGATCGAAAGCCTGGTATTGGATGCGGAAACCCTGCATTTCAAAGAGCAACTGGCGCCCAAATACGCGGAGCTGGTTTACAACGGACGTTACTTCGTGCCGCTGAGAGAGGCACTTGACGCCTTCGTTCGCGAAACCCAGCACAACGTCACGGGCGAAACCCGCCTGTTGCTTTATAAGGGCAATGTCATGGTCCTGGGTCGCCGCTCTCCCTATTCTCTTTATCGCGAAGAATTTGCCACTTTCGGCCAGGATGATGTCTACGACCAGAGCGATGCGGAAGGCTTCATCAACCTGTACGGCCTGCCGGTCAAGGTACGAAGCCTCATCGAAATGGACGAGGGCAACAGCCTGGAAGGTTACAAGGCGCCCAACTACTCCAAGTTCAAACGCGATTGACCCGTGCAACACTCATCATTCGGGCTTCGCCGGTTTTCCGACGAAGCCCGGTCCTTTTTCCAGGTATTCAATTCAGGACCCGGCCAGGATGTTTTTCAAGGTCTTCAGGTAGTAATCGATTTCTTCCTCGGTATTGTAGAAATGCGGCGCGGCGCGTAGATGGCCGTCAGGAGTAGCCGTCGAGATACCGACTTTGTCCAGTGCGGAGACCGTCTCTTTGAGAGAAGCCGCGTCCATAGGAAAGCTGACGATGCCGGCGCCGTGACCGCCGTCCGCGGGTTCGATACCCATGGCGCGTAGTCCCTCGCGACAACGTGCGGCCAGGGCCAGACAACGCTCGCTGACGACTTTCGGGTCTTCCTTGAGAAAGATACCGATGCTTGCTTCCATGGCGGCAAAACCGATCTGGTTCATAGTCGCCGGTTCAAAACGCTCGGCATCGGCCCGGATGGGTTTTTCGTAATCGACACAACCGCTGCCGTCGAAGAGGAAGGAGACCGGGTCTTCCAGGGACAGCCAACCGGCGACCATGGGAATCATGCTTCCGATGCGTTCGGGATGGACATAGATAAAACCCGTTCCTTCGAGGGAGAGCAGCCATTTATGACCGCCGCAGACCAGGTAGTCGAGCGGCGTACTGCTCAGATCCAAAGTCAGCGGTCCCAACCCCTGGATGGCGTCTACACAGACTTCCAGGTCGAAGCGTCCACGCAAAGCTGAAAGCTCGGCAAGGTCCAGCGTTCGTCCGTTTTGATACTGGACCCAACTTACCGCCAATAATCTCGGCTTCTCATTCATGGCCTGCTTGAAAGTCCGGGTTTCCTGGATCAGGTCGTCCAGGTCCAGCCACAATACCTTTAAGTCAAAGCGTTTTGCGGCGATCAACCAGGGGATGATGTTGCCGGGAAACTCGTTGCGAAAAAGCACCAGCCGATCACCGGAGCGCCAGGGATATTCCAAGGCCACCAGGTTCAGGCCGTGCGTGGTATTGCTGACCAAACCGATATCCGTCGCGTTGCAACCTGTCAACTGCGCCAACTTCACGCGCAGGCGATCACGAGCGGCAGATCCTCTGGTCCAAGCCTTGACCCCTTCCCCGGCGTAACGATCCGCCATACCCGAGACGGCCTTTTGCGCTTCGATATTCAGCGGGGAAATGGCCGCATGGTTCAAATAAGCCTTGTACTGAAGGTTGGGAAAATAGGTCTTGCGGTAGTTCATGGGCGTCTCCATCGACTGACGGCGCATTATACCGCGATGCCCGAGGAAACATCCCGGGTTTTAGGGTCGGTTCCCTTGCGGCTTCGGCCTGTCAGGATTCCTCAGGTTGCAACACGCGCAAGCCCACCATGGTCATATCGTCTCTCTGCGCCCGGCCTTCCGTAAAGCGGTGGACCCTTTCGATCACGGTATCGATGACTTCTTGAACCTTTCGATCCGCGCGCTCCTCCATCAGATCGACCAGGCGCTTTCTTCCGAATTCTTCTTCCCGGGGATTGGCGGCCTCCTCGAAGCCGTCGGTGTAGAGAAAAACCATGTCACCGGGGGATAGGACGATCCGCTCTTCCTGGTAGGCGACGTCCTTT
>JASJCB010000324.1 GCA_030066195.1 Acidobacteriota bacterium
TCAGCGAGATTTCCAGGCGGCTCAGGTCGCGGGCGACGCCGGTGTCCATGAACTTGACCGTGCCCGTACTCTTGGCGGTTTCCCATGACGGGTGCTGCAAGATTGGAAAATTGAAGCCATGTTTCTGCTTTTGAATAATTTCCGATAAGACCTCGACCATGGCCTTGTCGGTGACTCCCTGGTACTCTTTAAGCAAGTCAAGGGCTTCTTTCAACCGGGGCAGCGTCTTTTCGATGTCATTGTGATTGCGCATAATCTCCTGGCGAATATGCTCCAGCGACTCCTTACCCCGCTTCCGGTTGCTCCAATCGCGGTGCCAGTCGTTGGCCAACAGGGCCAGGGAAATGCCGGTGACAATGGAAAGGAACTCCAGGCCCAGGGTCCGCCAGGTGCCCGCCGGTAGTTTTTTCATGGTGTACGCTCCAATCGATTCATGGATTTCATTTATATAACGATCCGGCCGGATTTGAAAAGCCGATCTTTGCCGGGCGACTCTACTTCGCCGGCGAAAGCGGCTTTTTGACGTAATCGAATCGGCGGTTAACACCGGTATCACAGCGCCTGCTCTTGCGCGGATTGGAAGGTAGGGCGACCGTTGCCCGGGATTATGAACCGTTGGCATCTTTTTCCCCGCCGGAGCCTTCGAACCCTCGTTAGCCCGATTGACGACGCATCCTTTCTCGCCTCTGGGATAGAAGTGATGGTCGCAAAACATTTCGTTTCGGGACAATTGGGGAGACAAGCATGTTGGAAATTGAAGGCCTTACACATACCTATCCCAATGGGACGCGGGCGCTCAAACATATCGACCTGAAGATCGGCAAGGGGATTTTCGGTTTGCTGGGAGCCAACGGCGCGGGAAAATCATCACTGATCCGAACCATCGCCACCCTGCAACAGCCCAGCGGCGGAAGCGTTCGCTTCGGCGACATCGACGTCATCCGGCAGCCAGATGCCTTGCGCCGCGTTCTGGGCTACCTACCCCAGGATTTCGGCGTGTATCCCCGGGGCTCCGCTTATGCGATCCTGGATCACCTCGCGGTGTTGAAGGGCTTGCGTCATGCCCGGGAGCGCAAGCGGGTGGTGGAGCGTCTTCTGGTGGAAACAAACCTCCATGCCGTCCGTCACAAGCGCCTCGCCACCTTCTCGGGCGGCATGCGGCAACGTTTTGGGATTGCCCAGGCATTGCTCGGCGAACCAAAGCTGATCATCGTCGATGAACCCACGGCCGGGTTGGACCCGGAGGAGCGCAACCGCTTTCATAACCTACTGGCCGAGATCAGCAAGGATGTCGTGGTGATTCTCTCGACGCACCTTATCGAGGACGTCACCAATCTATGCGCCGACATGGCCGTCCTGGCGGAAGGGCGCCTGTTGTTACGAGGGAAACCGGCGGAACTGATTCAAAAAATGGAGGGCCGAATCTGGACCAAAGGCATCGAAAGCTCCCAACTCCCGGGCTACGAGCAAGACCATCATGTGATCTCCAATCACCTCCGGGGCGGCCGGACCCGGATCCGCATCTTTGCCGCCTCCAACCCCGGCGATGGTTTCGAGCCGGTTGAGGCCAACCTGTCGGATGTGTATTTTTCGGCCGTGAAGGGAGAACAGGCAAACCGGCAACGCACGGCCTGACAGACCTCAGGCGCATGCAAGACTCCATCGATACTGAAAGGAAGGCGTTCTCATGATGTTCCAAATCGCCCGATTCGAATTCCGATATATGACCCGCTCTTTTTCCACACTGGTTTTGTTTACCGTGTTGTTGGGATTGTCGTTTCTGTTGACCGCCAACAGCGGGGAGTTCCTGGGAGCCGCACGCGGCGGCAATGTGTATATCAACTCGCCCTATATGATCACCCTCACCCTGATGATCATGGGCATCTTCTCTGTCTTCATCGTTCCTTTGTATATGGCCGGCGCCGTACTCAAAGACACCGACAACAATTTCGACGGCATTCTTTTCGCCACGCCGGTTACCAAGAAGAGTTTTCTGGCAGGCCGGTTTCTGGGCGCCTTCTCCGCGTTGATTCTGGCTTTTTCGGCTGCGCCGTTGGGCATGTTGCTGGGCAGCTTTTCCCCCTGGGCGGACCCCGCAACCCTGGCTCCACACCGGGTGGAACACTATGCCGTCGTCTTTTTCGGGTTCTTGACGCCGTCCCTGCTGGTGGTTGCCGCCCTGACCTTTTCGGTAGCGGTGATGACAAAGCGGTTGCTGCACACCTATATCGTCGCCTTCGCCCTGTTCATCTTGTACATGGGGGTTAGCGAGACCAATGCAATCGGCCCTCTGTGGGACCCCTTCATGCATCGCATCATGGAGGAGACTACCGAATATTGGACCGCTGCCGAACGCAACACCAGGCTCCTGAGTTACGAAGGCATCGTCCTGGCCAACCGTGCGCTCTGGCTGGGTATCGCCGTTGTCTTTTTCGGTCTTGCCTACCACCGCTTCTCATTTCGAACCGCAAGGCGCAAGCCGTCCAAGCGGCAGCCGGAAAGTGAAACCGTCCGACCCAAAGGATTCACCGGAAAATTGACGGCAAAGCCGATCTGGGATCGCCGTACCTCCTGGTCCCAGTTTTTCGCCCGCGCCAGGTTCGAGATATCGAGTACGCTGGGCAGCTTTCCCTTTCTGGTCGTCGTGTGTTTGAGTTCCGGCCTGGTAGTGCTCTCTCTGCTTGACCGCGAGGTCATGTATGAGGTCAACGCCTATCCGCTTACCCGGCTGATGATTTCGGCAATCACCGGCGCCAACTGGTGGGCCCTGCTTGCCATCCTGGGTTTCTACAGTGCGGATATCCTCGTCCGTGAACGCACCGACAAGTTTCACGAGATCATGGACGCCATGCCGGTGTCCAACGGGGTGATCGTCACCAGCAAGCTTCTGGCGCTGCTGATGATCATGAATGTCACCCTGGTCATCGGCGTCGGTTTTGCGGTGGCGCTGCAGGTCTACGACGGCAATGTTCCCGTCGAATGGACCCTATATCTGGAACGGATCTTTCTCTTTTTCGTTCTACCCTATGTCTATCTGGCGATCCTCGCCTGCTTTTTCCAGGTGCTGGTTCCCAACCGCCTGGTGGGCATGGTGCTGATGGGCTTGTTTATTTTGTTCAGCATCGGCATGAACGACCTGCTGGGTTCCGAACATCCCCTGCTCAAATACGCGTTAGGCGGCTTCTACTCTCCCTATTCCGACATGAACGGCGCCGGCCGTTTTGCGGCGGCGAGTTATTGGCTGCGCGCCTACTGGGCAGGCCTGGCCGGGCTGCTTTTGCTGCTGACCTATAACCTCTGGAACCGGGGAACCTTGCAGCCCCTCCGGATTCGCTTGCGGGCATTGAAGACCAGGGCAAATACCGCGGTTGCCTCGGCGCTTGTTTTCATTTCGGCCGGCACCGGAGCCTTTATCTATTACAATACCAACATCCTGAATCAATTCGTCACCCGGGACGACGCCAATCGCCTACGCGTCGATTTCGAGAAGCGGTTCCGGCAGTACCGGCACCTGCCCATGCCGCGCGTGATCGATGTGTCCACCGAGGTAGCGCTCTTCCCTCATCAGGCCAGGGTGGAAACCACGGGCGCCTACCGCCTCGAAAACAAAACCGGCGACGCCATTGCTACCGTCCATATGATTTTTCCCAACGGCGTTGAGGTTCCCAAGGCGATGCTGGAAGGGGCGCGTGAAACCTCTCGGGACGAAACCTTCAATTATTTCATCTTCGACCTGGACACCCCGATGCAACCGGGCGAGACCAGAACCCTGGCGTTCGAAACCATCCGACAGCACAAGGGATTCCGTTACGGAACCCCCGATACCAGCCTGGTCCGCAACGGCACCTTCATCACGAACAACAAGCTGACGCCTTATATCGGCTTCAACGAGGATTACCTCTTGAGTGACCGGGACGAACGGCGCGCCTTCGGGCTCGATCCCCTGCCGCGCATCCCCGCTCTGGAAGACACGCGTCAGCACCACAACAGCGTGAACCGGCAGGACAGCGATTTCATCACCTTCCGGACCACGGTGTCCACCTCGGCCGATCAGATTGCCGTTGCTCCGGGCGTTTTGGAAAAGGAATGGACGGAAGGAGACCGCCGCTACTTCACCTACAAAATGAGCACGCCCATGATGCATATGTACGCCTATGTTTCGGCCGAATACGAGGTGATGCGGGACCAATGGAACGGGGTCGCCCTCGAGATCTACCATCACGAACCCCATACCTACAACCTGACGCGCATGATGGAGGGCGTCAAAGACAGCCTGGAGGTTTTCTCCGAAGCGTTCAGCCCCTACCAATACAAGCAGGTCCGGATTTTGGAATTCCCGTCCTACCGGTCCTTTGCTCAGTCGTTTGCCAACACCATTCCCTATTCCGAAGGCCTGGGTTTTGTTGCCGATGTGCGCGAGGACGATATCGATCTGCCCTACTACATCACCGCGCATGAGATGGCCCATCAATGGTGGGGTCATCAGGTAACGGCGGCCAACTGCCAGGGGGCTTCCATGCTGAATGAGACCCTGGCTCAATACAGCGCACTGATGGTGATGGAGCGGAAATACGGCAAAAACAAGATCCACAAGTTCCTGGCTCTGGAACTGGACCGCTATCTGTCAGGCCGGGCCGATGACCCGGAAGGCGAATTGCCCCTCTACCGCGTTGAAAACCAGAAGTACATCCACTACCGCAAGGGATCGCTGGTGATGTACGCATTGCGGGATTATCTCGGTGCGAACGTGATCAACCGGGCCCTGCAACGTTTGATCGAACTTCGAGCCTTTCGGTCCGCGCCCTATGCCACTTCCGCTGATTTCCTCCGGCTCTTGCGGGAGGAAGCCGGGCCCGAACACGCGTCAATGATCACAGATTTCTTCGAGAAGATCACCCTCTACGATCTGAAAGTGGAATCCGTTGAGGCAGAGGAACTGAGCACCGGCGGTTTCGAGGTTCGCCTGAAGGTTTCGGCCGCCAAATTCTACGCCGATGCGGTGGGCAATGAAAGCCGCGCCCCCTTCGATATTCCCGTCGACTTGGGTCTGTTCCTGGAAAACCCGGCAGCGGAGGGATTCAGCGAGGACGATGTCATTTATCTCCAAAAGCAGGTCATGGACGGACCCACGGCTGACTTCACCTTCGTGGTGGACCGGAAGCCGCGCTTTGTAGGGATCGATCCCTACCACAAACTCATCGACCGCAAGGTGGACGACAACCTGGTTGCCGTCCAGTAAACGCGAGAGGTGCGCTCAGGCCAGCCAGGTTTGCTTGAACGCCATGTACCGCCGCCTGCTGACCGGGATTTCGATGTTCCCGGTCAGGATGACCTTATAACTGCTGCCCGGGGCCGCGGCCCAGGACTGGATCCGGGATTGGGGCACGAAATAGGACTTGTGGACACGCACCCAATCGTTGGGGAGCACACGGCCCAGTTGCTCCAATCCCTTGCTGTGCAGTTCCTGTTCGCCGGAAACCAGATGCAGTTCGGAATAGGTATTGGCGGCTTTGATGAAAAGCACGTCTTCCAGGGGGATCAACTTCAGGTCACGGCCCTTTTTAACGGCTAGGGTCCGGGTATTGGACTGGCCTCGTTGATTGGACAAAAAAGTGTTCAGGGTCTTTGCCACCCGATCCTCATCGAATGGTTTGCCGATGAAATCGAAGACACCGTACTGGAAGGCCTCGAAGGCCCGGTCGGTGTAGGCGGAGACCACCACCGTGTGAAACGACGAGGCCACCGCGTCCTGTAACAGCTCGAAACCATCCCTGCCCTTCAGATTCAGGTCCAGAAACACCAGGTCCCACGGCCGGTCATAGACCTGAAGCCGGGCTGCGGAGAGGCTGGGCGCCGTCTGAAGCACATGCAGTTTTGAGCCCAAACCGGCTCTGATAAACCGCTCCAGCCGTTGCGCGATGATGCGTTCGTCTTCCACGATCAGAATATTCATGGTCCACCCTCGAATTCGATATTCGTCACCCAGGTTTGCTCGTTCCCCGAGGCATTCAGCCGCCAACGCCCGGGAAAACTCTCTTCGAGCCGCGCCTTGATGTACTTGCTGCCCGTCCCGTCGTCGGCCTCGCCGATGTGGATATCCACTCCCACGGCCTTGAAGTCGATGTGCACGCGGCCGGTCGGGGTGATCCGCTGGCGCATCTCGAATTGCAGGGTTCCTTCATCCAGGGCGTAACTGACCCCATTTTCCACCAGGGTCAGGATGATGGCCGGGGGAACCTCCAGATCGGGGTTTTCACAGACGGTCTGAAAGGGGTATTCCTCCCCGTTTCGATAGGCCAGGATCTCTAAATGGTTGCGGCAAAGCCGCAGTTCCTCTTCCAGTGACACCAGGGTTTGGCTGGAGAAACGGTTCAGGGTTTTCATCTCTTGGGCCAGCAAGCCGACAAAGGCTACGCCGGCCTTGGGTTCCCGTTCCAGCCACTCCATGACAGCCGTAAGCGTGTTCAGCATGAAATGAGGTTGGAGGTGTTTTTGCAGCAACTCGATCTGAAGGCGGGCCGAACGCAGTCTGGCTTCCTGAAATTGGGCGCGCTGACGCCTGGATTGAAGACTCAACGAGATTAACATCAGCACAATCAAAAGAGTAAAGCACCCGAACAACCACTGTTCCAAAAAAGTGAGTCGGGTCAAAGCCAGAACGATCAAGGCCTGATTGATACCCAGGAGACCGATCCAGGAATCCGTCTTCTCCTTCAGGAATGCGAAACAAACCACGGCCTGGGCATAGATGAAGGCGCAGGTAAAGAAACCGAACGAAACCTGATCGAGAGAGCGATGAAACATGGCCGCACCGACGAGTAGGGCCGCGGGTATACCGATCAGCCATCGCCGGGACAAACCATGGTGCAGAATGAAGAACAAGGGAACCAAACCGGCTAGAATCCCGGAGAGAATCATCACCAGGTAGAGCCGGTGTCCGTGCCAATGGTAGGGATACCCGAACGAGCGAATGCTTTCGACAAATAACAGCAACCCGGTCAGCCCGCAGAGAGAGGCAAACGCCAGATGAGAGGCCTGCTGCCGGTTGAGTGCGTACAAGACAAAAAAGTAGAGCGCCACCACCAGAAAAACGCTGAGAAAGAGAAAGGGAAACAGGGTGCGCCGGGTGAAGGACACCACGTCTTGAATACTGCCGATGCCGGCGCCCAGCAGATAAAACCGCGAGATGCCGCGATGGTTCGAAAAGCGGAGCGCCACTTCATGATCTCCGGGCTTGAGCAGGTGGCCGGGAATAGAGCACATAAAAAGCAGGGAGCCGGGAACTTCGGTATCGCGGGAATCGCCGACCACGCCGTTTCGGCCGATCAACTCGCCGTCGAAATACACCTCGCTGCTGCCCACCGCCACCAGAACAAAGGTGTTCACGCTTGGATCGTCGCCCAACTTCAGGGGCTGACGTAACCAGAGGTTGCCTTGATAAGGGCCGGTTAGTCGTTGCCAGGCGCTGTAGGTCAGCCAATCCGAGTCATCGAAAGCGGGGTCCTTCCAAACCATTTGATCGCCCGCCCGCACCCTGGCCCTTTCGGGTCGGTCCGTGCGGCCCCAGTGGGTCGACAAACTGGACAACAAGGTCCCAAGCCCAATCAAACCGGCCGCCACGATGACGATTCGTTTTACGGATGTGCGATGCATAAACCTTCCCCGCGCCTTCCGATCATAGGTGATTCAAAGCCTGCTGCCAATGGATGTTTGGCGCGTATCGGAGAAAGAAACCGGGATGCGACGGTGGCCGGCTTTGTTGAAAGCAAGGTATACTGATAACCAAATCTAACCGGAACACCCAAATGTAATGCCGGGAGCATTGTTATGCAAAGCAGGGGAGCTTGGCATCCGAAAAGCTTTTTTATCCAAACAGTAAGAGCAACAAAGCACTCCGTTGACTCCGCATAATAAGTAATGTCCTTTGGACGAATAAAAATGCAGGAGGACGTCATGTTAGAAAAGTTTTTCAAGCGCCCCTTGCACGTGAGCACGCTTCGAAACAGCCGTTGCGGTCCACTGCTTGAGGGATTTGCCAAAAAGCTATACCAAGAGGGCTATGCCAGAGTAACCGCTCGAAATTACATTCGGGTTGCGACCCTTCTGATTGGACAGATGTAGAGAAGGCATTGATGAATCGGAATTGACCGATGAGACCCTAGAACGTTTCAACTACCACTTGGAGGAGTCTTATGGTCATAAACGTAACTACAGGTTGATTCTGCTCATGGGTGCGCGGTCATTTCTGAAATATCTCCGTAGTGCAGGAGTTATCACGGCTTTCGTTGATGAATCAACAACTCAAGAACCAGAGCTGTTGATTTCTTTCTGTCAGTGGATGCGTCTTCAACGTGGAACCTGTGATGCAACCCTTTACAATTACAGCCGCTCCATTCGAGATCTGTTGATCTGCCTTGGAGACGAACCAGAGATGTTCGATGCGGCCGGGTTGCGGCATTTTGTTCTGGAAAAAAGCCAGAAATGTGGATGGGCAGCCGCGAAAACCTGTATAACGGCACTGCGCATGTTTCTTCGCTATCTCATTGCCGAAGGAATGTGTGCAGCCGGCCTTGACGCAGCCATACCAACACTGGCGCATTGGCGACTAACCTCTTTGCCACGCTACTTGCAACCTGACGAAGTCGAGCGCATCATCATCTCATATGACACAAACACGGCGGTCGGATTGCGCAATCATGCAATCTTGCTTCTTCTCGCTCGACTGGCATTACGCGCGGGCGACATCATCCAGCTTAAATTGCGGGATATCGATTGGAAACAGGCTGAGATTCAAGTATCAGGAAAAGGAAAGCGTTTCACTCGGCTTCCGATGACGCAGGAAGTTGGAAATGCATTGGTTGCCTACCTGGTCAAGGGTCGGCCTCCGACAGATTCCAAGGCACTGTTTGTTCGGGCTCATGCTCCATTTCGCTCCTTTGCATCCCATTGTGCGATTTCGGTAATGGTTCGTGACGCAATGCGTCGAGCGGGTGTTACCTGCCGAAGCCTCGGAGCAGCGCATCTTCTTCGCCATTCAACGGCCACCTCTATGCTCCGGCAAGGAATGTCGCTGCAAGATATCGCAGGCGTCTTACGCCACCAATCACTGGAGACAACGCAGATCTATGCCAAAGTAGATACGGCTGCATTGAAACAAATTGTCCAACCCTGGCCGGAAGTGCTCCCATGTTAACGCAAACTATCGAATCCTACCTAGCTGTTTGCCGTGCTTGCGCCCGGTGCGGCGACCTTTATCAATTGTTGAATGAGAAGCGCGTTTCCGCTCCGTTGTTTTTACGCCGGATACACTGAAAAGCAACGGAAATCCTTCATATACAAAATTGTATATCAAGGATTCCTATAGAAATCCTTGAATTACAAAATTGGGGATGAAGGATTTCTGCAGAAATCCTTCAT
>JASJCB010000325.1 GCA_030066195.1 Acidobacteriota bacterium
GGAAGAACACTCTTCCTCCCCGGCCGGAGCATCGTTCGATGTCGCCACCGTTGCAGAAATTCTGGATTTGACCATGGTCGATGACCCGCCGTCGACTCCCGCCCTCCAAGCCCGTCCCGAAGCAGCCGCCGGACGTGTCACGGAAATGGAAGATGGATTTCGCCCGCTGCAATCGTCGCCGGAAGAAGGAATCGCACCAACGAGAAGGATGGAGGAGCATGAACTCCAGGAGCGTTTCGAGACGGATTCTTCCGTCTCGTCACGTCCCGTCACTATGGTGGAGCCGCCGCCCCCGCCATCGACAAATGAGGTCCCCCCCTTGAACCCGGAACCGCGCGCGACGCGTTACAAGGTACCTCGACGAAAGGCAACCGTCACCTCTTCTCGTGTCCGGACTGGTTTGACCCTGATCATCGTGTTACTCCTTGTCGCGGGACTGACCTGGTATGTTCTGGACAAAGCGGTTCCGGACTCGAACGACGAAGTAAACGAACAAGCCGCACTCCCAACGCCTGCACAAGACACCATCCCGGATTCATCAGCGGCGCAAAGCGGGGATCGCCAAGCCGACGCCGAGATGGAGAATTCAGACAACAGGCCGACTGTCGGCGCTCAAGCGCCACCGTCGGCAGGGCCGGAGAGCGAGGCGCTGAAAACGTTGCGTTTCAAGCATAAGATGCTGAAGCAGGATGTCCGGCGCTTTAAAGGACAAGAAAACGTACGACTTCTAAGAGCAGTTGTCAAAGATTGTGAGAAACTCTTAAATGAATTGGCTGCTTTGGAAAAGGAATGGACAGGTCAACGTGTAGACAATGTTACTCTCCTTCAAGAAAGGTTGGAGACATTAACGAATAAGTTCATAGAGATCGAATCAGAATATAAAAAACGAAAAATGCGCATTAGGAACAGATTAGAAAAGCAAAATTAAATTTTTTAAATTTCCTGATCCTTTTCGCCACTTTTTTCCGCATGTAAGGGCAGAGTATGATGTGAGGAAGTACGATGCCGAGGCCCCTGTTTGTCTTCATAGTTTTATCTTTTTTCAGTGTGTTCTCCAGTGTCGGCATTGCCCAATCAGTTGTCGCCGGGGGATCGGCGCCTTTGCAAAATGATTTGCGGGCCGCGGAGCGCGAAGCCTTGGAACAGGCCTTGCGGAGTGCGGTCGAGCAGGTCGTCGCGGATGTGCTTCCTAATGATGTCTTCGCCGAACGTTATGAAACGGTTGAACGACACATATTCCTCCAAGCCGCCGATTATGTCGCTAAATACGAGGTGTTGCAGTCACGCACTCGCGGCAATATCCGCCATGTCACCCTCAAAGCAGAGGTAAAGCGTGCCGCGATCGAAATCAAGCTGACTGATTTAGGCCTCCTGAGTGCAGCGGACATGCCTCGTATCGCCGTGCTGATGGTGGATAAAAACGCGGCCCCTGAATCCGGTCAAGCTGTCCTCGGTGGTGTGGCTCAAGCTCGCCTGGCTGCCTGTTTTCTAAAGCGTGGCTTCGTCGTTCTGGATTTAGAGCAGGTCAAGCGCAATATGAAGCGAGAGGAATTGGATGCCCTGTTGAGCTTGGATGAAGAAAAAGCATCCGCCTTGGGCCTCCGCTTGAATGTGGACCTGCTGGTAGCCGGCGAAAGTCGAACCGCGGAGGCGGGCGATTCACCATTGGAGGGCTTCAAGGTTGCAAGTTGTGTGATCCAATGTCGGGTCTTCTACGCCGACAACGGTCGCCTGTTGGCGTCCAAGCACGTGGATCTCAACGCTACCGGAATCAGCTCGCTGCAAGCATCTGCCAGGGCCCTGGAAAATGGGGCTGACAAGTTATGCGGCGATTTGACGCAAGCCGTAGACGCCTTTTGGCGCAAGCAACGTAGCGGACCCCGCACCTTTACACTCGTGCTCTCCGGCGCCGACTACGGCGAATTGCGAAAGATCCAGGAATATCTGCGCGGCCTGTCCGGCACGCTGTCGGTGACGGAGCGCGAATTCAACGCCGCGCAAGCCGTTCTCGATGTCTCTTTCAACAATCGACCCATCGAGTATTTACTGGACGCCATGCTTTCAAACAAATGCCCGGTTCAAGGCTGGGCCTTGCGCCTGAAATCGGGGAACGCATTGAACCTCACGCGGAAATATTAACTCCCTCAACCCTAACCGATGCCCCGGGGCATCCACTATCCCCCCAATTAAAACGCAATTCCTGATGTCACTCATATAAGGAGAACAGAGAGCTATGAAAAAAATAATTTTGTCTTTGATTGCCTTATCATTTTTTATGCCCGCCATGGCGCAACAGGAAGCCGGGGACTCGACCTACGGCTTCTTCGTGACCGTGTTAAAGCCGGACGGCGGCGATGAATCCGGTTTCTTCAATATCGACTACGGCAGATTCCTCACCCGGAACAGTCAGTACACTTTTTCAGTAAGCGGACCTATTTCCAGTGACTTCCCCGACTTCAGCTATGTTCGCGGCGGTTATGAATGGGCTAGTGCCGCCAAGATGTCCTGGTTCTTCGGCGCGGGCCTCGGATATTTCAACCTTCCCAGTGAATTCGATGGGGAAGAGTTCCAGGTTGACGTATCCCTGGGTGTGCGCTTGTTCAGCACGCGTAATCTGGCAACCGAGTTCAAATACCAGTACCAATCGCCTACCGATGGTTTCGGTGACGAGGGTATTCACGCGCTGTTGGCAGGTATTAAGGTTTTCAAACCCAAGAAATAACCGACCGGTTTCCTGAACAATCCATATAATCCGGCAAAAACAACCGCGGTGGGCGGCTCTTTCGAGCCGCCCGCTGTATGTTGGATAAAGACCGGGGCAATCCGGCAACCTGACAGCCCGACAGAGATTTACAGGAGAGTGTGATGAAGGTTCGGATGTTTCTTACGATGGTTTGTTGGCTGACCGCATCGGCCTGGAGCGGCGGCCTGAACATTGCCAACCGCAAGACGCTTCGTCTCGATCACACTCCGGTGTGGGGCGCCTTCAACGGTGACGACAGCCGCGCATTGGTATTGGATGCACGCGGCAATCTATATTTGATTGACCCTGTCAGCGGCAATTTGTTGAAGCGCGAGAACATCGGAGGTGATGCCGTTCTTGCCGATGCCTCGATCGATTTGGACATACTGGCCGCGATCTCCGATAAAGGCAGCCTTGTCGTTTTTCGAACAGGGGAGGCGACACCGGTCGCCCGTGCGCGTATCAAGCTCAAACGTCGTGAGCGCCCGGTCGGCCTTCAATACAATGCAGCGCACAGGCAGGTCATTGCCCTCACCTCTAACGGCGCGGTTAACTTCATTTCAGAAAACGGACAGGCGCGGGGAAGGGTAGTTACCTCCAAGCGCGCGGTGGCCTGTACTCTAGATCATGACGGCAAGCGCCTTTTCGTCTTCCATGAAAACGGCTCGATTTCAACCGTGGATACCTTGCGCAAAATTGCGGGTTCCACTTTCAACCTGGGAACGGCAAAGGAGGAATTGAAAGTCAAAGCGGTCGCTCTTTCCAAATGCGAGCGCGTGCCGCTGGTTGCGGTGGGTCTGGATCGTTTCGACAAACGCATTCTTTCCAATCGCAACCTCGTGTTTTCTTCTGCTTCAGATGTAAACTTTGCCAACGCCTACCTGGACGAGGTGCGTATCTTCAGCCTCAAGAACAACCTGGTGGAAAAAACCTTGGATTCCACCAGCTTCCGCGACGAAATCACCGGTCTTTCATTCGGCCCGGACGGCCTATGGGTAGCTTCCATCCACGCGGTTCGCAAAAAGGTCAAACTATGGGATGTCAAAATCAGCGTAGAGGGTAGTCAACTCGAAAGCGACCAGGTGCCCGGTTTTATCGATTTCAGCCGAAGAGGTAACTTCCTCATGTTCGGCAATACTGCCGGCACACTAACCATCTTGAGTTTGGAAGGCGTGGCGCCCTGCGGTTCCGATTCCTATACCGCCAATTTCAGAGAGAAAGGCAAATTGAAGATCCCCAACGCGCGTGAAGTCTCGATCGCTTTATTGCCCTTCGATGTAGAGGGTACGTCGATCGAGGTGGGCCGTACCGTTACTCGCCTGGTGGAAACAACGGTTGCCATGGCCCCCAATGTGACGTTGGCCGATCGTTCCGATTTGGACCGTGTGGCCGGGGAGTTGAAGATCCAGAATACCGGGATCACCGACACTTCCACGGCCGCACGCATCGGAAAAATGCTCAATGTACGTTACCTGTTGATGGGCACCTTGACTCGTTTCGGAGAAAAGGTCATTCTGATGTTGAAATTGGTCGAGGTAGAAACCGCGAAGATCGTGGGCACCCGCGGCCTGACCTGCAATCGATGTGGTGACAGTCAGATCCCGGATGCCGTGGAACGGTTGTGCATGGGTCTTTTCGAGGTCGAGTGATAACCCGCATCAGGGGATCGTGTCGGCGTTCAGTTTTTGCTCGATCGGGGCATCCAACATAATGCGCATCTGCTCAGCGAGGGTTTTGGGTGCGTAGGGCTTCAGTAGTAATGTGCTGTTGGGCAGGGAATGTAGATCCTGGTGAACCTCGCCGGCGATATAACCCGTTACAAAGACCACCGGGATGTCGGGTCGGTATTCCCTGATGCGTTGCACTAATTCGACTCCGCTTATGGACGGCATCACCTGATCCGTAACCACGATGTCGAACGACATTGGATCGCGCTGGAAACAAGCCCAGGCTTCCTCTGCCGAGGTGAAACGGGATACCCGATAGCCGAAATGGCCCAAGGCGCCGCAGGCAACCCTGATGATCAGTTCCTCATCGTCTATCAACAGCACGTGCTCGCGGCCTTGGGTAAGACCGGGCTTACCCAACCGGGTCGCCGCTTCCACCTTTGTGTGTAGCGGGAATTCCACCGTGAAGCAGGTACCTACGTTCGGGCGGCTTTCTACCTTGATCGTCCCGTCATGACTGTGAACGATGCCGTGCACCACGCTCAAACCCATTCCCGTACCCATGCCCGGCTTCTTGGTGGTGAAGAAGGGATCGTAGATACGCTCCAGCGTCTTTTCATCCATACCGCACCCGGTATCTTCAACCGCCAGTCTCATGATATCGATATTGCCGACGGTGAGAATTCGGGAAAGCGTAATCGATAGTACGCCGCCGGCCGGTTCCATGGCGTGGACGGCATTGGTGCACAGATTGATCACAAGTTGGTGAATCTGGGTAGGATCGGCAAAAATACGACCGTCGCGGTCGGCGATGTCCAGGTTCAGGGAGATGCCGGCCGGAATGGAGGCGCGCATCAATTGAACGGCTTCCTCCAAAACCTCGGCCAGGGGGATGGCTGCCCGTTTGACATCTTGCTTTCGGCTGAAGGTCAGCATTTGCTGAATCAAACTTCTGGCGCGCTCAGCCGCCTTGACAATCTCCTGCTGGTACTCGCCGACCGTAGTATCGCCCTTGCACTCGTTAAGGGTGAGTTGACTACACCAGATGATGCTGGTCAGTACGTTGTTGAAGTCGTGGGCGATTCCGCCGGCCAGGGTGCCGACCGCTTCCATTTTTTGAGCATGGCGCAACTGGTTTTCGAGGCGTCGCATCGGTGAGATATCCTCCCCTGAGCGCAAGATGCCGATAATCCCGCCGTCCTTGTCGTACAGGCAGGCGTTGTGCCACGCGATCAGGTGCTCGCACCCCGATGCGTCGATAATCGACGATTCGGTGTATTCTTTCATCGGCGCCTGACCGGTAACCACCTTCCGAAAGCATTTGTGGGCGTCGTCTCGATCGACCGGAGCCACGAAGGTCTGGAACCAATGCTGATTCAGGATTTCTCGTTCCGGGTATCCCAACATACGGCAGCCCTTTCGGTTGATCATGGTGATGTAACCGCGCACGTCCACGGCCAGCATGAACACCTCGGCCACGTCGAGGTAACGGCGTGTACGGTCACGTTCACCGCGCAGGGCTTCCAGCGCCGACTTGCGTTCCTTCATTTCCTGTTCCAGGTCTTTGGTCCGCAAAATAACCCGCTCTTCAAGGTTTTGGTTGGCTTCTTCCAATTCCTTACGGGCCTGGGTCAGTTTCTCGACAACCGAATTGAACGACGTCGCCATATGGGCGATTTCATCACAGCCCTCCACCCGTGACCGATGCTCAAAATCTCCCGAGGCAATGCGTTGTGCCGCCTCGGCCACCTGGTTGATGGGTTCGGTAACTGCAGAGGATATCCAATAGGAAGCCATGAGGCCCATCAAGAAGATGAATATACTCACGAGCCCGATCAGCTTTTTGCTGCGTCGCATGTCGCTCTCGAATTGGGCCGGAGAATAGCCGAGGTACAGGATGCCCCGGGTTTCGCCCTCGTGACGGATAGGTTCGGCCAGCCGCAATGCCTGAAGATTACGGGTGAAGCTGATCTTGTCTTCCGGATTGACTTCGCGGTATTTCAGATTCTCGGCCACGTTCTCCTGGAAGCCGGCAATCAGCCGTTCGTCTTGATCAAGGACTACCGCATAGGCCAGGTTCTGATCTCTCCTGACGACTTCCATTTCATCTTGAATCGCTTGTTGATCGCGCATCGAAAGTGCGGCGGCCAGATAATCGGCGGTTACGGCAGCCTGGCTTCGGTATTGCGCGGACAAAGATTCCCCGGCGCGTGCGGCGTGGTAGTTGGGCATATAGAGGTAGATAAAAAGCGCCACCATGCCTACCAGGAAGCTGTTCAGGAAAACGATCTTGGTGCGAATAGATCGGAAATAAAAGGGAGAGGTCCTTGAATGCCTGGCCATAAGATCACCTGGGACCATGGTACCGGAAGTTGCCGGATAGTCGGTGAACGTTGAAAAGTAGCAAGTTTTCGGCCGGCGCGAGCCGATAACCCCGGAAAAGGAGAGTCGGCCGCGGGCCGCGACCGACATTTCTGAATCCACCCGAATATTTGCACCCGACTGGTGGAAGGGGCGGCCGTGACTCCGCAAGTAACCACCCGTTCCAAAACACACCGGAGAGTAACTGGTTGGAAAAGAATGGACGGCCGCGACTCCGCGAGGCGACCGTCCATAACAAAACACACCGGAAAGTAAAATGTGGCCGGTAAAAAGGATGGACGACCGCGACTCCGCGAAGCGGCCGCCCATACCAAAACACACCGGAAAGTAAAAACGACTCTAACTTATTGATTCCATGACTGTTAAAATGGGTGGACGGCCAAGACTCCGCATCCGGCCGTCCATACCCAAAACACACCGGAAAGTAAGTTGTTCCTGCAGTCACTTTCCATACCGTGTGTCAGTCCCAATGGAATCGTTTATTTTTTTATTTGGCTCTCTATTTCCCCTGAAAAAACGATGCATGATACAGGTCGCCTGAGTTGCGCCCTTATACTCAGTTGATGAAGCAAAAGGTGGGCCAACTTTTCTGAGTGTTGAAAAAAACATTTCATCACATTTGATACCGGCCCATTCCCGGCTATCCAACAGATTCGGTCCCCATCCGGACCCCGTGCATGCCCCTAATCGATAATCTATTTTCATATGGAGCATCAAAGCGGGGAATTTTCCCCGCATTCGGCGGGGAAAAACACCACTTTCCAGCTAAATGACGTCAGCGATCCACCATCCAAGCTTTTACCATGACGGCCTGGTAAACCGGCAACTAAGGGCTTTTAGGCAATCGGGCAATAATCCCCACCAAGGGTGAGGAAATTTGCCCGTTTTCAGTTTTCGGTATCCGCGGCCGTCAAGCCGAACTGTTTTACCCGGTATCGCATCTGGTCCCTGGTGAAATTCAGCAGCCGGCCCGCTTTGGCCTGGTTGCCCCCTGTGCGTTCCAGGGCCTGCTTGACCAGGGAGCGCTCCAGTTTTTCAAAATCGATTCCCTCAGGAGGCAAGATCATGACGGGCTCCTCGTCTCCTTCCTCGGGCCCGAAAAAAAGGTCCAGCGGGAAGTCCCTGCGGCCCAGTTCCTCGCCGCGGGCAAAAATGATGCTGCGTTCCAGCATGTTTTTCAGTTCGCGGATGTTACCCGGCCAGGGATAGCGCATCATGGCGTTGAGGGCCTGCTCGGAAACGCCCTTGATATTTTTGCGCAGCTTCAGATTCAAATCACCGATAAACCGCATTACCAGCAGCGGGATGTCATCGGCCCGGTCACGCAACGGCGGCATTTCGATACTGGAAACATTCAAGCGGTAGAAAAGGTCCTCGCGAAAGTTTTTGGCGCGAACTTCCTGTTTCAAGTTCTTGTTGGTCGCCGCAATAATACGCACGTCGACCTTGAGGTCGCGGGTGCCGCCGATCCGACGGAAGGTGTGGTTCTCCAGGAAACCCAGCAGCTTTGCTTGCAGGGACAAGGGGATATCACCGATTTCGTCCAGGAAAAGAGTTCCGCCGTCGGCTACCTCGCAGAGCCCCTTCTTGGCTGTTTTTGCGTCGGTGAAGGCGCCCTTTTCATGTCCGAATAACTCGCTCTCTATCAATTCGCCCGGCATGGCGGTGCAGGTCACGGTTATGAAAGGCTTTCCCGCGCGCGGGCCGCGGTTGTGAATCGCCTCCGCCAGCAGGTTTTTGCCCGTGCCGCTTTCGCCTAGAATCAATACGTTGGTGCTGTCGGTCTCGGATACGATTTTGGCCTGATCGATCACATGGCGCAACCTGGGGCTGGAGCCCACCACGGTTTCGAATCCGGGCCTGCCGCTAACCTTCGAGCGCAGGTTTTTGACCTCTTCGCGCAGTGAGGTCATTTCCAATGCCTTGTTGACCAGCAGAATCAACTCTTCCAGGTTACAGGGCTTGGCAATATAGTCGAATGCACCCAGCTTCAGGGCTTCAACCGCGGTTTCCACCGACCCGAAAGCCGTCATCATGATCACCGGAAGGTCGGGAAACTTTTTGCGGATATCACCGAGCAGGCTGACGCCGTCCCCATCCGGCAGTTTTAAATCCAAGACCGCCAGATGGATCTCCTGCTGCACCAGGACCGACATTCCCTGACGGCAATTCCCCGCCTCGAAAACCTCGAAACCTTCTTTTTCCAGCCTTCTCTTTAGCGGCCACCTTACAAATTCTTCGTCGTCGACAATCAGTATTCGCGTCATGTCCGAGTGTATCGGCATCGGGTATCCATCCATTAAGCAATTGATCGTATTCAAGCAGGTGGTGTAATAACCACAAGGCTCAGTTTAACAGCATCCAAGCGTAAATGAGTGCATGAGTCGGGCCGGCGCCTCCCCAAAGAAAGGGCTCCCGGTATCGGGAGCCCCGGTGACCTGACATTCGTAGTCTTCAGCGGTTTTATTCATCCCCTTCTTCGAAGTAAATCGCCGGCATGGCTTTGCTTTGGATCAGCTTGTTCAGTTCCGGGATTTTGTTCTCATAAACCTCGGTGAGCTTGGCCAGCTCCGCATCGATCTGCTTGAACAACTCATCGCGCACCGCGATGCTCTGATCCGTGG
>JASJCB010000326.1 GCA_030066195.1 Acidobacteriota bacterium
TATGCTTTGCTTCCCAATGTAACCCCCTTCGATTGCCACATCCTTGAAGACAGGTATAACGTAAAGGTCATCCCTTACAAACCAGCTGATCCGTCTCACCCGGCAGTAAGGGCCTCGGGCTCCTTGCCATCAGCGACTGCCTGGAAGCAACGGATCAACTCCCATACTTCCGGGTGAGACGGATCAGCTGGTTTGTAAGGGATGACCTTTACGTTATACCTGTCTTCAAGGATGTGGCAATCGAAGGGGGTTACATTGGGAAGCAAAGCATAATGAGTAATTCCGGCCGTAATCTGGATACCCTTTAAAAAATCAAGATAAAGGAGGATATGGGGGTCCGTGAGGCTGAAACCGAGAAACAGAACGGTATAATTAGTAAAATAGCTTTTCATAAAGGCATTTGTTTCAAGGTTCTTATGGATGATATTGCTGTAATCCTCCGATGTGAGAATCATGGTTTTCTGATTATCGATATCTCCATGTAATTTTAGAACACAAGGTTTCCCTTTCTGTAGGCGCCGGTTTAGTTCGCTTATCTGATCATGGGTGACGATTGTGTGGGTGTTGCCAAGGCAGGCGTTGGGAATGTTATCGTAATTCGTTGTGACCAGTAATTGGGGAGAAAGGTTTAGAAGGGCCTCATAGGCCTTGGGAATATCATCTTTTCCGAATTCCTTATCGAACAGCCGATCGAGCAAGTCGTAATAGGAGGCGTCCGGCAAAGCTTTGCGGAAATAGTTCGCCAATTCCAAACTATTGTCACCATTGGATATTCTGGCGTCCAAATCATTGTGGTCGAAGCCCAGATTTCTTTTCTCGCCGCATAGATTCAACAGCTCTCTCAACAAATCCTTCCAGGAAGGGAAAAGCGGCATGGATAACCCCGCACCAACAAAAAAAGAAATGTTCTCTTGCCTGCTTCGGTATTTATCCAATAATTCCTGGATAACGGTTCCGGGTTGAATGGGCATCAAAGCTCTCCTTGACGGGGGAACTCCCCGTTCACAGTTTATCACGGTATTCCCTCCGCGGTAACCTCCGCGGTCCGGAAGGGGTTTCCGGGGCGGCAGCCGCTGAATCCTTGGGGGTGAAACTCGATCCTTTGCCATTTGAGCGATTGATTCCCCGGTCGTCGGCGCGTATACTGGGTTTACGTTTTTTTTAAATCGACCCTTGGACAACCCAGTTTTTTCCGCACTTCCGTCGAAGGAGCCTCCGCGATGCAACGTTTCTTCAAGCTGTCGGTCATCTGTTTCGGGTGCCTGGCTTTTCTGATCATGCCCGCCTGTAACCAACCGGGTCAACCCGAACCGCCGGAGGAACCTTCCGGCAACGGGGGCACTACCGGTATCCAATTACCCGAGGGGTTCCCCAAACCGGTGCTTTCCGGCAAGATTCCCCTTTCCGTGCCGCTGCCCAACCCGCCCGCGCCGACCGATGTGGGCAACCGTCCCTATTTCGATTACTTCAGTTGGCAGTCCTTTATTGCGCTCAACTGGCCCGCCGACACCTCCGCCGAGCGCGGCACCGCCTTGAACCCCAACGATCCCGGGACCTTCAAGAACCCCCCGGCAGGCGCGCCGACCGTTTGGGCCACCTATCGCGAGGCGTTCGAGCTGTTCAGCCAGGGCGATAAACGGCCCGTGGCGTGGAATGCGGACCAGGGCGGGACCAGCCCCTGCGGCGACGGCTCCGGTTATGCCGCCGGCCACAAGGTCTTCGTCATGGCCGGCAAGGGCGGTACCCTGCTGGACGAAATCAACGAGGCCTTTTCCTTCCCCCTCATCGACCAGCAATTGAATTACGCCTACAGCGAGGTTCGTTTCGACAAGGCCCAGTACGACTTTGTGCGCGGCGATGATAACGACGAGAGCAGTTGGCTCTACCTGATGAAGAACCTGGTCCGGGCCCAACCGGTGGAAATGCCGGTCAGCAAAGAACCGGACACCCTGGGCGCCCTGATGTTGAAGGCGACTTGGAAGATCCTGATTCCCGGTGTCGATGACGAGAGCCGCTATTACACGGTGGACGCCCAACTCTACGATCCGGGCACCCAAACGTGCAGTCCCGCCAAGGTGGGCCTGGTCGGTTTCCATATCGTGCAAAAGCTGGAGGATTTCAAAGAGTGGATCTGGTCAAGCTTCGAACAGGTGGATAACTTACAGGCCGGACACGGCGCGCCGCCGGGGCTGAAGCCCTCGTTCAACAACGGCACGGATGATCCCAAGACCGTCGGCGGCTTCGCCAATCGGCCCAAGGCCAAGGTGCCGCCCCTGGTTCCCAAGGACCAGCGCACCGCCGTTCAGGTAACGCGCCTGAATCCCATTCCCGATACGCCGCCCGGGTTGTCCACGCAAGATCTGAACAAGGTCTACCGGGAGTTGTTGAAGGGTACGCCTTTCGAGTACTACCAGTTGATCATCACCCAGTGGCCCACCAACGCGGCTCAGTTCAAGACCATGGAAGACGGCGGTTTGTATCCGGCCGATTCGGGTCAGCCCTTCCCCGTGGACGGCTGCACCAACACGGTCATGGAAACCTACTTCCAATCCAAAGAAGACGCTTCCGGGGCCGGGGGCAACAGTTGCATGAGCTGTCACTACGTGGCGGGTAAATCGGACTACAGTTGGGTGCTCCAACTGAGAGCACATTAAAGAGAGGAACCTATGAGCGACGCAACCCCATCCGGTTGGTGGATGTATCACGGCGATCCGGCCCACACCGGGTTTACCGATCAGAGCAAGATCAACAGCGGCAATGTTGCCGGCCTGAAGGTGAAACACGATTTGACCCTGAACGGCCCGGTCATGTCGGTACCCGCGATTTCCGGCGGTTATGTCTACGTGGGCACCGCCAACAGCAAGGACGCGCCCGGTTCCAACGGCGGCACCATGTTCAAGATCAACCTGGAAACCGGCGCCACGGAAGCCAAATTCACCTGGCCCACACTGGGTCACGAGGGCGACACCCACGGCTTCACCGGCATGGCGTGCACCCCTGCCGTAGTGGGCAATCGGGTCTATTACAGCGCCTTCGACGGCAAGCTGTACTGCCTGGACTCCGGCAACATGCAGCCGGTATGGATCACCGACCTGCGCCGCGCCGACCTGGAGAAGAACCAGCCGGTCACCAATACCATGGGCGTGAACGACTACGAGCCGGCGCCCCAGGCCGAGGGCTGGTGCTCGCCGCTGGTGGTCAACGGCAAGGTCTACGTGGGCATGGGCGAGGGCGAAAACCCCTACCTCTACGCCTTCATCTATTGCCTGAACGCCGACACCGGCGTGGTGGAGTGGATCTACTGCACCTGCAAATACAACGACGAGGAAGAGAACCTACCCAACGTTTTGCCGCGCGAGGTGGTCGATCCCGACAACCTGCCGTCCATGTACAGCATCCAGTACCTGGACCCCATCGTGAAGGGCTGCGTGGTCTGGTCGGCCATCGCCTACGATGAGAAGCTGAACCGCATCTATGCGGCCACCGGCAATCCGCAACCCGAAAACCCGCCGCCGCCCTTCCTGCCCGCGCCCGGGTACGCTTACGGCATCCTGTCCCTGGACGCCGATACAGGCGACTTCAAGGGTTTCTACCAGGCCGATCCCGACAGCAGCTATCGTGTCTCCGACCTGGATATCGACTTCGGCGCCTCTCCGACCCTGTACGACCTGGACGGTCGCCGCGTCTTTGCCGTGGGCTGTAAGAACGGCGGCTTGTTCGTAATCGACGCCGAGACCATGGAATGCATCAAGTGGCGCAACATCCTACCCTACGACACCGAGAACAAGCAGATTCCCACCGTCGACCCGCATGGGCCCGACACTCCGAACAATCCCAACCCGGTGCTGACCAACGAGGAATCCAATGCAACTCCCGCCGAGAATTTCCACGGCACCTACAGCACCCCGGCCGTCCATCCGGGCCTGAAACGCCTGTTCATCGGTTCCGGCGGCAATAACTACCACTACGTGGCCTCCGGCATCGACTACGAAACCACGCCCTTCCTTCGCGTGGTCGACTGGGGCGATTTGAAAGACGCCTGGCCGTTGAACGCCTCGCATCCCACCCAAAACGGCGGCATCGTATTGCGCTACGGCAATTCCACCCCGCCCATGTACACTACGCCGGGCGAAGCGGGCCTGGCTTCTCCCGCCGTGGTGAACGACGTGGTCTTTATGTCCACCTCGCGCGTGGCCCTCTACGCCTTTGATGCCAATACGGGCAAGATGCTGTGGGAGGACCGGCTGGGTAACCAGACCGGCGGCTTCAAGGGCGGTTACGGCTATTGCCTGGGACCGGCCGCGGCGGGTGATTACGTGGTAGCGGGCGCGCTTGTCTTCGGTACGGACGGCGGCGTGCTGCGTATCTATTCATTGGGTTAAGTGGAGGAAACCATGGGAACCGTCTTCATTTTCGGGGTCCTGGCCGGATTGGACAATCTTCAGGTTTCGGCCGGCATCGGCATGAACTCCGCGGCATTGTCGAAGAAATGGGCTCTGGTTTTTGCCTTTGCGGTTTTCGAGGGCCTGATGCCCCTGGTGGGTCTGCTGGCCGGCAAGGCATTGGCAACCCAAATATCCGGCGCCACTGAAATCGTGGGTCCGGCCCTGCTGGCCGCTTGCGGCTTGTACGTAATCATCCAGGCCCTGCGCGAGAAGGACTCGGAAGAAATGCTGACCAGCCGTTGGACCCTGCTGGGCTTACCCTTTGCCCTATCCCTGGACAACCTGATGGCCGGCGCCGGCTTCGGCGTGATGGGTTATCCCGTGGCCCTGACCGCGCTGATCATCGGCGGGATCAGCGGTTGCATGTGCTTCATCGGCGTGCTTTTGGGCGACCGCGTCAAGCACCTGATCCCCGCCCGCGCGGAACTGTTGAGCGGCGTCTGGCTGATGGCGGTTGCCGCTTTCGGCCTGTTTTTCGAATCGTGATCGAGGAGTAACTTATGGCTATATCATTTGAAAACGACATCATGCCCTTCTTCGCCCAATACAAGGGGCAGATGGGTTGGCGCCTGGACCTGACCAACTACGAGGACGTCAAGGCCAACGCCGAATTGATCCTGGGCCGCATCGACCCGGCTTCCGACGACCGGATGCCGCCCCCGCCTTTCCCGCCGTTCAGCGATCAGTTGTTCATCAATTTCAACAAGTGGATCGATGAAGGGTGCCCTCCTTGATTCGGTAGAGTGGAACATCCCATGAATGACTCACGAACCCTGGCGGCGGAAGGTTTTCATTTCCCCACCAGCCTGGCTTTCGACGAAAGTGGTACGGCTTACGTGGCCGAATCGGGTCTCACCTTCGACGGCGCGCCGGCAGGCGGCCGCGTGTGGCGATTGGCTCCCGACGGCAGCCGCACCTGCCTGAAGGACGACCTACGTCCGCCGGTCAATGGGCTCACCTGGCACCAGGGCGCCCTGACCATTGCGGAAGGCGGTAACCCCGGCCGGATCAGTCGCCTCTATCCCGACGGACGTTGGGAATCCATTCTTGACGGCTTACCGGGCGGGGGGAATTATCACACCAACGAGGTTGCCTACGGACCTGACGGACTGCTTTATTTCGGCCAGGGCGCTATGACCAACAGCGGCGTGGTGGGACCGGATGCGTTGGGGATCGGCTGGCTGCGACAGTTGGAACATCCCCATGATATTCCGGGCCTCGATATTCAACTGACCGGCTTCACCGCAACTGTCGATCATCCCGGAACCGGTGAGTCCATGACCACCGGCGCTTTCGCACCGTTCGGCAAAACTTCGGGAGATCATATCCCGGGCCGATTACCCTGCACCGCGGCGGTGATGCGCTGTCGGCCTGACGGCACGGAACTGGAACTGGTTGCCTGGGGCCTGCGCAATCCCTACGGGCTGGGTTTCCTGCCGGACGGCCGCCTGCTGGCCGTGGACCTGGGTATCAACGATCGCGGCAGCCGCCCGGTGGGTAACGTACCGGACTGTATCTTCCAGGTGGAGCCCGGCTGGTGGTACGGCTGGCCCGACTACGCGGCGGGAAAGCCGGTGAATCACCCGGACTACCGCCCGATTCGCGGTGAGCCGCCTGAACCTCTGTTGGTAAATCACCACCTTTTGCCGCCGTTGCGGGCTCCGCTGATCAGTTTCCCGGTCCACGCGGCGCCGGTTAAGTTCACGGTCAAGGACGATCTGCTCTACGTGGCCCTGTTCGGCGATAAGCTGCCGCTCACCGGACCGCCCGGTCCCCACGCGGGTCGCCTGGTGGCCAGGGTAGATCTGCAAGCCGGAACGGTGGAACGTTTGCCGACAGGACCCTTTCAAAGGCCGATCGATGTGGAACTGAATCCGGCGGACGGCAGGTTGTACGTGCTTGACTTCGGTAATTACGAGATGAAGAGCATGACCAACCTGGAAGCGGACGCCGGCTCCGGCAAGTTATGGCGCTTGGACCTGAATCCATAAAAAAAGGCGGCCCGAGGACCGCCTGTGATACGCAAGGTGCTACTGGATCATCGGTTGTACAGGAAATCCGGGTGGTTGATCAGTACCCAGGTGACATCGGTCAGCCCCCGTTCCCGGTCGCCGCTCTGTAGGACGGGAAGCAGGTGTTGCCTTTCCACCTGGTTGGCGTCGCGGAAAAGGAAACGCTGGAACAGTACGTTCAAAGCCGCTTCGGGTGATTTGGCGCCGTTATCCAGGTCTCTTCTCAGACCGGTCAACACCGGTGATGCCTGCTGCCAGTAATCGACCCACCAGTTCGCTTCGAAGCCGTTCATCATGGTCAAGGACATGGTGATGCTGCTGGTGTTGTCGCGATCTTTAGCGTTGAAATAATCGCCGCGACCCAACTGGTTCAGCAGGCTGGAGGTGGCTTCCTGGAAGAAGAAGTAGGTTTCCTCCGAGTCATAGCCCAGGTCGGTAACGTCCACCAGTGGTTCCTCATCTTCACTGAACAGGTCGTAGATGGCGAAAATGCTGGGTTCGTCGGTGCCGGGTAATTGCCAGGTGCTGGTGTAGGTCCGGTCCAACTTGCCGGCAATCATATACCGTCGCGGCAATTCCAGGGCATCGTTGATGCCGTCGATAATGGCTTCTGCATCCAGGCGGCGAACCCGGTTGTTGGTGCGCCAGTAACCGAGACGCTTATTGGACTTATCGTGGACGGCGAAGTTCCATTGGTAGAGTTCGCTGTTGGTCACCAGTTTGATCAGGGTGCGCATGTTGTAGTTGCTCTTGATGAACTCGTCCGTCAGGAATTCCATCAAGCGGTAATCCCGAGCTTGAACCGTGGTGTTGAAGGATTGAGCCGATTCCGGCGTCAGGCGCCCCATGTCCCAGTCCACCAGCGGCATGACGAAACCCTCGCCGAAGAAGTGAGCCCAGACGCGGTTAACCATATTGCGGGCAAACTGCCGATCGGACGTAATCATACGGGCCAGCGCCTCGCGACGGGATTCACCCGGCCTGGGTTTCTCGCCGGTGCCCAGGTAGGCGGGCTCGATAACGCCGCCGTTGCGCGG
Source organism: Acidobacteriota bacterium (assembly GCA_030066195.1). Taxonomy (GTDB): domain Bacteria; phylum Acidobacteriota; class Holophagae; order Acanthopleuribacterales; family Acanthopleuribacteraceae; genus JASJCB01. The sequence continues at coordinate 7,495 of JASJCB010000326.1, forward strand.
AGGGCGCATGCCCTCGCCGGCCTGGGATTTGGCGTTGTATTCGCCGGAAGGCAGTTCGTCGGTGTTTTCGATTTCGCCCTTATCCGGGTCGTAGGTATCCTTATCCATGTCGAAGATGCCGGTTTGAGCCAGGTAGAATCCCTCGGCCGCTTCATCGTCCTCGGGGAATTCGTCCTCATCCTCGGGATATTCGAAATAGGGATAGGTTCTAGCCAGGAATGCGGCCATGCCCCAGAATTCGGAACGCTTGCGCACGCTGAGTCCCTTGTTGACCTCTTCCAGGTGATAGGCGCCGTCATGACAGCTGATACACTCGGTGCGCATGCCCAGCATGGCCTCGGTGATCAGGTTGGTCTGGTCATCCAGGAAGTCCAGGCGGAACTCTTCCTCCAACATTTCGAAGCTGTAGAACAGGAAGGCGGAACCGGCCTGACTCCCCTTGCCCCGCGTGGTAAGCACAGTCGTCGCTATGTCCTTCCAGGAGCGGTTTTCGGCCACCATGCCGCGAATCAGGTCGTGGAAGGGATTGCGGTAGACGGCTGTGTCGAAGAAGCGGCGCACCTTGAAAAGATCCTCGAAAAAGGTGGTCCAGCGATCCACGAACGCCTCGGTATTCATCAGGCGATCGATCGCCTTGGCGCGTTTCCGGCTGTCCGTAGAAGCTTTGAAGGAGGAAAGTTCCGACGGCGTGGGCAGTCGTCCCGTCAGGTCCAGGGTGACCCGGCGAAGGAAGGTGGCGTCATCGGCGCGGTCGATGCGGCGCTTGCTCTTGGTTTTGTCAGCGCCCTTGAATGCGGCAATCAGGGCTCGGGTTTCTTCATCCGCGGCGACCGGGGCCGGTTGTGCGGACAGACCCGGAAGCCAAAGTAAAAGCAGGCTGGTAAGCTGAATCCATTTCATGTCGTCCTCCCTAAACAAACAGCGGGTCGATCGCCGCAACCTGATTGCTGACCGTCATGTCGACCATTTCGAAAACCCGGCCTGACGGCGTATCCGCGAACCGCTCGGTCCAATCGATGCCCAGGGCGCTGTAGATGGTCGCGGCCAGGTCGTTGATGCCCATGTAATGGCTGTGCGACCAGCCGCGATCCTGAATGTAACTGCCGTCCGCGCTGCTGGAACCGACGGCGCGTCCGCCTTTCACGCCGCCGCCCGCAAACAGAGCCGGCAAAACGTAGGGGAAGTGATCGCGGCCCGCGCTGGTGTTCAGGCCGTTGACCGTGCGGCCGAACTCGCCCACGGCCACGATCAGGGTTTCGTCGAGCAAGGTACCCGTCCCCGAGGAAGCGGGCTTGGAGCCCAAATCATCGATGAGGTAGGCCACGCCGTCGTCCAGGGCGCGCGCAAGGCCCGGCAAGGCGCCGGGATTGTTTTGATCGTAGATATTGTCGTGGTGATCCCAACCGAAAAGGGTCATCTGGAAAACGCGCGTGCCCTTATCGGCGGCGATTACCCGAGCGGCGGTTTGACATTGAGCCAGGAAGTTGTTTTCTTCCATTTCCTCTTCGCCGCCCTCCTCATTTTCACCGGTTTCAGGTATGCCCAACAGCTGGATCAAGGTCTGGTCGGTCATCATCTTACGAGCCTGGCCGAGGTTGCGCATGTGATCGGCGCGGGTATCGCTGCCGGTCTTCAGGTCTTTCAGAAGGTTGTCCATCAAAGCCATGCGCCGATCGCCGTTCTCGAATTCGTGGCGGAGATTTCTGACCCGACCTTCCTCACTCAGGAAGAGACCCGCGTGCTCCACGCCGAAGAAGCCGGGACCGGGTGTCAGTTCGCCCACTTTCATCACGGTGGGCAGTGAATCGCCGGGGCGGCGTTGTGCGGCCATTTTGTAGGACAGCACCGATGCGAAGTCGGGGATTTCATTGGCCAGCGCGGCGCTCTGCCGGTGAGAGGTCATCAGATGGTAGACGGC
>JASJCB010000327.1 GCA_030066195.1 Acidobacteriota bacterium
TGAATGGTTGCCTGGCCTTTCCCCATCTTCAGTGTTTTGAAGAAGGTCTTGAAGAAACTGCCGTCGGCAGTGAGGGCGTCGTAGAGGGTATTGTTTTGAGCCACAATCATCTGGTTGGCAAAGTTGTCGTATTCGTCGATGGTGACAAATAGCGGCGGCAATTTGTCTTTTTCGATGAAAGACATGATCAGGTCCAGGTTGTGCGAAGCATCGGCGTCGAGATCGAGGTTTTGCAGGTCGGTGAAGTAAGCCCTGTTCACACCCAAAAATGCATTCATCTTGAAGTTGCAGTGCCGGTGGAAACTGCGCGCCACTTCTTCAGCGGTACCGGTGCTCTTCATGATCGAGAAGTCGAAGTGCAGGGTCAGACAACTGTTGCGTTGCGCGGTGGGGTTGGCGCCGACGAAGGTATCGCCGAAGAATTCGTCGAAGCGTTCGCCCATGTTGACATCGTAGTAGGTGCTCAGCATACTGCAAAGGAAGGATTTTCCAAAGCGTCTGGGTCTTAGGTAGACGGGGCTCTTGTAGACTTCCAGCATGGGAATATAACTGGTTTTGTCAACGAAATAGCCGTCAGCCTCACGCAGGACGCGGAAGTTGGCTTCGCCGTAACAGACGGGTCTGGGTGTCAAGCGCCACCTCACAAGCAACTGTCTGTCCTAAATCTTAGCAGAATCCCCCGGTGTCAGGCGGAGTAAGCCCGGGGCCATCGGTTTTGTTTCATGCGTACCTTGTGCCTGACAACAATAAAACAACTTTCGCATGTGAGCAGCCTGATATATCAATTTCTTGACAGGATTGCACACCTGTGCAATCGAGTCAATCCACCGTCTGAAGTCGATTGCACACCTGCGCAATCGAGTCAATCTACCGTCTGAAGTCGATTGCACACCTGCGCAATCGAGTCAATCCACCGTCTGAAGTCGGTTGCACACCTGCGCAATCGAGCCAAGCCGGTGTCTTGGGTCGATTGCACACCTGTGCAATGGCGTCAATCCACCGGCTTGAGTCGATTGCACACCTGTGCAATGGCGTCAATCCACCGGCTTGAGTTGAGTCGATTGCACACCTGTGCAATTGACTTAAGAAAATGGATGGAGCGCATTGCTGTGCTTTGCACGGCACTTAAGACGGGCGGTTGGGGCGCCGGTCAGTTTTGCGCCTTGGATTGGGCCGGCAGCGATCCCGACCTGCCGCCGGGCAGCATCAGGGTCTTGTTCTTCATCAGCAACTCGGTCGCTTCCTCGGCGGGGATCGGTTTGGAGAAGAGGTAGCCCTGGAATTTCTGGCAGCCGCGCACCTTCAGGAAGTCGAACTGCTCCAGGTTCTCTACGCCCTCGGCAATCACCTTCAGGTTCAGGCTGAGCGCCATGGCGATGATCGCCGAGGTGATGGCGGTGTCGTCTTTATCGTGGGGAACGTCGCGTACGAAAGAGCGGTCGATCTTCAGGGTGTGGATGGGGAACCGTTTCAGATAACTCAACGATGAGTAACCGGTTCCAAAGTCGTCTACCGAAATTTGCAGCCCCATCTCGCGCAGTTCCTCGAGCATGGCGATGTTGACGCCGATATTTTCCATGAGCAGGCTTTCGGTGATCTCTATTTGCAAATGTTCCGGGGCCAGGCCTGATTCGTTCAGTTGCTGTTGAATGTAGCCGACCAGGTTCTCTTCGTAAAACTGCTTGGGAGAAACGTTAACCGATATCGTCAATTCCTCGAAGCCCTCGGAGACCCACGCTTTTGCCTGGCGGCAGGCTTGTTGCACGGCCCACCGGCCGATGGGACGAATCAAGCCGGAATCCTCGGCAAGGGGAATGAACCGGGCAGGCGGCACCCATTCGTTACCGCCCCGGCGCCACCGCAGCAATGCCTCGAAACCCACGACCATGCCGGTGTTGAAGCTGACGATCGGCTGGTAGAACAGTTTCAATTCATTTTCCGAGACAGCCTTGCGCAGGTCCGATTCAAGCATGAGAATGGTGGTGGAGTGTCCGTGCGATTGGGGATCGAAAATGACATAACGCGCCTTACCCTGGGTTTTGGCCTGGTACATGGCGATGTCGGCATCGCGCAGAATGTCCTCGGGTTTGGCATAGCCGCTGTCGCACATGGTAATGCCGATTGAGGCCGAGGTATGTACCGAATTGCTACCCAACCGGAACGGTTCCGCCAGTTTTTCATTGATGCGCCGGGCAATTTCCTCCACTTCCTCGGACTGGTTGACCTCTTCCAGCAAGATGGTAAATTCATCACCGCCAAGTCGGGCGACGGTGTCTACATTGCGGACGCACTCCTCCAAACGGTCCGCAACCTGGATCAACAACTGGTCGCCGGTGAGATGGCCCAGGCTGTCGTTGATGGGTTTGAACCGATCCAGGTCAAGCAGGAGGACCGCGAAAAAAGTTTCCGGGTTGCGATCGGCCCGCTCCAGCATGTGCGTCAGTCGGTCCAGGAAAAGGGACCGATTGGCCAGATTGGTCAAGCCGTCGTGAAACGCGTCGTGTTTCAACCTCTCCTCGGCCCGTTTGCGCGCCAGGTAATTGGCCAGGATCTCGGTCGCCACACGCAGGATACGAATGTCTTCCTTGGTCCATGACATAACCTCGGCATGTGTGGCCAAACCCATATACCCACGAAAGTTTTCGTCATCGGAAGTAATCGGCACGGCTAACAGGGATTGAATGCCCGCCTCGTGGATCATGGCTTGTTTAGGATCCATCTCATTGGGCAGCAGGCCGATGCGATCCAACACAAGGTTCTCGTTTCTGGTGAGGGCGCTGATCCATTCGGGGTAGGCACGCAAATCCGGATCTAAAGATTTGAGCGTCAGGTTTTCACGTTGCCAGACGACGCATTGTTCGATCTCGGCATTGTTGACGGTATGGATGACGATAAAGGAGATGTCCGCGCCTACCGCCTTGCCCAGGATTGCGGCAGCCCTGCGCAAATTGGGGGAGAAGGTCGCGGTGAATAATTCGGAGACCTCGGCCAAAGCCTCTTCGTAATTGAGACTGAGGCGTAGGGCCTCTTCCGCGCGTTTTCTTTCGGCAACCTGTTTTTCCAGCAGGTCGTTGGTGCGGTAGAGTTCGTCGTAACGGGTGGCCAGTTCCTCGTTGGCGCGCCGTAGAGCATCGTCTTGTAAACCGAAACGATGAGCCAGGATCATGGCCAACAGGGTACCGAACAAAAAGGCCGCGGTGGAAGTGACCCAGGAAATGAATCGGGTATCGTCGGAGGTTTCGTCAACGGCGTCCAGGTTGTCCGAAAACTCCTTGGTTATATCATCGCGGAATTCCGAGATAGCGGCCTTCAACACTTGGGCGGAGTTTTTGACGACCTCGCCCTTGTTATAGACATCGGCGCTGTCCGTGGACTCCAGCAACCTCAAACCGCGTTGCGTATAGTCCTGGGCCAGACCATACAGCTCGATGATTTCCTTACGACCGGTGGTGCCCCGCAATCGGTGAAATCGCTCTTCCAAGTCCGCGACCAGTTCCCGGCATTTCTGTATATCGGCCTGGTCATTCGATAGCGAAGCAATGATGAAAGCTTCTTGTAAATCATTTATTTTAAAAGTAATATCGTTGGCGCCGGCTAGGATGGGAAACAACGGCTGATTGAGGTGCGCGACTCTTTCATTGACCGTCCTGCTTGAATGGATGGTCCAGAGGGTGGATAGTAACGGGGGAAGGATCACTACCGCAAAACCGATGAAGATTTGCCAACGGTACTTCATATCAACTCACAGCAACATACTACTGTTGCCATCATCATAGCACAGCAGGTGAAATGCCTGGATTCTCAAACGCTACCCGGTTGGGCAGGTTAAAAACCCTATCGGTTATACAGGCAGTATAATTGACTCATGGCGGGCGATTATTGAGAAAGCGAGCCTTTTTTCCGGCTGGACCGCAAGCCGGCCCCCTGGCCGCAATGGTTCATTTGCGTCGTTTCCTGATCGTGAAAAATTGTCACCGTTACGTGATACAGTCAAGCTTTCCAGCCCAAACAGCGACGGCGGATTCATTTTTCGAGGCCGGGAAGTCCCGTTCGGCAAGCGCGGGCATCAAACCTGCTTTCCGGCGAAAGTACGAGGCCGATCTCCCTTGCCTCGGTTCCCAAATGACCAAAAATCACCTCAGCCGCCTTACCGGGCGGCTTTTTTTACGATAGAAACTGATTTCGGGCCGGTTTATGTGCCGACCTGGCTTCGAGAGCTATTATCTTGCCGGCACTCATGCGTATCGCACTTTTGCATTTATTGTTTTAGATCTAACATTTATACGTGGCGTGAATAATTTTCACACCTCAATACTTATCTAAAGATTGTATTTTTTTGAACGATATACTTTTATGAAGCCTTTTCCTGAGAGACGTCCGTATGATAAGACAACCAGTTCTTTCCTTTCTGCTGATGCTTACTCTGGGGATCACCTTTGCACAAACGCAAACATTGAGAACCTATAAGATCGGATTGGTCCGCAACATCGGCGGATCACCGTTGCATGTTGCGGAGCACCAGGGCTTTTGGACCGACCTCGGAGTCAAGGTCAAGCTGGTTGTCTTCAATACGAACCAGGAACTCAATACCGCGCTGGAAAACCAAAAGATCGATCTTGCGCTTGGAATGATCGGTAGTTGGGTCGGGATGTATTTGGACGGCGTGCCGCTGACCCTGATCTGTGAGACTTATTGGTCCCATGGATCGGATAAAATCATTGTCAAAAAAGATGCCGATGAATTCGGTCTGAAGGGCGCCCAAATCGGCGTTTATCTGGACAAACCCTCGGTTACCTTCTTTCTCTACCAATACCTGGCCCGAAAAGGCCTGTCTTTTGCCGATGTGCGCATCGTCGAGTTGAGCCCCGAAATCATGAGCCGTCGATTTATTGCGGGGCAGCTCAAGCTGATCGTCAGTTACGGCTCTTATGCATTGGACGCGGAGCGTCTGGGCAGGGGTCGGGTGGTTGCCACCAGTCGAGGCTTTCCGGGTTGTATGCCCGGTGGTTTCGTAGTGCACCGGGAGCGGTTGGGCATCCTTTCCAAAAGCGATCTGGCCGCTGTCTTCAAGGGTTGGTTACGAGCGGTAGACTGGATCCGGCAGGCCGATAACCACAGAGCCTATGCCGGTGTCTTGAACATGGAAACACTTTTGGGTGAACAGCCTTACGTGGAAACCGGGATCAAACGGGTTCTGGCTTCTATTTCGATTCATGATCGGAAAACCCTTTTGCAAAGAAACAGCGATGCCGGTGGATTGATAAGGTACCTGGAGCAGCTAAAGGTATTCCTCGGCCAAAGCGGACAACTGACTCGGAATCTGGACCCCAATGTACTTTTCGACAACACCGTCATCGTGGATGTGCTTCGCTGAGCCGTATCCACCAATACTGGGGTAGGACATGACCTTTTTTCATTCGACCGGCGGTAAGTTGGTCCTGGCTTTCCTTGTGACCATCTTACTGCTGCTCATCCAGGGCATCGTCGATACGATGATCCTGAAAAACATAGAAGTTCTTTATGACCAACAATTAGAAACCGAGCGAGAAATTGCCGGTGTCGAAAGGGGAATCAGGGAACTAAGGCTGAAGGCGTTTCAACATCTCGAGACCGACAATTCGCAAATCATGAAACGTCTGGCAAACGATGTTCGCGGATTGGGCGTGCAAATGGAAGCCGCCATGGCCGCCCTGAATCTGGATACGAACCTGATAGCCAAGATGAGCCGTGACTACCAAACGATCCTGAAAGCCCACTACGACATGGAAAGTGAAAAGGCGGATGCCATGCTCCACGGCGAATCACAACGGGATTTCCTGGCTTTGCAACAACAAATGAAGGATGCTGCGGAGCAGGCGCGCGCTGCCTCCTCCGAACTGGTAGAGAAGCAAAAGCAAACCGGTTCCGTGTGGACGCTTTTGCTGCTGATTGCCGGGGTCGGAGGTATTGCCGTCATTGGTATGCGCTTGTCCCACGGCCTGGTGACACCCCTCAAAAACGCCGCGGAGCTTGTCCGGGAAATAAGTCGCGGGAACCTGACCATGCGAATGGAAGACGCCTTATTATACAAGGGCGAGGTCGGTTTGTTGGTCAATCAGCTCAACGGCATGTGCGACAGCCTGGTCGAGTTGTTGTCGGAGGTAAGGGAAAGTCTCGGCAGGCTTGACGGCACCTCGCAGAATCTATCTCGAATCAGCGGCAAGATGACGCGTCGTGGAGATGCCATGGCGAATCAGGTCATCGAGGTTTCCGGCGCTTCGCGAGAGATTTTCCAGAACATGGAGCAGGTGGCCGGAACGACCGGGGAGGCAACCCGAAATGTTAAATCGGTGTGTGAGGATGTCGGGAAGAACGGCGTCAGCTTGAACCGTATTGCCGCCGATATCGAGGGTATTACCTACAACACCGCCGCTATTGCCGACTCCCTGGAAGAAATGAGCGCCGGCATCGATGAAATCACGCGCAATACCGATCGCGCCTCGGAGGTCAGTCAGAAAGCCGGGGAGGAGGCGGAACGCGCGGGAAAAATCATGAAGCGAATGGATCAAAGCGCGGAGGCCGTGGGCAATGTGATGGGTCTGATTCAAAACATTGCGGGACACACCAACCTGCTGGCCCTCAATGCAAGTATCGAGGCAGCCCGAGCGGGTGAAGCCGGAAAGGGTTTCAGCGTGGTGGCAGAGGAGATCAAAGACCTCAGCATCCAAACCTCCGAGGCCGTTGAGCGGATCATCGGCTTGACCCGAGATATCAAGCAGAACTCCCAATCCAGTGGTGAAGCGCTCGATGTAATGGCGCGCATCATTCAGGACCTCAACGGCATCAACCACAGCATCACCGAAGCGGTAGGCCGGCAGTCGGAAGCTAATGCCGATCTGTCGCGCTCCAGCGTAAAGGTTGCGGGTTCACTGCGAGATGTGGGCAGGGATATCTCGGAGACCGCCGGCGCGGCTAAAAATATCGCCCTTGGTTCGGACGACCTCAGCGGGGCTGTAAACGCTGCCGGCCAAATTATCGGTAAGACCGCGCGCGACGCCGGGCAGGTCTCCACCGGCGTCGAAGACCTGCGCGTGGGTGTTGGGTCCATTGCGGAGCATTCGCACAAGGTACTGGACCGTGTGGAAGAATTGACGGAGATAACCGGTGCGCTCAGAAGTCTGGTTGACCGCTTCACGTTGGAGATCGAGGACGATGAAAGCGCGTTCACAACTGAATACTGATTTCCGAGTTCGATGCCCGGCTGTTTCTTGAGGGGGATGTTGCCGTTAAGATTTAAATAGATATAGGGGCGAGCCGGCAGGAGTGGGTTAAATCTTGCGGTTCATACGCGCCAGGATGCGTAACTCCTGCTCACGGGCGTCATGTTCCTGGCGTTTGCGCGCCACCCAAAGCGTTAGCTTGTCCATGATGTTCGGCATTGCGACCTCCTTGCCATGAACTGTGATCGGCCCACAAGACGCCGACCTCAAGTAAATTCCTCCTCAGCAATTCGTGGGCCAACCATTTGGAGCCAAGTGTTTTCATGGGCTGTTTCCAGGGGAGATGACATGTTGACAGCTTTGTTTCCGGTGTTAGGTTGTCGTTGTATCCCGGTAAAAGACAAGCTGAGACAGGATCTCCGGTTTCCAGGTGGGTGAAACCGGGCCGGGCGTGCTTCGTATATACAAGGGGACTTCCTTTACCTCCTATCCATAGATAAAGCCGGGGGCAGAAGCTGCAGGCCTTCAGCCAGGTTAACCAAAAGTAACGATTTCCCTATATAATGTGGGCAGCAAACAGGCCGTGCGGCAACGGTTTGTAACAGGATGATGCCTAACGACATGCTTTTCTTCGATCGCTTCAATCCACGCCTTACCGCCAGGCTGTTCATGGTCTGCTGCCTTGTGCTGTCTCCGTGCGGGTTTGCCGGCATGGGCCGAAATATCAAATTCAATCATCTGGGCATCGAAGACGGCCTGTCCCAGGGTTTTGTTCACGCCATTCTGCAAGACAGTCGCGGCATCATGTGGTTCGGCACTCAGGACGGCTTGAACCGTTATGACGGTTACGAGTTCATCACCTACAAGCACGAGTCCTTTAACCCCCACTCCCTGGCCCATAGCGAGATCGACACCATCTTCGAGCAACGCAACGGCGCTTTTTGGGTCGTGACGCAAGGTATTCTCAACCGGTTCGACCGGCAGCACGATCGTTTCACGCGCTTTTATCACGACGAGCAGGATCCGGGCTCCATCGGTAAAGGACCCATCGGTTTCCTGTTCGAGGATCGCGACGGCAACCTGTGGATCGGCACCGATACGGGGATGGACCGCTACCTGCCGGAAACCGGAACCTTTGCACACTATGCTTTTGATGCTCCCGATCAACAGGGCGGGTTCTTTACCATGGTCCAGGATCCGGCCGGTACGCTCTGGATTGTCAGTCGCCTGGGCCTGCACCGCTTCGACAAAAAAAGCGGCAATATTGAAACCGTGCGCGGCCGCGGCGACCTGGACACCATTTCGGAAAGAACCGTCCTGCTGGTGGACGACGTGGGCGTCCTGTGGTTGATCACGGAGAAAAAGGGCCTGGTTCGCTATGACCCTCGCACTCACGACATGGACAGTTTCATCCCGCCGCTGGGGAGCACCCGTGAGCAGTTCGCTTATTTCCTGGAAGGCATTATCGAGGATCAGCAGGGTTTCTTGTGGATGACCTCCGGTAACGGTCTATTGGTTCGGTTTGACAAGACCTCCGAAACATTCCGCATCTTCTCTCATGATCCCGAAGATCCGGGCAGCCTGAGCGCCAATGCGGCGACCGCTGTCTTCGAAGATCGCCAGGGTCAGATCTGGGTGACCACCACCAACGGGCTCAATCTTTACGATCGCAAGGAAGACTCCTTCTTTCATTATTACGACGAGCCCAATAATCCCAAGAGTCTGCATTCCAACTCGCTCGATTCCGTTTACGAGGATCAAACCGGAACCCTGTGGTTTACTCTGGTCGGCGACGGCCTGGCTTTTTTCAACGGTTACAAGCAAAAGTTCCGGCATTACCTGCGCAATCTGGGCGAACCCAAGCAGGTTCAAAGCAATATCGTCTGGACCCTGGCCGCACAGGGTAAACGGATTTGGATCGGTACCGAAGCCGACGGCGCCGTGCTGTTCAATCCGGAAACCGGTCGGATCGACAAGCGCTTGAACAGTGAAACCACGCCTCGCATCCAAAGCCCCAACGTGCGTTCCCTGCACCGCGACAATAAGGGCCGGCTGTGGATTGCTTCCGTCCGAAAATACAAGAATCTGGGCGGGCTGGATCTGTACGATCCCAAAACTGACACGGTGCGTCCAGGGTCCAGACGATATTGCTTTGAACCTGCTTGGGTTCGCCCAGATTGCGCAGGTAATGCCGGAACTTTTGCTTG
>JASJCB010000016.1 GCA_030066195.1 Acidobacteriota bacterium
CCCAGGCGCATCGGGCCTTCACCTTTTAACGCCCAAAACAGTGACCCAAGCATGCCTGCCGGAGACACTGGACATCACGCTCTCGACACTGGACAACCTGCAGGCTACGGGACGCCGGATAGGCATCATCAGCCATTTGGGCTCCATCGCCGACCGCCTTGGGGTACGCGTGAAGCCGGTTCGTGCGGCCAACGGCTCCAGCCGAATAGAAACCACCACCGGTTAAGCCACGCGGAACAAAGGCCCCGCGTGGCGACAACTGCTTTAGTTACAGTTGGCTGTGGTGACGGGAGGAGTGCCGGTGGAATAATAGCACTTCACATATTGGCAGTAGTCCACGGCAACAAAGAAGGTGCCGCCCCGGAAAGTATCCGGGCAACAGGCCTGGTCATCCAGTATCGCGGGGCAGGCAGCCGCACTCAACTGCGATACGCCGAAGCCTAAGAACAGAAGCAAAGTAAAGCAGAAAGTCAGTTTCTTGAACATACAGTCCTCCTTGTAGAATGAAAGAAATCAGTACGCGTGAAGCTGATACGTGCGGCCAACGGTTCCAGCCGCAGCGCAACCGTCACGGGGCAAGCCACGCGGGACAGGGGCCCCGCGTGGGGTCAACGACCTTAGCGACAGTAGCTTGTGATAAAGGGAGGACCGCCCGTGGAATAATAGCACTGTACATATTGGCAGTAGTCCACTGCTTTTACAAAGGTGCCGCCCCGGAAAGTATCCGGGCAACAGGCCTGGTCACCCAGTATCGCGGGGCAGGAAGCCGCACTCAACTGCGATACGCCGAAGCCTAAGAACAGAAGTAAAGTAATGCAGAAAGTCAGTTTCTTGAACATGCAGTTCTCCTTTTAGAATGAAGTTAATCAGGGAGCACAAGTAGTTGAGGTAGAAAGTGTTGAAGGGAACCCGTAATCATAGTAACAGGTGATGACACCATTACAGAAATCCGCGGCAACCAGGAAAGGCTTGCCCTGGTAGGTAGCGGGGCAACAGGTTTGCCCGAAGACAAATCCAGCCGTGCAACCGAAAACGTTCCATTGCGAGACGCCCAGGCCCAGAACCGCGAGCAGGGAAACACACAGAGACAGTTTTTTGAACAATAAGGCCTCCAAAGGGATGTAAATACGGTGAATTCAGGCTTATCAATGAACCAGTTAACACTGATATTATCGGCCAGTTGAGAATAATCAACCGTTCCGCTATTATCTTAAGCTAGCCCATATGCCCCTGGCAAGGTGGTACTTGACGGATTAACTGAAATGAAACATCCGCTACTCTGAAACACCAGCACGCGGTTGTTCTACAAAATGGCGGGGGAGCGACGTTACGCCATGCTTGCGCAGGGTAACCAGGTGTTTCGAGACCGCGGTGAGGCGCAGCTCATCATCTTCACGGCCGCGGATTTCATACTCGAAGTTGATCAGGCGGCTGCGCAGGGTGGTGATGCGTCCGCGAATATAAACCCGGTCCAATGCCTGGATGGGTAAAACCACGGTCGTATCCAACGGCTATGCTTTGGTCGGCGCGCCGGTCGAGGACCGGGGTGCTTTGTTGGATGCGGGCGCCGCGTATTTATACGAAGAGCAAATCGACACCCAAGGCAACAGTTCCTGGTCACTCATCGGTGAGTTGGCGCCTTCCCTGGTAGAGGCGGGGGCCGAGTTCGGCGCGGGTGTCGCCATCGAGGGCAGCCTGGCCGCGATCGGCGCGCCCATGGAGAACGGCGGCGACGGAGCCGTCTATCTCTACGAGCAGGACGCGAACGATCCGACGCTTTGGACCCAAATTGCCCGTATGCAAGGACTGGACCCCGGTGAACAGTTCGGTAAAGATCTGGATTTCGACGAAACGGCCGGTCAATTGATTATCGGCGGACTTAAAGAGACAACTGTATCGATACAACAACGCGGAGTGTGAACGCGATTAACTCCTGCTCCTCCCGGCCCGGTGCGCTCAGGCGCATCGGGCCTTCACCTTTTAACGCCCAAAACAGTGACCCAAGCATGCCTGCCGGCCCGCGAAGGCCCGAGGTGTGCGGTCAAACAAACCGCCCCCGCATTAAAAATAGGCAGGCGATCATCGATACAACCCGTCCATGGGCAACCGAAAGCACACCAAGCCGCCGAACAACGCGCCCATACCGATCCGGCACAACCTCATGAGCCCGTTGCAAACGTCCAATCGAAGTAAAACCATCATCTTCAAAATGATCAGGCCGAAAAGCAACCAAATCTATTGTCGCTCTAACCGGAAGCTCGTGCGGACGAGCCCGAAATGTAAAAAGTGACCTCCAACCGAAAAAAAAATCGGACGTTTGCCAACTTGTCTGGAGATATATAAGTATAGGAACTTTTTCCAAGAAGAAAATCCAACCACTGATCAGCACTTTTGAGCCCCCATAGGGGAAATGCAAAAAGCAAATGCCCGGACCGACCGATCCACAATGGACCCCGGTCAATCCTGATCGAACGCAAAGCATTGCCTCATTGGTGTTTATTCGTGTTAATCGGTGGTAAAAAAAGGAGTATGAAATGAGTACCGCACCCATCCGCAACGACTACCAACGAGAGAGGGTCATGGAGACCATCCTCCAAACCATAGAGGCAAAACAAGATATCAAAACCCTGATCCGAGGTTCCACTCGCAAGAAACTGCGCAAACTGCACCCTGACTTCCGCCGAGCCTTTCGAACGGTCACCGGAGCCACGGCCGACCGCCAAAACCTGGTGCAAACCCGAGACAACCTGGTGAGCGAACTGGACATGTTCGTCCGTCATTTCCGCAACAGCCTATCCTGGCGAACGGACCGTATGAACCACGGACGCATGATCATGCGTATCTACCTGCCCATGGGCGACATCCGCCCGAACCTGACGGTTCCGCGAGACGTGGTCAAACTGGCGGAATTCCTGGTAGAAGGCGAGGACATCGCAACAGCCCAGGGATTCCCACCCATGAGCAACCCCAGCGCGGCCGAACTCTCAGCTCTCATCCCGGCCGCAAAATCAGCGGTCCTGGCCGTAGAAACCGCCGACCTGAACCACATGGAAGCCCAAGAGGACCTGCGCATCTACCGGGCCGAAGCGGACACCCTGCTCCGAACCATCGCCAAAGAAATCCAAATCGAACTGAGCGACAAACCGGATAGCTACGTACGCCGAATCCTCCGCCGCCTGGGCTACAGCTTCACCACCCCGGACCAGGTAAAGGAGGAAGCCGCCGACCCATCGGAAACCAGGGATGAAGAACCCAACCCAAGACCAAACATCTATCTACCCTCGCCGGCAGACTCAAAGCTCACAGCCATACCGAGAGAAATCTCACCGCTAATCGAGACTGAGAAACCCCTCATCCGAGGCAGACCACCGAATCCAAATATGAAACAGCCGCATCAACAAAGTTACGGCCCCACTATCAGGTCCAAATTTCCGTCACCAACCAGGGTGGTTGATGGTTCATTCAAATGTTTGCAGGAGCTCTCCCTAGCCATTGATCATTGATCAAAGGAATAAACCTATTGAAACCTGGTTACCTGGAGCAAGGGAGGCGTCTAATCTGAGGATGCCCAAGCTGTTCGAAGTGCTGATTATGGAGAGGGCGGATAACTAACCTTTAATGAATATTTTCCTTGTCAGACCACCTCCAGTGTGAGATAATGATCAATCGTGTTAATGCTGGCAAAAACTGCAAAGAGCATTCTCACTGCATCGGCTAAATACTAAAGTGATTAATCGAATAAACCTCGAGTTCTAAAGTATGGTTTTGATGATAATTTCTTGATGATTTTAGGACCAAGGGTTCGAAGGAGATTGTTTACTTTAGAGACAGAGAGTGTAAGACAATGGACAAAGAAGCAGAATTTAGCCTTTTGCATATTTCTGACCTTCACTTCTCAGAAGGCACTGATTTGAGTAACCCGGCACACACTCACTCGATTAAACATTTAGTAGGTCTCGAGAAGGCTGTAAGGGATCTTGAGGAAACTGATTTCATTGTTGTATCCGGCGATATCAGCAATCTTGGTGATAGGCAAAGCCTCATCAATGCAAGTGGATATTTATTCGATACCATCCCAATTGGTGAAGGCAGGTTCACCGGGTTAAACATGCCTCATCAGAAGTTCGGCGTTGTTCCTGGGAATCATGACGCCTGGAATGCGAAAAAGTCTGGGTCACTTCTTGATCGGAGACAAAAATCTCTAGAGCATTTCAACTTTGCCTTTACCGATCATAAAATACCACCTGATTCCGGTAGTTACTACCGTTGGCTAGAGAAAGACGGGGCCGGAATATATATAGTTTTTGCTGACTCCTGTTTTTTGGGTGACACCGAAAAACACCATGATTCGGCATTTGGCACAATTCGCTACGACCAAGCTGTCGCAAAAGGCAAGCTGAGCGTCGAGCAAACAGAGTGGCTTCTGGAATGGCATGACAAAGGCATGAAAGGCATGCTAAGGAAAAATGATGGGAGAGACGGAAATATTGACAAGGAATTATTCGCACAGAGCCTCAAAATTCTTGTCATGCATCACTACCTTTTCGAGCCTCCGGGTCATTCTAGTGACTACTTCATGAGAGTTAGTCATCGCGATGTCGTTTTTAGGAATATTGCAATGGCAGATTTTGATTTAATGCTATGTGGTCACAAGCATATTCTTTCATTTGATGTTCATAGCTATGGGCAGTATTTCGATGGTAGAGCTATGAACAGGTATTTGATTAACTGCTTCAGAAGATTGATTGGTCTATACTCCTTGCCATTTAAACTCAAAGACAGTAATGGAAAGTTTTGGTCCAAACCTTTAAGTTTTTTATCTGAAGTCCTTGTTAAGTTAGTGCGGAAAAGGAAACCCAGCTCAAATGCAACAAAAATTGCTGATGATGTAATCGAAATTCTTAAATCCGGCCTGGAGAATCCGAGTGAACTTGAAAGAAATGTAAAGAATTTCCTATATAAAAATGGACTTTCTGGAGCAGAGATTATTAACAGAGATGAATTAAAAGAGATAAGAAAAAGAATATCCATCGGCTTGTCTATTCAGGAAAGAAAAAAGTTAAAGGTAGTTTCCAAGAGACTGCTTGGTCTTTCTAAGACCTTGAAATCAAAGCCTTTCATACAGGCTATGTCAGGATCATCAGCCAAGTCATCCGACAGAGAAAGGACAAGAAGCTTTAATATCTACGACCTGGCCAGGAAAACAAACGGTTGGCAGATAAAAGCTAAACAATTTCAATGGGATTACTCAATAAATGAATTTGATCTTAACAATGCCATCGAAACCGAGCATTTTGTCAATAAGAGAGCTCATATTTAATGGTAGAGAGGCCGCACAAGCCGGGAGCTCAAGACGAAGAAAGTCCTTGAAACTTGCCTTGGATAATCGATCGGAACATCCAGCGGTAGCGGTTTCTTCTTTCAACAGATCACGAATCCGACTGTTGGGTGGTGTGTTCGGATGATCATCAAGCAGGATTCTGCTTCGCTCTTCTTTCCTAAGATCGAACCAATCCAAAAGGATTCCGGATACTCGCTACTACGCCGCGTGGTCGCGAGTTGTAAAGTTCTGAGCCCGGCATTCTACCAGATAAATCCGGCTGCTGTAGCTGCTGTTATTTTAACTGCTGTCAGCTGGTCTTCATGATGTTTGACCTTGCGGGTCTGCAGGTTGGGGAAGGCGAGCGATCAACAACTCGAAGCCGGCCTGTCGAATCTCACGCCAAACCCCACTCTGGTGCCGCTTACTGATCGCTGCACTTCAAGGTGCTGCCCCGTGATAGATAATGCGTTTGTAAATCGCTGTCGGTGCAGACGAATTGATCGTAGGCCCTTACCTCGAGCTCGTCGCTTCCCATAGCGTCGAGGAAGCTTTGTCTGGTATCACCGGCTCTCACGCTACATCCGAAAAGGGTAATGCGGGTCACCTTGTCCTTGATTTGCTCGTGAAACCACGCTGCATTATTGCTGGTCAGCGTGGTGGCGGTATTGCCTGCCGCGTCATTGCCGCTTGTGGTTCCCGCTCCAATCGACATATCGCCCGGACTGCCATGACCATCTACAAATACGGAGATCTGCCTCCCGGCCTTCTCGAAAGCCATGCAAATCTTTTCAATGAGCTCGCCTGCATTGTTGTGCCCACCTCCGACCTTACATGACGCATCCCATACGTGTAAGTCTGACAGGTTCTTAGCAGCGTTGATCTTGACAATCTCAGGGGAAGCCGTTGTTGCACCTTTTATGGTCTCAGGTGCTCAACACTTTTATCCCGGTGCGCCCCTTTTCCAGCTCGTCCGGCTTAGGAATTTCTGATGCCTATAGCCGAATAAGCTTCCATAGGCAACGAGGCGGGTCATGCGATCGGCCGGCATGGA
The DNA here is from genome assembly GCA_030066195.1 of Acidobacteriota bacterium. GTDB lineage: Bacteria > Acidobacteriota > Holophagae > Acanthopleuribacterales > Acanthopleuribacteraceae > JASJCB01. Next base: position 6,375 of record JASJCB010000016.1, read on the forward strand.
CCCATGGGCCCACCAGGCTAAGTGACAAAGTAGTACTCGTCGGTAGTCGGGCCCTTTCATTGCCGAAAATCACAGATTCAGAGCTGTTTATCCCAGTATTTCTGTCATTGGTCACAACGCGGTTTCAGTGTTCCTCATTTTGTGAACAAGATAGCTCACTGTAAAAATTGCCATGGGTCGCGAGAGACCCGGTGGATAGACGGGGATAACCCAACACGCCTGCGCAACATATTCCGGCATGGAAAAGGGCGCCCAAAGGGCGGAGCTTTCTCCTGATTTGGAGCCGATAATGGCGCGAGGGCCGCGTTACGCGATGGTTTACCGGAACAATGCTTCCTTATTTTTGGACTGGCCGGGGCAGGCCTTATGTTTATCGACACCGACACACCGTTTAACTTTTTGATCGAGACGTTTAAGCCGCCCGGTGCACCCGATCTCGCCCAAATAAAGTCGTTTCATTGCGATCTGCAAGAAGCCCTGTTGAAAATCCACTTCGACAATCTGTACCGGGAGCTTGCTCTTTTGGAGAGAGTCCCACCCTTTTTGGATCACCTCCGACAACACTTGAGCGGCAATGATTCCGAAAACCCCCTGCAGCTGCTCCAGGAACCCTTTTTGAAGGCCATGCTCGCAACCTTGACCCACATGGTAAACGATCGGATCGCCGTCATTAAAAGCGTATTCTTCTCCATGCCGGATGAAGAGCGGGCCCGTTATCCGATGCCCTTTGAAGAGAAGCCGTCACCGGAGGAGACAACTACCGGCTTCACCGAAACGGCTGAGACGACTTCGGGCGGCGAGGCGAGCGATAGGACAAGCGGGCCGGCACAACCTTCCCAAGGAGATGGACAAGCATGAAAGAACAACCATACACCGATAAAATACCCGACAACGGACAAGAAGGTTTCGGGAAGAGCCCGATCCAATTAATCGCGGAAATTTATAATTTTTTCAAGCTACCCGGCTCACCTGGCGCCAATCAGCTCAATGACCTGTATGTTCAAGCGAGGGACGCACAATACGAGCTTTATTTTCAAGCTCTGTTGAGCCAGTTACCCGGCTTGGAGGCGCTCGCGCGTCAAACAAGTCATGCGTACCAAACACTGGAGAAAGAGCTTGACAAGGACCTGGTGCTACAAGCATTTTTCCTGCCCTGGGTCAAGACCTCCGGCTTGTTCGTGGACGGTATCCTTCAGAGATGGATCAGGGAACTCGAGTTGGTCCAGCTGACACTGGCGGCGCCTGATCGTGTCTAATTGTCCCGGGCTTAGTAAAGGTAACCTTTCCGATCAGGAGCATGAATGATCGAAGAACCCACGACAAAGCAATGCTCCGTAGGCGAAAAGTTCATGCTGATCAAGAAGTGGTTCAAGTTCAACCGAGATCACCCTGGCAAGACGTTGGAGGATTTTTGCCGCTATGAACAAGACGTCACTACATCTGAATTCATTCAGTGGGCCACCTCCTTTTTTAAATATGGGAGTAGGGTATTCCAAATAGATTCGCATACAAATGATCAAAAGTTCAGCGCGGCCATGGAGCACATCGTTGCAGGCCGGTCGTTGGCATCGATCAGCAAAGAGGTCAATGTTCCGGAAGACGAGGTCGCACGCTGGTGCACAAAAGTCTTGGAGCTTGGCGCCGCTGCATTGGAGCCCGTCAATGCTTTTCGCATCCTCAGCATGAACGGCGGCGGAAGCCTGACGATTACGTCCTTGATCATGATGCGCCGTCTTCTGGAAGAGGTTCCCGACAGCCTTGAGAACGTCAATATGATTGCCGGCGTATCCGCCGGGGGCATCAACGCGTTGGCTCTTGCGCTTACACCGAGAGGGAGGCTGAGCAAAACAATCGAGCTGCTGATCCAATTCTGGTCAAAAGCGATTCTACCCACGAACGCTGAGGTCGTTTTGAATGGGCTCAGCGGAAATGCGCCTCTGTGGTCCCGTGAACAATACTACGAGGGGTTGGTTGAGCTCTTGAGGCAGGTTGTCAAAGGGACAGTACTCGAAAATAAAAAGGTAAACGAGATCATGATTTCAGATGTTGGGAAAATAAGAGAGAATCTGATCGTCGTCGTGGCTTCATTTGCTCTCAAAACAAAATTTTTCAAAAATCCATTCAGCTTGAAATCGCTTCTTAAGCCTGGCATAAGAGAGCATGTCATTCCTTATTTGAAAGACAAAAACGACTGGCCGGAAGTGGAACGGTTAGCCAATGAGCTGATTGAGAAGGAATTTCAATTACAAATAATAGAATGGCCGGTAACAACTTCCGGAAAGCAATCAGCGTTCAAATCTTATGCTGGAATCATTCGCAAGATCAATGAGACAATGAAAGCGATCAATTCGAAATTCAAAGCAGGCTTTTCCTGGGGGCCGGCCATTCATATAGCTTACGGTAAAACCGGGCTACCTTACTTTCGAGACCAGCTCCCTCTTTTCCTGGGTGAGATCAATTTGATGGATAACCTGCCCGTCCTGGAAGTCATGATGATGACGAGTGCCGCCCCCATTGCGTTTCCGGTTTTCCAAGGGCATTTGGACGGAGGTATCTTTGCGGCGAACCCCAGCCCCCTGGCGATGGGGCTTGCTCGAATGCTTCTCGAGAAGCTGCTTTTTCAAAGTACGTTGCCAATCGAGCTGCTCTCGATCGGTCTCGGCTTTGGCAGCTCCTACTTGAACGTCCCGAACCCTTTCATGGGTTGGAGGCAATGGTTGTTGGATCCTGAAAACCCGCTCGTTCTGATCGATGTCCTGCTTGGCGGCACTTACACGAGCCCGATGGTAGAGTTGGGCGTGAAGCTTACGGACTACTACTACTTGAATTCTTATTCAGACCTGGTCAGAAACTTCGCTTCCAGTGTGGATCCCGATCTCAAAGAGCTGGAAAGGATTGGAAACAACGCCTGGATCGGCGATGCCGTCGACTGGTTGGAGAATCGGGGATGGAAACTGAAAGAGATCGCCTTCTTGTCACCTGACTTTCCAAAGAAAAGATCGTGAGCCGGCCGTCTCGAGAGCAGCTTTAGTCACAAAAAATGCGTGATATGCCCTTGGGAGGCGACGCCGTACCTCGTCAAGGCGTCGAATGCTTCACAAAAACAACCCCGTTGACCAGGATCGAGCAATGACCCAATTGACCGCCACAGAAAAATTCAAATGGATCAAGAAATGGTTCGCCTTCCTCCAAGAGCATGGGGACAAGGCCATCGAGGATTTTTGTCATCATGAAAACGATGCCGTCACCGCGATGGAGCTTCAATCATGGCTCGTTACCTATTTCAAAAAAGGGCACCGGGTTTTTGAGGATCCGCATTCCAACTATCAAAAGTTTGCCGCGGCCATGGCGCACCTCGTCGAAGGCCGGTCGCCGGCGTCGATCAGTAAGACCCTCGGGGTACCGGAAGAAGAGGTCGCGGCATGGTCTAGGAGGGCTCTGACAAATGGTGAGCAAGCCCTGGAGCACAAGGATGCTTTCCGCATCCTCAGCATGAATGGCGGCGGCGCCTTGTCGATCGTGACATTGATCATGATGCGGCGCCTCCTGGAACAATTGCCCGATTGTCTCGAGAATGTCAATTTAATCGCCGGGGTTTCCGCCGGGGGTATCAACGGGTTGGCCATGGCACTCACACCGAAAGGGAAGCTCCTGAGAACGTTCGAGCTATTGATTCAATTTTGGTCAGAAGTAGCAGGGCCAATGAAGCCTGAGACGTATCTGAACGCGATCACTGGAAATGCCCCTCTGTGGACCCGCGAACATTATTATGCGGCATTGTGCAAGCTTTTGAAAAACGTGGTCCAAGGGACTGGGCTCGAGAAAAAAAACGTGGCCGATATCATGATCTCAGATATTCATAAGGTGAATGAGGGGTTGTTGGTTGTTGTGCCGTCTTTTTCACTCAAGAGAAAATGCCCGAGAAATCCTATTCAATATGAGGGTTTTCTCCATCAAACCCCGGCATCCATGAAACCGTTTGTCATGCCTTATTTGAAAGACGAGGATGCTTGGGCCGACCTTAAAGACCTGATGGAGAAGTTTCGTGTGCAACTCCTGGACGCTCAAAAATGTATATGGCGATTGAACATCACTTCTGAGCGATACAAAGACGATATATCTGAACTTCTCGAGATCGCTCAAACGATAAAAGATATTGATGCGACATTTAAAGAAGGGCACTCCTGGGGGCCCGCGCTTCATGTGTGTGATGGTCCGAGTTTTCCTGTCCGCCAACTGCTTGCGCCCTATATGAAGAACATCGATGTGATCGAAGACCACCCCGTCTTGGATATCATGATGATGACAAGCGCCGCGCCCATTGCTTATCCCATCTTTCAGGGTCATTTGGACGGAGGTATTTACGCCGCGGATCCCAGCCCGATAGCGGTGGGAATGGCTCGGATGATCATCGATCAGTTGAGCTTTCTGTATAAGCCAAAAGTAAAAATCGAGCTATTCTCCGCCGGTATCGGCATGAACAATTCCTATTCGGATTTCCCGAACCCATATATGGGGTGGCGGCAATGGTTATTGGATCCTGAAAACCCGCTCCTCCTGATGGATGTCCTCCTGGGGGGTACCTATTCGAGTCCGGCCCTGGAGTTGGCCTTGGATGAAGACGAATACTATAACTTGAATGCTTATGCCGATTTGCTTGAAAACATGGGGTCCGCCGTGACGCCCGATATCGTACAGCTGAGAAAGATCGGAAATCATGCCTGGGTTGGCGATGCTGTCAAATGGATGAAAGTGCGAGGGTGGCACAATCCTACTTAATTGACAGAGAAGAAACGAACGTTATGCACAGAGCTCTGAGATGATCGATTTTTCTGATGTGATCCGCTTACAAATCGCGTTCCTGTACGATCAACTCAACCTGTTTTCACGGATTCTTTCAGAATCAGGAAGGCCCACCTCACTATCTGTCATTGAGCCACCCGCGTCCACGACACCCGCACAACAACGCCTGGATCGGCGATGCCGTCGACTGGTTGGAGCATCGGGGATGGAAACTAAAAGAAACCACCTTCTTGACACCTGATTCTCCAAAGAAAGGGCCGTGAGCCGGCCGTCCCGGAAGCAACTTTGTCACAAAAAATGTCTGATATGCCCTTGGGAGGCAATGCCGTACCGCGCCAAGGCGTCGCATGCTTCACAAAAAAAACCCAGTTGACCAGGACCGAGCAATGACCCAAGAAGCCGCCGGCAAGCAATGGACCGCCACAGAAAAATTCAAATGGATCAAGAAATGGTTCGCCTTCCACCAAGAGCATCGGGACAAGGCCATCGAGGATTTTTGTCATCATGAGAACGATGCCGTCACCGCTATGGAGCTCCAATCATGGCTCATTACCTATTACAGAAAAGGCGACAGGGTTTTTGAGGATCGGCATACCAACTATCAAAAGTTCGCCGCGGCCATGGCGCACCTCGTCGAGGGCCAGTCGCTGGCGTCGATCAGCAAGAATCTCGGGGTGCCGGAAGAAGAGGTGGCGGCATGGTCTAAGAGGGCTCTGGAGAACGGTGAGCAAGCCCTGGCGCACAAGTATGCTTTTCGCATACTCAGCATGAATGGCGGGGGCGCCTTGTCCATCGTGACATTGATCATGATGCGGCGCCTCCTGGAACAATTGCCCGACTGTCTGGAGCACGTCAATATAATCGCCGGGGTTTCCGCAGGGGGCATCAACGGGTTGGCCATGGCGCTCACACCGAAAGGAAAGCTCCTGAGAACGATCGAGCTATTGATTCGATTTTGGTCAGAAGTGGCAGGACCTATGAAGCCTGAGACGTATCTGAACGCGATCACTGGAAATGCCCCTCTGTGGACCCGCAGACATTATTATGCGGCATTGCGCAAGCTTTTGAAAAACGTGGTCAAAGGGACTGGTCTCGATAAAAAAAACGTATCCGATATCATGATCTCAGATGTTCAGGAAGTGAGAGAGGAATTGATGGTTGTTGTGCCGTCCTTTTCACTCAAGAGAAAATACGCCAGAAATCCTTTTAAATATTTTAGTTTTCTCCATCGACCCCCTTCAGTCATGAGAGAGCTTGTCACGCCTTACTTGAAAGGCGGGCAGGCTTGGGCGGACCTGGAAAACCTGATCGAGAAGTTACGTGAGCACCTCTTGGCGATTCAAAAATATAAATGGCATGTCACCATCAATGAAAATTATCAAGGCTTTATGACTGTGCTTCACGCGATCGATCAAACTATGAAAGATATTAATTCGAAATTTAAAGAAGGATGCTCCTGGGGACCCGCGCTTCATATATCTAATAGTGCTATTTTTCCTGTCCACGAAGTGCTTTTGCCCTTCATGATGGGCATCGATGTGGAAGACAACCCTGTCTTGGATATCATGATGAGGACAAGCGCCGCGCCCATTGCTTATCCCGTTTTTCAGGGTCATTTGGACGGAGGTATTTACGCTGCAGATCCCAGCCCGTTAGGGGTGGGATTGGCCCGGATGATATCCGATAGGATGGGTTTTTTGTTTAAGCCGAAAGTAAATATCGAGCTATTCTCCTTTGGTATCGGCATGGGCAACTCGTATTTGGATGTCCCGAACCCATTTATGGGGTGGCGACAATGGTTATTGGATCCTGAAAACCCGCTCATCCTGATGGATGTCCTGCTCGGGGGTACATACTCAAGCCCGACTGTTGAGCTGGGCTTGGATGATGAGGATTATTACTACTTGAATGCTTATTCAGATTTGCTCGAGAACATGGGTTCCACCGTGGCTCCCGATATCGAAAAGCTGAGCAGGATCGGAAATCGGGCCTGGGTTGGCGATGCTGTCGAATGGCTGAAGGTACGAGAGTGGAACAATCCAACGAAGCATTGATAAAGAGGGCACGAACTCTATGTACAGAGCGCTGAGATGACCGACCTTGTTGATGTGATTCGCTTACAAATCGCGTTCCTGTACGATCAGCTCAAACTGCTTTCACGGTTTCTTTCAGAATCAGGGAGGCCCACCTCACTATCTGTCATTGAGCCACCCCCCGGACCACCCGCGTCCACGACACCCGCAAAACTGGCAACACGACCACCGAAAACCCATGAGGAGGAGAAAAACATGACTACCTTTTCCGACAATAATGTCACCACGGTTCAATACCAGGTTCTTTTCGTCAAGAGATGCTATGAATGTATGCTACACGACACCAATATCGTCGTCACTGAGAGCATGGATGCGGCCGGCTTTGTCTCATGGCGGATTGCTGATTTTGTTCTAAACATGACAGCCCATGGTGGTATTCATCTCACAAAAACGGCCTACGACACTCTGTTGCCTCTAGACAATAAAGGAGTCACACTCAGTGATCCTAAAAATTCTCCTCCCTACTTGTTGACAGACATGACCGGTAAGACTACCCAATACCTTCGTGTCGAATTCCAGGTTCTGTCAACGGTTGCTCGAGAGGCTCGGGATACCTGTGGGCCATTGCCTGTCGAAATAATGCCGCAAACAGGTGAAGTGACGAAAGAAGGCAGTCCAAAACCAAGTTATACATTTGATATATATCCCAAAAGATGAATGAGAAACGTGCCCTTCTTCTGCGCCTGTTACGGGAAGTCCGTGCGCGCATTCCTCTGAGTGGCTCCCAAAAAGAGCTGCTGTTCATGGATTGCATGCGAGGGGGCCGGTACTCCAGTCTGGTGGAAGCATATCACCTGAACGGGCCGTTCTCGGTGCCCGCCTTTCGCCAGGCCCTGGCATATGTGGCCTCCAGACACGGGATCTTGGCAACCCGCTTTCTCACGGGGGATGCGGCACCGGCTCAGGAACGGCAGGATCATGCCGAGCTGCCCCTCAGCGTGCGTTCCAACACTACGGAGGAGACCGCCGAGCGTCTGATCGCGCACGCCACCTCCCACCCCCTCTCCTATGAGGTTCCCTGGCGGTGTTGCCTTTGGCAGCTCGAGGAAACCCATTTCCTGCTTCTGTTCCAGTGGCACCATCTCGTCATGGATCTGTTCTCCATCGAGGTCTTCCGTCGCGAGCTTGCCGACAGCTATGCTGCAGCGCTTGCCGGCGAGCCTTTGCCGGTGGGTCCCGCGGCCATCCAATTCGCCGAGCACGCCGTCCGGGAGGATCGGTGGCTGCAAAGCGGCGCCCGTGCTGCCATGGACTATTGGCGGGCTCGCTTGAAGGATACCCCGCGGTTCCGGCTTTCGCCCGATCGAGACAGGGGTGAGGGCGCACTGCGGATTGCCTACCGGAGGGTTATCATCGAGAAGGCGCTTACGGCAGCTCTCGAGCAGTTGGCCCGAAAAGGCAGGGCGACCTTGTTCATGGTCTTGCTCCAGGCCTTCCAGATCGTACTCTGGAAACGGGAACGGGCCGCACGGGTAGTGGTCGGTGTGCCCTTCGCCAACCGCGCGCGCCGGGGCGACCGCCAGGCCATCGGCCCTTTTGCCAACCTGCTTCCCCTGAGCGCGACCTTCTCTGCCGGGATGAGCTTTATGGAAAGCCTGGAAGCGACCCGCCGCCGCGTGCTCGAAGCTCATGAGCACCAGGCCCTGCCATTGTCTTCGATTATCGCGGCCGTGGCCCCGGAACGTTTTCGGGGGAACAACCCCTTCTTCGAGGTGATGTTCGTCTACGCCGAAGAAGGAGAGTCCTTCCATCTCTACGATCTGGAAACCACACCCATCACAGCGATCCCACCCCCGCTCCACGTGGAGGTCGATCTCCAACTCAGAAAAAGAGGCGAAACCATCGAGGGATTGCTCGTTTTCGACGCCAACCTGTTTTCGGAAACGACCATCGTCAGTCTTATCGACTGCTATACAGCGCTCCTGACCCGCGCATCGGAGAGACCCGATCAATCGCTTGACCTTCTGTTGGACATGCCCTCGCCAGTCAGCCCCGCGGATGATAGTAGGGCCGCGGTGGCAGAATCGCTTACCCGTTCCGGACCGGCCCGGGACTACCACGTCCTTTCGCGGAAGAATATGAATGGCGAGGTGGAGCTGTTGGCGTACGTGGTCGCCGATGAGCGCACCGGCCCGGAAGGTGAGCTTTCGGGCGGCGTCCACACCGTTCCGGTTTCTCACATGCCTCTGACGCACGATGGCCGCATCGATGAGGCCGCGCTGATCCGGCTGCCCCTGCCCGATGAGGCATGCGCGCGCCGATGCCGGCAAGCGTTGGCAGCGATGCCGGGCATCGACAGCTGTGGTGCCGAGGTGAGCCTGACCCGCGAGCCGCTGGGCTCACTTCACCTCGCCGATCTTCTGATGCGTGATGCCGGTGAACCCGCCCGAGGCGAGGGCCTCGGCAGCGCAACGCTTCAAGCTGAGGCCCCGGCAGCCGGACCTCTCGACAGCCGGCGACCGGCCCTGGCTCATGGCGGTCCCCTTGTCATTCCCGAAGATGCGCCGGGCACCTTGGACCGGGCGCTTCAGAGAACCGCCGCCACACGGGGCCGAAAGGGAATCACCTATATCACCGGCGGGGGGCAGCGGGATTTTCAGGCTTATGCCGAGCTCTTCCGGGAAGCAAGCACGCTACGCGCCTGGCTTGTCGCGCAACAGCTCGCCGCCGGCGACACGGTTATTCTGCAGCTGCGTTCGAGCCGTGAGCATCTCACCGTTGTCTGGGCCTGTATCCTGGCCGGGATCGCTCCCGTGACCGTGGCCATTGCACCCAGCTATCAGAAGCCCAACAGCGTTCTGTTCAAGCTGGCAAGTACCTGGGCCCTGCTGGGACGGCCGATCATTCTCGCCGATGAGACCACGGCTGCTCAGCTCGAAGCGTTACCGGCCGCAATCGAGATACGTGCGCCCCAAGTGCTTACACCGGTCTGCACCAGCTCTGCCGGCAGTACCTCTCTTCCGTTGACCTGCCGGCCGGAAGACACCGTGTTCTTCCAGCTCACGTCCGGGAGCACGGGCCTGCCCAAGTGCATTCGCGAGACCCATCGCGGCATCGTTGCCCATATTCACGGCACCGGACAACCGGAGGCCGAGCGCGACGAGAATGTCTCACTCAACTGGCTGCCCCTGGACCACGTGGTCCCGATGCTTACCTGTCACCTGGTAGACGTCTATCTGGGCAGGGATCAGGTCATGGTGGATACCGGCTATGTGTTGGCCGAGCCGACGCGGTGGCTGGACCTGATCGAGGAACTGCGCGTGACCCATACCTGGTCGCCCAATTTCGGCTATAAGCTGGTAGCCGACGCGGCCGCCCGCGTGAGCAGAAGTTGGGATCTGGGCTCGATACGCGCCTTCATGAACGCGGGCGAGCAGGTGACCGAGCCGGTCGTCAGGGAATTTTTGGCGCGCCTGGCCCCGTCCGGTGTCGCACCCGCGGCCATGCAGCCTGCCTTCGGCATGGCCGAGTCCTGTACCTGTATCACCTATACCCGTGATTTCGACCCGGAGACCTGCCGGCACTCGATCTTCAAACCCTCGCTCGACGGCCGTCTGATCGCAGCCGAGCCGGGTAGCCCGGATTCCTTGAGTTTTATCGATCTGGGCCCACCGATCGCCGGTGTGGCGATCCGCATTACCGACAAGGAGAACAAGACCTTACCGGAAGGTTTCATCGGCCGTCTGCAGATCCGGGGCGAGGTGGTCACGCCCGGGTACGTAGCCAACGACCAGGCGAACCGGGAGGCGTTCACCGGCGACGGCTGGTTCGATTCGGGCGACCGGGGCTTCATCCTGAACGGGCGCTTGACCCTGACGGGCCGCGAAAAGGAAATGATCAACGTGCGCGGGGTCAAGCTCTACTGTCACGAGGTCGAAGCAGTCGTCACCGGGGTGCCGGGTGTCAGGCCAACCCTGGCCGCGGCCTGTGCCGTGCCGGATGAGAGCTCGGGCAGTGAGGGTTTGGCTATCTTCTTCGTTCCCGAACCGGGAACCGAGCGCTTTGCACTAGCCGGCGCCATTGCCGAAAAGGTAACCATTGTCCTGGGTGTTGCGCCGATCTATGTCATCCCGATTGCTGAGGACCTGTTCCCACGAACCACCAGCGGCAAGATCCAGCGGCTCGAATTGGGACGCGCTCTGGAGCGGGGCGACTTTCGAGAGATTCAAAAGCAAACAGACCTGTTCAGAGAGAATGCGGAGACGCTGCCCGATTGGTTCTATCGCCGCACGCTCATCGCCCGGCCGGCACAAAGCGAGGCGCTCCCCTCGGGTGAGATGCTCGTCTTCACCGATGGCGGCGCGACCGCGCTGTCACTGCTGGAACAGGCACGTGCACGTGGGCTGAGAACGATTCGGGTCCGGCCGGGGTTCCGATTCCGTCGATGCGCCGCCGACGATTACCGGATCGACCCCGCCAATCCCGAGGATTACGCCGATTTACTGGAGGCTTTGACCGGTGATGGGTTCCGCATCGGCACCGTGCTCCACGCGTGGACGATGGCAGCCGAGGATGCGGCGAATGGGGACGACCCGGGCTGCACCAGCCTGCTGTACCTGATCCGCACGCTGCACGGGCTGACTCCCCGGGCAAGGCCGTCCCGGCTGATTTTCGCAACACGCGCGGATGCTGCAGGTAAGGGCAACCAACACGCGGGGGCGGTCGGCCTGTTCCACGCGCTCGGCCGTGAGGTGCCGGAGGTACGCGCAACCTATCTCGAGCTTTGCAATGATCAAGCGAGCGACCATGCCGGCCGCATCCTCGCGGAGGCGGGGGCCGGTGAAGCCGAAATCGAGGTGTGCTATCGGGATGGGGTGCGTCTGGTGCCGCGGCTCGAGAAAATGGCTCACGGGCAGCCGCGCCGACCACCGCTCGAGCGGGGCGGTTGTTATCTGATCAGCGGTGGTCTCGGTGGGATCGGCGTTGCGCTCGCGCGCCTTCTGTTGGCTCGCTACCAGGCGAGGCTGCTGCTGTTGGGAAGGCGGGCCCCGGACGAGGAAGCCGTTGTCGCCGGCCTCGAATCTCTGAAAAGGAGCGGAGGCGATGTTCGCTACCAGGCGGTCGATATCTGCGATGAGACGGCTGTAGCGGCATCGGTCGGATCCGCCGAGAAACGTTGGGGCCGCCGCTTGGACGGTGTGTTCCACCTTGCCGGTATCCAAACGATGGGATCGCTCCACGAGGTGACCGATTTGACCCAGGTGTCCGCGCCCAAGCTGAAAGGGGCGCACGTGCTGTTTCGGATACTGCGTGGGCAAGGGATCTTCGTCGCCTTTTCCTCGATCACCGGCTGCTTCGGCTTCGCCGGGACCGGTGCCTACGCCTCGGCCAACAGCAGCCTGGACGCTTTTTGCCGGGCAATACGTGGTAAAGGCGTCGCGGTTTATGGCATCAACTGGAGCTGGTGGCAGGGCGTGGGCATGTCCGCCGATCTGGCCCACGGTGAGCTGCTGCGCGCTCGCGGCTTTTGCGGTATCGACATGCGGCGGGGCCTGACCTCGCTGCTGGTTGCACTGGCGGCCGGGGAAGGTCAGCACCTCATCGGTCTGGACGGAGCCGGTCCCGCTGTCCGACCCCACCTGACGGGTCGCCCGTGGGTCTTGGCGCAGCTGCGGGCCTGGTATGTACCCGAGCCAGGCTCTCCCTTCGCCCAACACCCTCCCGAGCTGAGCCTGGAGGACCGGTTCGCTACTACGATCACCATCCGCCCTGAGCAACGGAAGACCGAAGTCGGAAGCGAGGTGGAAACCGGGGAATCAGCTGGTCATGGCCGGGCAAGCGAGACCCTTACGGCGCTCGAGTCCCAACTGCTGACCATCTGGGGCGAGGTTCTCGGGCGGCACGATCCCAACCGTGACGACGATTTCTTCAAGCAGGGCGGTCATTCCCTTCTGGCGCTGGTTTTTTGTGATCGGGTCTCGACCTCCCTGGGGAAACGGGTCGAGCCCGCCGACCTGTTTGCCGCCCCAACCGTGCGGGGTCTCGCGGCCCGCCTCGAGGGCGCGGAGGACCGGACATCTCTACCGGCCACGCTCCGCCTCCTCAACCAGGGCGAGCGACGCTCGCCTCTGTTCCTCCTGCCTCCTGCCGCGGGCTCTCCGCTCGTATACCTCGACCTGGTTCGCAACCTGGATCCCGAGCTCGGAATCTACGGTTTCCAATGTCCGGGGTTGATTGACGACGAGCCACCCGTGGACAGCGTCGCCACCCTGGCTACTCGCTTCTGCGATGCGTTGGAGCAGTTCTATCCCCATGGGCCCTGCCGCCTTGGAGGTTGGTCGTTCGGTGGTGTCCTGGCCTTCGAAATGGCCAGACAATTGGAGGCACGGGGCCGGCACGTCGAGATGCTGGCCCTATTCGATACCGGTGTTCTGACCGATCACATGCGCGCTCGGATGCGCCGGCCCCTGCAGCGTATCGGTCTCGGCTTGAAGTTTCTTCGCTGGAGCTTCCAGATCAAGCCGCCCACCCATTACGGGAGGTTGGTGGAAATCGCTCAATGGGTCGGGATCAGCTTGCCCTCGAGCCGGCACGGGTTTCGAAACGCCCCATCTTTGATACGTCAGGCACTGCGCTCGGCGCGTCTGTTCGCTCTCAACGTCCGTGCGAGCCTGACCTACCGGCCTCAAACCTACGCCGGCCGGGTGACGATGTTTCGCGCCATGGGGAGCTTGCCCAGGGGAACGGACCCCCTCGAAGAAGGAACTGCTCATTTCGCGACGGGTGGATTGAAAAAGATCCTTTTGCCCGGAAACCATATGACCCTTTTACTCGGCAAGGAATCCCTAATTGGTCTGGCCGAGAGCCTGGATTCCCGTCTTCGGGAAATAGAGAGGACGGTGCCTTCCCACCGATCGGGATCGAGGGGAGCCGGCACGCCACTGTATGAGGAGGAGCCATGAAAAATACGATCAGAGAGGTTCTTCAAAGGGTGGAGGCAGGAACACTGACATCGAGAGAGGCCGTGACGATCTTCCTAAACGAAGCGCACAACAGGGAAAAGGGAAATCTCAAAACCCTTCGGGTGGACCCTGATCTGAAGGAAGAGCTTGCGCGCTACCTCAGAGCGCTACTGAGCTCGAAAGGAATAAGGCCCCCTTCTGACGATTCGTTTTTTCTCGATCGCGAGGTCGACTCGTTGGACCTTTTGGAAAGCGTGGCGGATCTGGAGGAAGATCTCCAGGTCGAGCTCTATCCGACGTTATTGTTTCGCTACAACACGCTGAAAGGATTATCGGACTACTTATGGTCTGAACAGTCCGAGGCCGTTGTTTCTTTCCTCGAAAAGCGACGTCGCTCGGAGAGATCGATCGAGGACAGCCCTCCCGCGGCTCCGGAGCCTTCTTCACCGGATAAGGGCGTGGCTCTCGCGAGCGCCCAAAAAACAACGCTAACCTCTTCGGTAGCGAGGGATGCCGGGCACGATATCGCGGTGATCGGCATGGCCTGCCGGTTCCCGGGCGCCGCCGATTATCGCGCCTTTTGGGACCGTCTCCTGCAAGACGAACCCATGATCTCCGCACCGCCGGCGGACCGCCGGGAGGCGTTGACGGCTCCTGGAGAGAGCGAAGACGGGGCCTTGGGAGGTTACCTGGAAGACGTGGCCGATTTCGACCATATCTGTTTCGGGTTTTCCGAAGAGGAGGCAACTCATGCGGACCCGCAGCTACGGTTGTTGCTGGAAACGGCGCATCAATGTATCGAGGACGCGGGCTATGGGTTGGATCTGAAGGGCAGCCGCACGGGCGTCTACATCGGCGCCGGCTCCTACGATTACTGGCCACGGACCCTGGCGAGCGATGCCTCCTGCGCCACACCGGGCTTACAGGCGTTGGCCGGGCGCCTTTCCCACCATTTCGATCTCAGAGGGCCGAGCCTGACGCTGGACTGTGGTTGCGCCTCATCGCTGGTGGCCGTCCACCAGGCCGTCCGATCCTTGAGACAGCGGGAATGCGATACGGCCCTGGTCGGCGGTGTCAATCTGGTTTTGGACAGCCGCCACCTTCGCGCTCATGAGGACAAGATATCCTCGAGCAACCGGATTCATCCCTTCGAGTCACGAGCCGACGGGTTTGTGCTGGGAGAGGGCGTTGCCGCGCTGCTCCTGAAGCCCCTGGAATCCGCCCTCGAGGACGGAGATCACCTGCACGCGGTTATCAAGGGCTCCGCGGTGAGCCACAACGGGTCTTCGCATCGCCCGGGCACACCTCATCCCCAGGCCCAGGAAGAGGTTCTGCGCGCGGCCTGGCGAGATGCCGGCGTCGATCCTGGGAGCATCGATTACTTCGAGGCTCACGGTACGGCCACCCCGCTGGGCGATGCCGTCGAAATAGACAGCCTGAAATCGGCCCTGGGATACGAATCTCAAGCTGAAACGAAACAGGTGCTGGGCACGGTCAAGGCGCATGTGGGTCATGGCGAGGCCGTCGCGGGGTTAGCCGGGATGTGCAAGCTGATGCTCTGTTTCGAACACGAAACCATTCCCGCCATGCCGGATTTCAGAGAGCCGCACCCTCTCCTCGAGCTGGATGCATCCCCTTTCACAATTCATCGTATAACCCAGCCCTGGCCGCAACCGGCGAATCATCGGCGACGGGGCGGCGTCAGCGCCTTCAGTTCGGGGGGCACCAACGCCCATCTGGTCCTGGAGGCCCCTCCGCGTGACGGCGGCCCGGAACCCGAGGACGCGGATCATCTGCTTCCCTTCCTGCTCTCGGCACCCGACCAGGTAACCCTGATCGCGCTGGCACGGAGCCTGTACGACCTGCTGGGTGGCGGGCAATCGGACAAGCTCCGCGCCCGGGATATCTCCTACAGCCTGAGAGTCGGACGAGAAGTAATGGCAACGCGCCTTGCGGTGGTGGCCGCGAGTAAGCAAGAGCTGCGTACAAGGTTGGGAGTTTTCCTGGCGGGTGAGCGTGGTCCCGGCATTTGGCACAGCGAACGAGCCGGCGAAGGCCACGAAGCCGGAATCCCCCTTGCAGAGACGGCCGAAGACCTTTGTTTGCAGGTGCGGCGCTGGGTCGAGGGCGCCTCCCTGGGAGAACGGCCTCGCGACGGTCGGCGGGTTCCCTTGCCGACGACACCGTTTCGCAAAAAACGGTTCTGGCTGTGTCGTGACGGGACAGCCGCGGATGGCGAATCAATGAGCGCGCCCGGCGGGCAGAAGTCGGATCGCGCTGTCGAGCGCCCGGCATGGGAGCATCTTCTCTCGGAGATCGCGAGCGACGTGCTCGGCACGCGCCTCGGTGCCGATGATTCGCTCTTCGATCACGGGGTGGATTCACTGAAGCTGGAGGAGATCATCGTGCTTTTCAGGCAAAAGTCCGGGATTGATCTGCCCGTGGCTGCCTTTTTTGAACATGCGACCCTCGGCGAGCTGATCGGAACGATGGAAGAATCCGTGTCCTCCCACGCGGCGCCTACTCTCGAGGGCGAGAGCCTCGAGAAAGAGGCGGCGCTCCGCCTCGAGGTCGAGCGCTTGAGAGAAAAGGATGTGGACGCCCTCCTCGAGCGTCTGCTGGCGAACTGAGAGTTGAAAGACCATGGTCGAGCCGAAAGGGAACACAAAAAAGCGCCGCATCATCGAGGCAGCGGTGACTGTGATCATCGAGCAGGGCTATGCCGAGGCCGGCTTGGCGGAAATCGCGCTGCGTGCCGAGGTCACCAGGGGCACCTTGTTCAAGCTTTTCGGCAATAAGATCGCCATTGTCATGGCCTACCAGCAGCAGAGGTTGGCGGAGGCGCTCGAGGTTCTCGAGCCGGACGAAGATTTCCCGAGCTATCCCCTGGCCGATCGTTTGGCCGCCCTGATGCAGACCCACCAGGTTTTGTTACGGCCGGATCGGGAGTTTCTCGAGAAAACCGCCGCGCGCCCACCGCTTCCCGACGGCCTGGTCCTGGATTCCCATTTCCAAGAGCAGCTCACCGGTGCCATGGAATCGATCATTCACATGGGTCTCGACGAAAGCTATCGGGAGGCTCCTTTCCACAAGCTGTTGCCGTCCTGGTGTGCTTTCGCCTATCGCTTCATCCTGGATTATTGGCTGAACGATCTCTCGGAGAATTACTACAAAACCTCACGGTTGACGCGGTTCATCACCCGTATTCTCGCGAATCTCTGGGAAGACCAACCGGCCTTCGCGCAGCTCAGCCCGGAAGACTTTCCGGAACCGCCCTACCCTGTCCCCAACTGGTCCATGCTGTTGGGTCTGCTCGAAGGGCTGATGGGGACCCCAACCAACCCACCACCTCGACCCGAGGAAAAGTGACCGAGGAGTAATGCATGACAAGACAGACCCATGTGCCACGCGGCAAGCTCCGCAGATCCTCCATCGCGGGCATGGCCGGCGCCAAAGCAGCGTCCCTGCAAATCAGGCATCTGTCCACCACCTTGCTCGCGGGCGAGGCTAAACGGGAGGAACAGGGCCGCCAAACCCGCGAGGAGATGGCAGAGGTCGTCTTCGAGGCAATCTCCCGGTTGAGGGGTACCGCGCTCAAGGCGGCTCAACTTTTGTGCCTCGAGGTCGATCTGGTCCCCGACCACATACGCCAAAAGCTGGGCAAGGCCTGCTACGAGGTCCCGCCCATGAGCCGTGCCACGGCGCGTGGCGTGCTCTTTTCCGAACTGGGGGAGGCGCCCGAGTCGCTCTTCCGTGACTTCGAGCCCGAGGCCTTTGCGGCGGCCAGCCTCGGCCAGGTCCACCGTGCCATCGGCCCCGGCGGACACCCTCTGGCCGTCAAAATCCAATATCCCGGGATCGGCACGACTTTGATCGATGATATGAAAATGATTCGCACCCTGATCAGGATGCTGCCCACCGGCGCCCACGTCCACCCGCGGCTGGTGTCTTCCTCTCTCAGGGAGATCGAAACCCGTCTCGTAGAAGAAATCGATTACGAGCGGGAAGCCGAGCAAACCCTATGGTTCAAGGCGCAACTTGCTCACCTCGAGGGAATCGTGATCCCCGATATCAATGAAGAGCTGAGCACCGAGTTGGTCCTTTCCTCCCAGCGATTGGACGGTTGTCACTTGCACCAGTGGTTGGCCGGCAATCCCTCGCAGGAAGAACGGGACGCTTATGCGCGGCTCCTGGTCGCATTCTTCTATCACTGTATCTTCGAGCTGGAGAGAATCCATGCCGATCCCAATCCCGGGAACTATCTCTTCTTACCGGGGGGCGAGCTCGGCATCATCGATTTCGGTTGCGTGCAGACCTTCGAGCCCGGTTTCATCCAGACGATCAAGAATTTGATCCGGAGCTATCTGAGCGGTGACTTTCCGTCCGTCGTCGCGATCTATCGAGGCTTGGGCATGCTTGAGGGAGCAGGAGCCCCGGAAGCATACATCGACAAGCTCGAGCCCATCAGGGAAAACGTAGTGCGGGTATCGGCTGCTGAGGGTTTCGATTTTTCGAGGGAGCCGGGTTTCGTGGGTAGAATGAACCAGTCCTTGATGAACGCCACCCCGCTCATGTGTAACCTGCCGAAGGGCATGACCTACTACAACCGTGCAACCACGGGCCTGTACCGCATGCTCGAGCAGATCGGCGGGCGCGTCGATCTGAGGGTCCCCGGACTTTGATGCCTACCGGCCCGCGCCAGGCAGCCGGGCGGGTTTCCCAGGAGCAGATCATGGAGATTCCTTTTGTGGAGATGACCCCGGACCGCAAGCGGGAAGCGCTGTCTCGCCTCGAGAAAGAGATCACGACGACCGAGGAAGAAGTCAGAATGCTCAAAATGCTCCGGGAAATCGCACAGGGTGCTCCGGAAGCCCGTGTCTGTCAGAAGCATGGCGTGGACAAAGAGCGCCTGAGAGAGCAATACCGGCGCATTGTGCACAAACGGAAGGCAAAGGCGCGCAAGTACCGGATTCTCTCTTTTGACGGTGGCGGAGACAAGACGATCATCTCCTTGGCCATGCTCAAACGCTTGGAGGAGAAGGCGCCATTCCTGAAGAACATAGATATGATTACCGGTATCTCTGCGGGCGGTGTCAATGCGTTGATCATGGCCCTGGCCGGTAAACGCGGCATCGTCAAGGCCATCGATCTTTGTTTGGATTTCTGGCTGGACAAGGTGACCGTTATCCCCCACTTGTGGACTCTCCTACCCGGGATTCTGGGAATCGCCCCTTTCAGCCCGAATTCGGCCTCAATCGAGAATTTCAAATCCCTGCTCGCGAAAACCTCGGACGCGGCCCCACCGGAGAAACTCACGTTGGCACATGTGTGCGACTACGATATGGCGGTTTTTGTCTTTAATCTCAAGGCCCAAGCTAGCCGGCTCAATTACAGCCAGGAGCGTCTGCTAAAGAATCTACGCAAAAAATTTCCCGATGACTGTCACCAATTCGGAAAAGAATCACTCGAAGAAGTCAAAATCTGGCTTCCTTTTTCCTATAGCAATATGCGGAGCATCGTTAAATTCGCGGATACTGATCTCGACGCCTCTTTGCTGCATGCCATGCTCGGCACATCGGCCGCTCCGATCATCTTTCCCGTTTTCAGAAATACAGTAGATGGCGGCATCTTCGCTGCCAATCCTAGTATCGGTGGACTGACACGCGCTATGTCGCACCTATCGCTTTCAGAGGGTGAGCAACCTCCCAATCGAGAGCCTCTGCCGGAAGCTCGATTGGAAAACATCGAAATCCTCTCTCTGGGAGTCGGTATGTACGACAATTACATACACGCCCATAATCCCTGCATGGGGTGGGGTGCGTGGATCTTTGATCCACACAACCCGTTGGCCCTTATGAATATGGTTCTGGGTAGCACCTACACCTTTTCCAATATTGTCTCGGCTGCCCTTTTGAAAGATGCTTACTTCCGGCTGGATACCAAGCTCAATGTGAAAACCTATCAACTCAACAGCAAACCCGTGAAATTGAAAATGCTCAGAGCCGGCATGGATGCCTGGATCGGGACTGCTTATGAATGGCTCCACGAGCGTGGCTGGACGACAAGCCGGGCGGATGATTGATACCTGCCTGTTCCCGGAAAACCCAATCGAATCGACAAGGTCGAAAACACGAGTAGGAAACCAGTAGGTAGAAACATGGGAGAGCGTCTTCTCTACCGGCCCACATGGGTCGAGCAGCCTTTGGAAAAGGGCCACGAAAACCCGGGCTCCCAGCTCGTTTTCTCTCCCCCCGCGGAGACCGGCTTGTCTCAGGCACTGGCCGGAGCCCACCCGCGGGTTCTTCAATTCGGCTTGGAGGCGCAAAACGGTCGTGAGGCTTATTCTCACAGCCGGGATTTTCGCCGGCAGCTCGGCGACACCCCTGACCTGGATCGGATTTATTTCATGGCCGGCACGATCCAGCGTGGTATTGCCGAGGAGCAACAGGGCATGAAGGTCCTGCGCCGGTTTCTGCACCTGCTACGGGCCCTTGGTAGCGGTGATCGCAAGCCGGTTTACCTGGTCGTTCTCACCGATCGTCTTCACCCATTATCGGGTGGAGAGCCGGGCTCCCCGTTCAGCGCGCTCGTGGTGGGGCTGGCCAAGAACGCCCTTTTGGAATTTCCCCGGCTCCGCATCAGATGTATCGATATCGATCAATCGGAGCCACCCGATCGGATTGCGGCGCATATTGCCGCGGAGCCACCGAGCACCGATCTGGCCGAAGTCTGCATTCGGTCGGGACGGCGTTACCTGCGCCGGTACGCGCCGGTCGAGACGGCAGCATCACAACGAGATGATCTCTTCAGGCATCGCGGCACCTATCTCATCGCCGGCGGAACCGGGGGTGTGGGTTTCGAGACAGCCTCATTTCTGGCGCGCGAGCATGAGGCCCGATTGATTCTGACGGGCGCGCGCGCATTGGACGAGCACAAGCGGGCGTGTCTGCGCGAGCTCGAGGCCATGGGCTCTCGAGCTCTGTACCTCCGGGCGGATCTGGCGGACCGAGCTGCCATGGGCAAGGCTCTTGCCGAGGCAAAGCGTCGTTTCGGCACGATCAACGGTATCTTCCATGCGGCGGGTGTGCTCGCCGATCGCACGCTCTCGCAAATGGACGATGAGGCCCTGACATCCGTGCTCGCGCCCAAGGTGCGCGGCAGCATGATCCTTCACGAACTGACCCGGGACGAGCCGCTCGACTTCTTCGTGCACTACGGCTCGGCCGTTGCCGCCATCGGCGCGCGAGGGGCGGGTAACTACGCCGCGGCCTGTCGTTTCCAGGAAGCCCTCGGCGATGTATTGCGGGCACGGTCTCCCTTCCCCGTGAAGGTGATTTCATGGGGATGGTGGCACCAAACAGGAATGGGAGCACGGGAGGGCCTTGCGGAGCATATGGAAAGGCGCGGTATCCATGCTTTGGAAAAACGGGAAGCGATCGCGTCCCTGAAAGAGGTATTCGCGAGGGGGCTCGACGAATGCCTGGTCCTCGTGAAAGGCGATGTGCTGCTGGCGCGCCACGGTCTTCTCGCCGAGACCGGAAGAACAACCCCTTCTTCGGTGACCTCGGATATGTTGAGGAGCATGCACGTTTGGATCGATGAACACGGGGGAGACCCTGAGCATCTTTGTCGTGGTTACAATAATGCCATGCACGACCTGGAGTCCTATGGTGCTTTTTTCCTGCTGCGTTGGCTGATGGAAGCGGGCTTGGATTTTCCTTGCTCATGCGCGGAACTTCAGCAGAGATTGAAGGTCAGAGATGCATATAGCGCTCATTTCGAGGCGCTGCTGGCATTATTGGTGCGACGGCGACTGCTGCAGCAAACCACGCACGGATTTCGTCCCGCCGAGCCCTACGCGGACAGGGACAGGCCGGCAGAGGCGTTGGCCGCAGCGAGAACACGGGCGGAAGCCCGGGGGGATTACGCGGCCCATCTGTGCCTCTTGGAAGCCTGCCTCGCGGCTACGCCCGATGTGCTGACGGGTGAACGGAGCGCCATCGAGGTTCTCTTCCCTCAGGGCGGCTTCGACATGGTCGAGGGTATCTACAGCAACAACCCCTTTTCCGATTGGCTGAACACGCTCCTCGCCGAGCTCGTAGGGTCCTGCCGCGAGCTCGGAGAGGTCGGTTCCGAGCCCGGGTTCAGGATCCTGGAAGTCGGCGCCGGAACCGGCGCTTCCAGCGAGAAGGTCCTGGCAAGGCTGGCCCGCGAAAGCAATGACCTCCGTTATGATTATACCGATATCTCGCAGGTCTTCGTGACCCATGGCAGGCGCGTCTTCTCCGAGCGCTACCCCTTTGTGCGCTTTGCCACGTTTGATATGAGCCGAGTTCCCGACGCCTGCAAATTCCTCCCCCAAAGCCGTGACCTGATCTTTGCGACCAACGTCCTTCACGGTGCCGAGAAGCTGAGACCGGCCCTTGAGAACCTCTTTCGCCTGCTGGTTCCGGGCGGTGTGCTGATCCTCAACGAGTTGACCCGAGCAAGCGGGTTTCACAGTATGACGTTCGGGCTGACTGACGGGTGGTGGCAGTTTCGCGACGCGGACCCGAGACTGCCGAACGCACCGCTTGTCGACGGGCGTGGCTGGTGCGATCTGTTGGCAGAAGCAGGCTTCGAGCAAATCCGGTATTACGGGGAAGGTCTCCGGGGAGAAGAGCCCTTTCAGAGCCTGATCCTTGCCATACGGCCTCGCAAGAGCGTTGCAGCCGAAAAGGCAGCGTCTGCTCCCGATGGCCGGGTCGAAGCGGATCGTCGCGATCGTCTCGAGCGCGTCGCCGAGCCTTCTGAGGAAGGAAACGCCGCCCGCGACGGCATCGCGATCATCGGCATCAGTGGGCGATACCCCGGATCGGCGGACATCCCGTCCTTTTGGGAAGACCTGGTCAAGGGGCGTTGCCGCATGACGCCGAGGCCACCGCACCGCGGGTTGTCGGGGGAACCGGCCGAGGCGGCTCTGCAGTGGGGCGGTTTTCTCAGCGATGAGGATGCCTTCGATCCGTTGTTTTTCAACATCGCGCCCAGGGAAGCGCCCCGTATGGACCCGCAGGAACGCCTGTTCCTCGAGGCGGCGTGGCATTGCGTAGAGGATGCGGCCTACGTCTTCGACCCGGAGCGGGAGCGGGTCGGCGTCTTTGTGGGCGTGATGTCGTCGGATTACCACCTCTACGTTGACAACGCCGACGGTGGCGGTGCGAACCTGTGGTCCTGGCACGTGGCCAACCGCGTTTCTCATTTTTTTGGTTTCACCGGGCCGAGCCTGGCCCTGGATACGGGCTGCTCGGCATCACTCACCGCCGTCCATTTGGCCGGAGAAAGCCTGCTTCGCGGTGAATGCGACCTGGCCCTGGCCGGTGGTGTCAAGGTCCTGACCCATGGCGCGCACGCCTCCTGGTACCGCCGCTCGGGGCTCCTGCCCCCGCGCGGCCGCTGCCGGGCCTTCAGCGCCAATGCGGACGGCATCGCCCTGGGAGAGGGGGTGGGTGCCGTTCTACTCAAACCCCTGAGTAAGGCGTTGCGAGACGGGGATCCTATCTATGCGGTGATTCGAGGCAGCGCGATCAACGCCGGTCGCTCCGCGCCGGGTTTCCTTGCACCGGACGAGCGTCTTCAGGCCGAGGTGATCGCCCGCGCTCAGCGGGAAGCCGGGTTCGCGCCGAGGACGATCACCTGCCTCGAGGCCCACGGAACGGGGACCCCGCGCGGCGACCGGACTGAATTAACGGCCCTGAGCCGTCTCTTTGCCGGGGACACCGATGACTTTCGGTTTTGCGCCTTGGGCTCGGTCAAAACCAATATCGGTCATCTGGAAGCAGCGGCCGGGATCGCCTCGTTGACCAAGGTCCTGCTCCAGTTCAAGCACAAGACCCATGTTCCCTCTTTGAACGGGAGCCCCGGCAATCCGCATTTCGACTTCGAGCGGCTGCCTTTTTTCATCCCCGAGGTCGCGATGCCCTGGGACAGGCCCAAGATCGAAGGCAAGATCTATCCCCGGCGGGCGGGCGTCAGCTCGTTCGGGGCGGGTGGGGTCAATGTACACCTGATCCTCGAGGAATTCGAGCAACCGGCCACGGCAGAGGACGGAGGAGCGGAGATCATTCCGTTTTCAGCCCACAAGGCGTCCCGACTGGAGGCTCTGTTACGGCGGTTTCTCCACGATCTCGAGGCCGATGGCGGGCGGGTCTCGCATACGGAGCGGGCCGGCCTCTCGGACATCGCCTGCACGCTGCAGACGGGCCGTGCAGCCATGGCGGTTCGCTGGGCAGTGATCGTTTCTTCCAAGCAAGAGCTGGTCGAAGCGATCAGAGCCGGCCTGGAAGGTCGCTCGCCGGACGTGCCGTTCTTCGAGGGCTCGGAGAAGAGCGGACCGAC
Organism: Acidobacteriota bacterium; assembly: GCA_030066195.1. Lineage (GTDB taxonomy): Bacteria > Acidobacteriota > Holophagae > Acanthopleuribacterales > Acanthopleuribacteraceae > JASJCB01. The sequence goes on from JASJCB010000016.1 coordinate 30,547, forward strand.
GATGAGTATCCCGGAGCGCGATAGGGCAGACCAAACACTGATCCGGCTCGCGCGGACCTGGGTCGGTGGCGGGGACATCGACTGGTACCGGCATCGGCGGGGAAGAGGTGGCCACCGCCTTCCCTTGCCCGGATACCCGTTCGAAAAGAACCGCTACCGGCTCGGAGAAACGGCGCGGCTACCGACAACCATGGCTGGAAAATCTCAGGTGCATGATTTGGGAGGCGGTATGGAAAACAAGCTGTTACCCCTGATAGAAGACGAGCTGATCGCTCTGTTGGCGTCTTTGCTGGACATGAATGAAGTGGATATCGACCCTGACAAGGATCTGACCCAATACGGCATGGACTCGTTGCTTTTGGAGCAACTGGCCGGAGCCTTGAGCGACCGTTACGGGTTGGCGATCTCGCCGGTGGATCTGTTCGAGGGAGCATCGATTCGACGCCATGCCCAAACCTTGATTGACCGACATGCTGCCGCGCTGACTGCCTATTACGGCAAAGGGGATGAACTCCCGGCCCGGTCGGAGAAACTCGAATCAAGGAAACCCCAGGCCGTTCACGCGCTCGGGTCAGCCGGAGAGGTGCACCGGACGGACCCTGATTCCGAGGGGGAAGCCGGCGCCGGCGATAGGCTCGGAAAGGGAGAGGAAAGCGCCGTGGCCATCATCGGAATGGCCGGCATTTTTCCGGGCTCACCGGATGTGAGCCACTATTGGGAGAACCTGAAACAGGGAAAGCTGCTCCTATCGGATATCCCGGTGGAACGATTCGGCGACCCAGGTGAGGGAGAAAAATGCTGGCGCGGTGGTTTCATCGAAGGAATAGACCGCTTCGATGCGGCCTTCTTCGAAATCTCACCACGCGAGGCCGCCTATATGGATCCTCAACAACGCTTGCTTCTGCAAGCCGCCTGGCATACGTTCGAGGATGCCGGTTACGCACCCTCCAGCCTGGGCGGCTCCGGCACGGGCGTCTTCGTGGGGGCACAGATCCACGAATACGAGGCTCGGCTACTGGCCGAGCCCGAGGGCCACTTGCTGACGGGGAATAATCATGCCGTCCTGGCCAACCGTATTTCCTTTCTGCTGAACCTGCACGGACCCAGCGAGGCCATCAATACGGCCTGCTCGAGCTCGCTGGTGGCGGTTCACCGCGCGGTCCGTGCGATTCGCGGTGGTGAATGCGAGATGGCCCTGGCCGGTGGCGTCAACCTGATGCTCGAGCGCACCACCTTTACGCTCATGGACAAGATGGGCCTGTTGTCACCCGACTTCCTGTGCAGAGCTTTTGATCGGGACGCCAATGGCATCGTCAGAGGGGAAGGACTGGGCCTGGTCCTGTTGAAGCCGCTGACGAGCGCACAGAGGGATGGCGACAACATCTACGGGCTCATCCGGGGTACCGCGGTCAATCACGGCGGTCGTGCCAAATCGCTGACCGCTCCGTGCCCCAAGGCCCAGGCGGCGCTCCTCGAAAGCGCCTGGCGCGACAGCGGTCTGGATCCGGCCACGCTCACCTATATCGAAACCCACGGCACGGGCACGACGCTCGGCGATCCCGTGGAGTTGGAAGGCATCAGGCGGGCCTTTGCCAACGCGAGCAAAGCCTGGGGCCGCCCGTCCTTCAAGGGTTCCTGCGGGCTGGGCTCAGTCAAGACCAATATAGGCCACTTGGAGGCGGCTGCCGGGATTGCCGGTCTAACCAAGGTGGTCCTGGCCCTGAAGCACGGCATCATCCCGGCCACTCTGCATCGGCAACAGGAAAACCCCCGCCTGTCATTACAGGATTCACCCTTTTTTATTGTCGAGCGAACCCGCCCATGGCATGTTCCAACCGATCCACATCACGGCTCGCTACCCCGGCGTGCGGGTGTCAGTTCCTTCGGGTTCGGCGGCAGCAATGCTCATGTGGTTCTGGAAGCATTTGCGCCCGCGGAGCCTACACCTGACAGCGGCCCCCATGCGGTTGTCCTCTCCGCCCGCACGCATGATCAACTGCGCGAGGTCGCCAGGCGATTGGTTACCTTTCTGACAGAAGAAAAATCGGCGCCACCACCTTCGGTGGCCGACATCGCCCACACGCTTCGGGTCGGCCGGAACGCCATGTCCTGGCGAATCGCACTGGTGGTGGAAACGCGAGAAGCGTTGACCGCCGGGCTCGAGGCTTATACCAGGGGCGAGGCCAAAGCGTCCGGCGTGCTGGTTGGGAATGGTAAACCCGATCGCGATCTCGCCGCGATGCTGGCCGACAGCGAGGAGACCGTTCGCTTTTTTCAATCGCTCTTTCGCGAAGGCGACCTCCAGCGCCTGCTCGCCTTCTGGGTACGCGGCGTGCCGATCCCATGGGAACGGCTGTACGGAGATAGGCCAGGCAGAAGGATGCCGCTTCCCGGCTATCCCTTTGCCGATGAGCCTTTCTGGATTGGGTCCCAAGAAAGGGCCACGATTTCCGGTGAGCCGGTAGCGTCCAACGAGCCGGAAGCGCCCCCGGCATTCGCAGCTGGCGGCAGCGAAGCAGTAGCCGATGGCTTGCTGGCAACGGTTCATCAAACCGTCATGAGTGTGCTGGGACGGGAGATCACCGATGACGACCTCGATGCTCACCTGGAACAGTTCGGTGTCGACTCGGTCATGATGACCCTGATCCAGGTCGAGCTGGAACAAGCTCTGGGTGTGGAGCTCGAGCCCGCCGACCTGGTGGAGCATGTCAGCATTTTGAGTCTGACCCGCCACCTTGCGTCCTCGGGGGCAAAGGTTGGCGGCCAGTCGGGGGAGACCGCGGCAAAATCGGTCCCGGGGCCGGGCTCGCAGGGACCTCGAGACCAAATCGAATCAAAGCCTCTGTTCGTTGAAGGCACACGCTTGGGCCCATCGGCAAGAGACGGTCAAGATGGCGAGCCGATTGCCATCATCGGGGTGAGCTGCCGGCTTCCCGGAGCCGAGCATCCCGACGCCTACTGGCAGCTCTTGCGAGAGGGCCGCCATCACATCGGTCCACCGCCAAAGAGACGCCTGGAGGAGATGTGGCCGCAACCGCCATCTACTGGGCTGGCGGGAGGTTATCTCGACTATATCGAAGATTTCGATTTTGCATTTTTCGGGTTTCCATCTCGGGAAGCGCGCCTCATGGACCCCCGGCAACGCATCCTTCTGGAGCTCGTCCAGGAGCTCCTCGATTATCGTGGCCTCAGCCGCGATGCGCTCTCACGGAACCGAACCGGTACCTTCATCGGCGCCAGCAGCACCATGTGTAACGATCTGGAAGCGGCGATCTCACTGGAAAGCCGGTCTGTCAGCCCAGGGCTCTTGGGCTCGGAACATTACATGCTTGCTTCCCGATTGGGACACGTTTTTGACTTGAAGGGACCCGCGTTGTGTTTCGACACCGCCTGTTCCTCCTCTCTGGTGGCGGTGCACCAGGCTTGTCTGGCGTTGAGAGCCGGTGATTGTGACCAGGCGATCGCGGGCGGCATTCACCTGGCGTTGAGCACGGTATTCCACGTCTTTTTCAGCAAAGTCGGAGCGCTATCGGCGTCCGGCAGGGTCTCTCCCTTCGACGAGCGCGCCGATGGTCTGCTATTGGGCGAGGGCGGCGGCTTGGTCTTGCTAAAGCCATTGTCGAGGGCCGAAGCCGATGGCGACCCGATCCATGCGGTGATCCTGGGCTCAGCCGTCAATAACGACGGCCGGACCATGGGCGTCTCCACCCCGGACGTAGCCGCCCAAATGAAGGTCTTGGAGGATGCCTGGTCCGACGCGGGTATCGATCCGGGCTCGCTGGCTTACCTCGAAAGCCACGGGACGGGTACGGTTCTGGGCGACGCTATCGAGCTCAAGGCGCTCACACAAGCCTTCCGCAGGCATTCGGAGAAACAGCAATTCTGTGCGCTGGGCTCGGTCAAGGCCAATATCGGGCACCTCCTGCAAGCCGCCGGCATCGCCGGTCTCATCAAGGTGGTGCTGAGCTTGCAGGGCCGGTTTCTCCCACCGATGCACCATTGCGAGCAACCAAAGGCCCATTTCGAGATCGACAGCTCACCGTTTTACATACCTCGCGAAGGTAGATTCTGGCCAGAAGGTGACTCTCCCAGACGTGCGGGTGTCTCCGCCTTCGGGTTCAGTGGGACGAACTGCCATGTGGTGCTCGAGCAAGGGAACAAGATTCCGAGCAGCGGGCTCCAACCTGTCACGACCTTCCAGCGTGTCACGCTTCCCTGGCCTCCCCTCCGGTCCGAAGCTCCCGAGAGTAAGCATCTGGTTCGCCCGTCGGCCGATGACGCAGATCAGCGCCGGGTCTTCTATCTCGAGCCCGTCTGGGAACCGATACCGGACCGGGAAATGCTCGCCCGAGGCGAAACCGGGCCCCTGTTGCTGTTGTCGCGGAATCTCCAACTGGCCGACTTGCTCGCGGCCGAATTGGGCACCGCAGGCACGCAACCGATCATCCAGGCCACGCCGGGCCCGACCTATGCACAAACCAAGGCGTCGACCTATGTCTTCGACCCGACATCCGAGAAGGACCTGTCGTGCCTGTGGCTCGATCTCGAGCGACAAGGGCTCTGGCCGAAGACGGTGGTGCATGCATGGCTTTTCGAGGCTGAGCCCTGGCCCGCCTCCCCCCATGCCTGGCCGGCGCATTTGGATCGCCTCCTCGACGAAGGAGCTCTGGCCTCCCTCCGGATCATCGCCTCGATGACGACGCGCTCACAGACACGTGTGCGGCACATCTATCCCTACGCGGCACGGGAGGACAGTCTCCATGCGCTGGATGCCATGATCGCTGGCTTGGGCCACAGCCTGGCCTCTACGGGGAAAGGGGTTGTCCTGCAAGCGCTGGAGCTCGACAAAATGGAGGTCGGTTGTCTCGCCTCTGCGCTCGCCGGAGAAATCGCTTGCCAGCCGGGAGGCGAGATCGAGATTAGCCGTTCCGGGAAAGGACCTCTTGGGAAGAGGTTCCGGCCTATCACCACACTGCCACCGCCTCTGCTCCTCCAGGATCACGACGTCTATCTCATCACCGGTGGTGCCGGTGGATTAGGGCTGCTGGCCGCCCGGTTCCTTGCCGAGCGTGGCCCGTGCAAGCTCGTGCTCATGGGTCGTCGCCAGCTCGGGGACACCCAGCGGGAAAAAATCGAAGACCTCCGCCGCGGCGGAGCCGAGGTAATCTATACACGCGGCGATGTGACCCGATGGGAGGACCTCGAGAAAGTCATGGCGACGATTCGCAATCGGTTCGGAAGCCTCGACTGTATCATTCATGCGGCGGGTGTCAATGGGACGAACGTGGCCGAACATTCCACCAAAGCCGTGCTGGCGCCCAAGGTCTTGGGAACCTTGTTCCTCGATGAGATCAGCCGGGAAATGCCGCTTAAATTCTTGGTGACCTTTTCTTCATTGGCGTCGGTGGTCGGCCATATCGCCCGACCCGATTACGCCTTGGCCAACCGTTTCATGGATGAGCTGATGGCTTGGCGGCACCGCATGAGTGAAGCGGGCCGGCGTTCGGGCAAGAGCCTCAGCATCAACTGGCCCTATTGGGAAGACAGCGGCACGAGCGTCTCACCGACCGTCCGAGAACAATACCGGCAGCGCGGGATTGGTGTCTTGGATCGCAAAACGGGATTTGACGCCCTGGCCTTTTGTCTGGCATTCGAGGGATCTCAGGTCCTGGTTGTCGAGGGTGAACCCCAGGCGGTCGCGCAACGTTTCGGCTTCTCCGTTTCAGCAACGCCGGAGGAGGAGCCCAGCTTGTCTCGAACTTGCAACCGAGCCGATGCTGAAAACGCCGAATCGGAACCGAGGCCTGCAGACATAGAGGCCAGGATTCGGGCGCTCCTCGAAGAAGATATTGCCGAGCAGCTTCCAGACCGAGCCGAGATCCGGGAAGGTGCCGGGTTCATGGAATTGGGCTTGGACTCATTGCAGCTCATCGACTTGGCTGAAGGGCTCGAGCAAAAAACCGGAACCATGGTCTACCCGACTGTTTTCTATGAATACCCGAGCATCACAGAGCTGTCCCGTCACCTCGCCGAGCACTACGGTGAGGCGTTTTCCCGAGCGCTCGACGACCGACAGGCCGGCGCACTAACGGGACGAGAGGATGACGGCGAGGACCCGGAACAGATCGTCAAGTCGGGTCAGCCGGCGGATGATACGACTCCGCTCGCCTTCACCGAGGAGCAACGCTCTGATGAGCGAGGTGTTGAGCCGATTGCCGTCATCGGCATGAGCGGCCGTTTTCCAGGGTCGCCGGACCTGAGGCGCTTCTGGCGAAACCTGGCGGCGGGCAAGGACCTGATCACCACGGTTCCCGATCAGAGGTGGCGCGGCCACCCCGAGGCCGACCGGGCCGGGGCTGCCGGGAAATGGGGTGGCTTTTTGGAAGATGTGGATGGATTCGACCCGCTTTTTTTCGCGATTTCACCCCTGGAAGCGTCCCATATGGATCCCCAGCAACGCCTCTTCCTGGAAACGGCCTGGCAGGCGATCGAAGATGCCGGCTATCCGCCTTCCGGGCTGGCCGCTACGGATACCGGTGTTTTTACCGGCTATGGCTATCAGGAATACCTGGAGCGGTTCTCCGAAAACGACAACCCCTTGCTGGCGATCGGGAACCTGCCGACCATGTTGGCCAATCGGGTTTCCTATCAGCTCGATCTGCGCGGGCCCAGTGAAACCCTGAACACAGCCTGTTCATCGTCATTGGTGGCCGTCCACCGGGCTGTTTGCGCGATACGCGCCGGTGAGTGTGCGCAAGCCCTCGCCGGCGGCGTTCACTTGAATCTGTCCCCCCGTGGTGCGATCAGGGCGGGCCGCTCGGGGATGTTGGCACCCGACGGAAGATGCAAGACCTTCTGCAAGGAGGCCGACGGCTTCGTTCGCGCCGACGCGGTCGGTGTCGTGCTTCTGAAGCCACTGGCTCGAGCGAGAGAGGACGGCGATCTCATCTATGGCGTGATCCTCGGCAGCGCGGTCAATCACGACGGGCACGGTAGCGGTTTGACCGCGCCCAATCCTCGGGCTCAGGCCGAGGTGATCGCTGCCGCCTGGGATCGGACGGGTGTGGATCCCGCTGCCATCACCTACATGGAAACCCATGGAACGGGCACCGTGTTGGGTGACCCGGCGGAAACAGCGGGCCTGCGCCGAGGGCTCCACATGCTGTCGAAGGGGCGGGAACTCCCTCCCGGAAGCTGTGGCCTGGGCTCCGTGAAGACCAACATGGGTCACGCTGAATCAGCAGCGGGAATCGCGGGGCTGATCAAGGTGCTCCTGGCCTTCCATCACCGAATGCTGCCGGCGACCATCCATCGAGGCAGTCCCAACCCTCACCTGAACCTCGAGGACAGCCCCTTTTACGTCGTCAGCGAAACGACGACCTGGCACCCGGATGAGCACAACACGCCACTCCGGGCAGGGGTGAGCTCGTTTGGCTTGGGGGGCAGCAACGCCCATCTCGCCTTGGAGGAATATCGTCTCATCAGCCGAGCATCCGAGACCCGGCCGGCGGGGCCGTTTCTCTTCGTCCTCTCTGCCGGCGACAGAGCCGCCTTGTTCCGGTACGCCTCTATGATGATCCACTTCCTGGAAAATGACAGCGATGATGTCTACCCTGCCGATTTCGCCTATTCCCTTCAGATCGGACGGGAAGCGCTACCCGAACGCCTGGCCGTGTTGGGTGAAACCCTGAACGATTTCGCCGCGCAACTCCATCACTTTTTGAAAGGCGAGCGCTCGGAGAATCTCTTCCACGACCCCGGAGACCGGGCAGAAGAAGCGACCACCGGCCCTGTTGCCGAGCCGATTAGTACGCGCGCTCTAAAAGGTATTGCCGCTTGCTGGGTCAGGGGGGAATCGGTGGATTGGCAAAGGCTCTATCCAGGGAAAAAGCCCCTAAGGGTCAAGCTTCTTCCCCCTTATCCATTCGCAACCGAGCCTTGTTGGCTCACCCATGATCCGCCGGACACCTGCGAGCCGGCCGATTCGAGCACGCCTCAGCGCGCTGTCGCGGCCTATCTGGAGGCAACGCACGATCCGTGTTTCCACTACGCCCACCGAATTTCCGAGGGTTTGGCCCTGCTTGATGAAGCCGCGACTCTGCGACTCACCGATCTCCTGGTGAGGATGGGGAGCCTGAGCGATCCGGAAGCAACGTTCACAGATCGGGATTTTGCCGTGTCTCTGGGGGCCCGACCTCAGTTTGCAGGATTGCTCGCGGCCATGCTGACCATTCTGGAGAAAGAAGGGTTGCTGCATCGCCGGGGACAGATTTTTGAGGTAACCCGAAGGCTGGAGGAGCCGCCCTATGATCGGCTCGAGGGTGCGATCCAGACCTCGCGCGACCGGCTGGAGCGCGTCGCTCCGTTCCTCTGTCGCCATTTGGATGTGCTCGAAACCTGTCTCGCCGCCAGTCGGGAGATGCTCAGTGGGAAGAAACTGCCCGTCGAGATCCTGTTTCCGAACGGCTCCAGCAGCGTGCTCCAGGCCATTTACCAGGACAATCCCCTGGCGGATTATTTCCACATGTTGACTTCCGGGGCCATTGCCGCTCATGTTCGCCAACGACGCACGAGCCGGCCCGGCAGCCAGATCAGAATCCTCGAAGTGGGCGCGGGGATCGGCGGCACCACGGCAGCGGTGCTCGCCCGGCTGGCGGTGGAAGGCGTGGATCCAGGCAACCTCAATTATGTCTATACCGATGTATCCCCTCATCTCATCGCCCATGGCCGCGACCGCTTCGATGAGACCTATCCCTTTCTTGATTTCAAAACCCTCGACCTGGACCAAGACCCCGCCGACCAGGGCTTCGCGAAGGACACCTACGACATCGTGCTCGGCGCCAACGTGCTTCACGCCGTCAAGCACTTGGATCACACCCTGGGATACCTCCGCGAACTGTTGCGAGAGGATGGCATGCTGGTCCTCGAGGAAGCGACGGCGCACCATGATTACCTGACTCTGATCTTCGGGTTCCTACCCGGTTGGTGGCAATGTGAAGACACCGCGTCGCGCTTGCCGAACGGGCCACTACTGGATGTTCCTCTTTGGCAGTCGTGCCTGGCGGAACAAGGCTTTGATCACTTCGGCAGCTATGGCGCCATGGGAGAAACGAGCGCCCCCGTGGGGCAACACCTGATGATTGCTTTCAAGCCCGATTCGGATCGGTCGGCGACCTCGTCCGATACGGTGACTTCGATCTCGGATGAGGAAAACCGAGCGGCCGAATCGATGCCGACGCGCCCACTAGCCGCGGCCGAGCCGGTCATCCTTCCCCCAGATCTCTACGCCGTCCACCAGCAATGGACCTGTTGCGACATTCCAGTGGTTGCAGAGCAGGACCGCCTTGACGGACCCGTGCTCCTATTTTGTCACGACGCCGAACCCGCGGAGGGCAACAGCGACATGGTTCTCATCAAACCCGGCGATAGATTTGAGGCCCGGACAGACGACTTTCTGCTCCGGCCTGACTGTGCCGAGGATTATGGCTTGCTTCTCGACAACCTCGCCGTGAGCAACGGTGGCGGCTTGCGGGTTATCCACCTCTGGAACGCGACGGCGCGCGAGTTGGGGGAGATGGCCGGCCCGGAATACCTCATGCGGAATATCGAGACCGGCTTACCCACGGGTCTGTACTCTGTTTACCACCTCACACGCGCATTGCTGGCCAGGAAGGTTACGGCCGACATAGCCTTCTTTTTCAATGAGGTCAACTCCCAGGCGCCCCATCATGCGGCCCTGAGCGCATTTGCCGAAACCCTTCACCGTGAGAGCTACCATCTGTTTTGTAAAGTCATTGCCATCGCGGACCCCACACTTACAACCCGGGACCTGCTCGCCGTCGGTTCGGCGGAGGTCGTTGTCAGGGACAAAGCCACCATTCGCTATGACCGTCAGGGGCGACGCGTCCTGAGAATGCATGCCCAACCGTTTGAACGAAAATACCCTGCTGCCGAACCGGTTATCTCCCGAGGTGGTACCTGGCTGATCACCGGCGGCACCGGTGGGCTCGGTCTGATCTTCGCGGAATACCTCGCCCGAAGCTGCCGCGCCAACCTGGTGCTCGTCGGTCGATCACCCCTGGATGCAGCGAAGCGCGAAAGTCTGAGCCGGCTCGAACGTTTAGGGGCTAAAGCGATTTATTACCCTGCCGATGTCGCCCATCTTGCGGATCTCGAGGAGGTGGTCAGCCGGGCTCGGCAGAGGTTCGGTCATCTCGACGGCGTGCTCCACGGGGCCGGTATCTCGCCCGGAGCAATGATCCCTAATCTGGAGCCGGAGGTCATGGGCAAAACCCTGAAGTCCAAGCTATTCGGTGCGCTCAACCTGGACATCGCCACTGCCGGAGAACCCCTTGAGGCCTTCGTCATGCACAGCTCTATTTCCGGGTACCAAGGTGCGATCGGCTCTGCCGCTTATGCCACTGCCAACCGGTTCATGGACGCTTTCGCCCAGTTACGCGAGCAATGGGTCGAGGCCGGCAAGCGGGTGGGAAAGACACTGGCGGTCGGCTGGAGCTTTTGGAAACAGGGCGGTATGAAAAAATGGTGGGATGAGGAGGGCCTGGGGCTGATCTCGCTGGAATCTGCCTGGGGTCTCGAGATCTTCAGACGCCTGCTCGCGGGTCCGGATCATCAGGTCGGTGTGCTCATGGGAAAGAGAAAGGACCTGGAGAAGCTCTGGACGCTCGAGCCCTGCCAACCTCGAAATGGGAGCGATCCGACTCCCTCGAGCGGTGAATCCCCTCCCCCCACCCGACTGACTCGGGAACGAGTGCAACAAGAGGTGAGCGAAGCGGTTTCCCGAGCGCTCGGGTTGGACCCCCAACGGTTGGACCCCGAAACCGATTTCGAGCGTCTCGGCATGAGCTCGCTGATCATCCTGGATGTCCTGGACGAATTGGAGCACCGTTTGGGTATGGCCATTGAGCCCATGGCCTTGATCGACCATCCCAATGTCCGGCTTCTCAGCGCACATCTCATCGAACGCGGTCTGGTATCCCTTGTTGAGCCCGCGGATTCATCAGAGCCGTCTGCCGCCGTCGTCGCCGCTGCCGAGCCGGGACGGGAGCCGGCCGAAACAAGAGACGTCCAACCCATCGCGGTGATCTGCACGGCCTGTCGTTTCCCGGGTGCCGCGGACCCCGAGCAGTTTTGGGAGAATTTGAAAGCGGGTGTTTGCTCAATTCGCGAGCTGTCGGCCGGCGGAGAGCACGTTCCCGACCGGCGGCAGGCCGGCAGGCCTCCCCTGGGTTCCCATGCGAAACGGATGGCGGCCCTCGAAGGAATCGACCTTTTCGATGCCGATTTCTTCGGCTGCAGCACCGACGAAGCACTCACCATGGATCCCCAACAGCGGATCATGCTCGAGCTCGTTCAGCAGCTGTGGGACCGGGCCGGTTATCCAAAGGACGAGCTGGCCGGCTCCGCGACCGGTATTTTCCTGGGCGCATCGGACAGCAATTACCGTTCCCTGTTCAACGCGAAAGCGACGGACAGGAAGAATCCGAGTCGGGCTGCGCGTTGGTTCACCGACCACGCCCCCTACATGATTGCCCGGCACATGGCGCATTTCTATGACCTGAGGGGCCCCTGCCGAACTATTGACACCGCTTGCTCTTCTTCCCTGGTAGCAATCCACGATGCCTGTAACAGCCTGCGAAGCGGGGAGGTGGATATGGCGGTCGCGGGAGGGCTCTCCCTGTGGATCGGCCCCGAGATGAGCGATTATTTTCACGCCGCGGGCGCCTTGTCTGAAACCGGAGTAGGACGCGTGTTCGACCGGCGCGCAGATGGTATTGTCCTCGGTGAGGGTGCCGGCCTGGTCTTGTTGAAAACCCTGGCGGCCGCCAAAAGGGACGGAGACCGGATCGACGCGCTCATTCGTGGCTCGGCTGTCAATCAAGACGGCCACACCATGGGTCGAACCACGCCCAATGGGCAAGCGCAGCAGAGCGTCATCCAGCGCGCCCTGGACCAGGCCAAGATCAGGGCAACACAACTGATCTATCTGGAATCTCATGGTACCGGCACGCTTCTGGGAGATCCTATCGAAATCGGTGCCGCGGCCCGGGTTTTCGAAAACGCGCGCGCCCGGTCCTGTGCCTTGGGCTCCGTCAAGGCCAATATCGGGCACCTGCTCCTGGCCGCGGGGGTCGCCGGCTTCATCAAAGTGCTTCACATCCTCCGGCATCGGGTGATACCACCCCAGATCAGCTGTGAGGAGCCTCATCCTCGCTTCGGTTTCGAGGAAAGCCCGTTCACCATCGATCGCAAACCGCGGGCATGGCGGATGCACGACGACAAAAGGTTTGCCGGTGTCTCCGCATTCGGTTTTTCCGGCACCAATTGCCACATGGTGCTCGAAGCCTTCGAGGAGGCCGAGCACGGTCACCAAACCCTTAAAAAGCCCCTGCCGCCGACGGAATTCAGAAGGAAGAGCTATTGGCCCGGCACTGCCGCTGCGAAGAACGGCAACCCCCTGGATTCACCGCTTCTCGATCGATACGAGGTGTCGGCGGGTGCTCATATCTATCACAAGGAACTGGGCGGGGATCTTTTCTTTTTGAAAGACCACATGCTGGCTAACCGTCCTCTTTGTCCAGGAGTATTCTTCCTCGTCTTGATCCGCGAGGCGTGCGCGCTCGGGGGCCTGCATACGGACTTGTGCCGTATTGAGCGGCTCAGATGGCGAAGCCCTTTATTCCTGGACAATCTCCCCCTCACCCTCTCGCTGGCAATGATCCCGAAAGGAGCCTCTATGGGTTGCGAGGTCTATACCGAGGTGGAGGGGGAAAAAACATTGCTGGCCGGCGCATTCCTGCCTTCCCTCACACCGTTGGAAGCATCTGACAGTAAGGCTGACCTCCCTTCCCCGCGAACCCGCGAAAGTCGCATTTTGGACCAGGGAAAATTCTACGAGGCATACCATCGTCTTACCCCTCTGACCCTCGGACAGTCACTGCGAGTCGTCAGCAAGTTGGCCGTTTGCGGTGACGAGGTTGTTGCCCGGCTGGTGAGGCCGGCCATGCTCGATGATGGTGACTGGCTCGTGGCCGCGCTGTACGGTGCCATCCAGAGCTGCCTTGGTTTCTTTTTGGATCGGGCCGACGCGCCATATCTTCCCCTTTCCCTCGGGTCGGTTCGATGGTATCGCCGTCTCGCCGATGACTGCGAGGTGCGCGTGATACGCGGGTCCGGCAAGCCCATAGACAGAGCTGTCGTTTTCGATATTCTCATTTCCGACCATGATGGCCTGCCGTTGATCAAGCTCGAATCGGTCTGTTTTCGGATGCTCGATCGTGAAGCGGCATTCGACCCTCCCGAGCATCGATCCCGTCAGGACGAACCTGACAAAAACATGATGCGCATCATCGATCGATTCAAAGATGGCGCTCTAGCGCTCGATGATGCCGGTGACCTCATAGGGGCCCAACTCAGATTACTGATTGAAACCTGATTCGTTTGTAAGGTAGAGAGCCTGGCTTTGCACAACCCCGGGAATAGACCGTTTCTCAACCTCAGGAGGAAAAACCATGCCCGATTTCACTCATAAGAGAACAAACCCCTTTGATCATGCGACATCTGATGTTCGGGAAAAACCTGAAGAGGATTTGGTTTCTTTCTACGATCATCTCATTTCCAATCTTTTCAAGGACGAGAAAAAAAGATACCTCAATATGGGCTATTGGACGGAAACGACCTCTTCGCTTAGCGAGGCGGGCGACGCTTTGGTTGCCCTGGTGGCCGACTCAGCGGGTCTGGATACGCGCACGAACCCCTCGCCAAAAACACACCGGGTGCTTGAGGTCGGATGCGGCATGGGTGAGAGCAGTTTTTATTTGGCCCAAAACTATGCGTGTGACATCCTTGCCATTGATCTCAACCCGAAACATATCAACCACGCTCGTCATCGGCTGGCAACGGAACGGCCGGAACTGGCCGAATGGATTACCTTTCATCAAGCCTCGGCAACCTCGTTGACTGAGACAGTTGATCGGGAATTCTTTGACATGGTGATCAGCATCGAGTCTGCCTTGCACTATCGAACCCGGGATCGTTTTTTCAAGGAGGCATTTCAAGCACTGAAGCCAAATGGGGTGCTTGTTCTTGCCGATGTTACCATCAGACCATGCCCTGAGCTCATCATCACCGAATCTATTCAAAAGCTGATTCTTTCTTTCTTCGAAATACCTTCCCAGAATTTATACGGAAGGGATCAATACTGCGCGTTTTTAGAAGAAGCCGGCTTCTCGGACATAGGCATCCAATCAATCGGTGATCGGGTGAATGTTCCTTACTTCCGCTATTATGCATCGTGTTGCCGGAATCAAATGCCAACCGCGAATGTCTCGATCGATCAACAGCTCATGGTTGCATGCTCGAGAGCAGGTACGAAATACCGGGAATTTCTTCTTCAGAAGTTCTTGCCCTTTCAAATCATGGATATGCTCTATGCCAATCCCTGGTCCGCCTCGATCATTTTGGATTACCTGGCACAGTATGCATGGGATTATTCCATTTTCACGGCAAGGAAACCCAGCTGAAGCCGGTGCTTCACCCCATGGCTCGATCGCTTCTCCCACTCACGTCTCCCCATGTTGCGTGAGCGATCTTCCGCAGGCACCTGGGGTCGCGAGCTCGCGATCGAGCCAGGCCCGATCAAAGATCTCTGCATAGATTCTGTTGCTCACCCGCAGCCTGCCGTGCTTCTCGGCAACCAGACCCGTGAGACACAATTCGCTCTGAAGCGCGGAGCCGTCCACGTTTTGGCCGCCTTCGAGGACGTCACCATAAAGTTTCAGGAGTGCACGACTTTGGCTTTGGTGCCGCAGCCGGCTCCTGATGGTCTTAAAGTGTTCCGGCTCATCCTGAGCTTCCCAATGATCGATCACGCGCCGTCGTATGATGCCGGTAACCCATGCCAACTCCCGTCCCGCTTGCGGGCGTGTTTCGGTGTGCCGGAGATAATCGCAGACTTTTTGGGTAAGAAACGGTTGGCCCGCGGTCCAACTCAGGACGGCTTTGAGAATGAGTTCGGGGTCGTCGCTTTTCTCCGCCAGCCCCGCGAGCAGAGGTTTTGCCTCACCCAGCCGGAAGCCGGTCAATGAGATCGGGCGGCCGATATTGAATGGTGCGCGCCGCTTGTCCCGGATCAGGTTGGAAGGCGCGGCGACGCCGAACAAGGCGAAGGCAAGCCGCTGATAACGTGGGTCTTCGGCCCGTTTTTCGCAACAAGCGCGAATCAAGGCAAAGAAATCGTCGAGGTCGAAATCCGCGCTCTGCGTGCTGTCGATTTCGTCGATGAATAGGATGATCTTCCCAGGGACCTTTCCGAGGATTTCCTCATCGATCAGTTCACCCAGGATCTGGGCGGGTGAGAGAAAGCTCCTCTCCTGCCACCATGCTCTCAAATCGATGGTCGAGGATAACCCAAGCGAGCGGATCAGGGCTCGCGACAGACCCGCATACCATTGTGCCGGATTGCGGCCGCCGATCATGGTCAGATCGACGCCGGCGCATGTTGTCTCTTCTTCGGTACTCATCTTGTGCATGGTGTGGATTCTCAGGCTGGATTTCCCCATTTGCCGTGGATTAAGCACATAACAGAGTACCCCTTCCCGGAGCCCATCCTGCAAAACCCGGTCGGCTCGACGGACAACATAGCTCGCCGCGTCGGCGGCAAGGCTGCCGCCAACCTGATAGGCAAAGGCGGATTGCGTTTCCCTGTCTTTCAACAGCGCATTTTCGATGGCCAGGGCAGCCGGTGTCATAAGTAGCTTCAAAACTTCCAGGTGATCGTCGCTAAACGCACCCGTCACCTTGCTATTTTCCATGTACAGCACGGCCATCAAGCTGCCCTGGTTCAGTAGGGGAAGAGAGAGGATCGATTTGCAACGCCCCTTGCGGAGGTAGGCATCATCGATGATGGTTTCCGCCGGCGCGTCCTTCAACACGACCGCCCGCTCACTTCGGGCGACGTAATTCACGATGCCGTGGGAGAGTCCCGGGCAATCCGGTAGGGCCACAGAGATGAGTTCGGTGTTATGCCGGCCGTCATAGGCGCCCTTGACCTTGACAATCATGTCTTCACCGCGGCGTAGGATCAGAAAACCGCGCTCGGCACCAGCATGCTCCAAAGAGATTTCCATAATCCTGGCCAGGAGCAACGACAGGTTTTTCTCACCCGACAACGCACGCGACGCCTTGATCACGGTTGCCAGGTCCAGATGGCGAAGCTCGGTCCTCGTGCTCTCCTCATTGGTGTCCGTGCCCTCCGGCGCGGCCTTCCTCCCGCCGGCGAGCCGGGGATAACGCTCCTTGAGTTGCTCGAGCTTGCGGTTAGCGCCCCATCGATGAAAGGCGTAATAGGCATCCTTGAGATAAAGATCGGCGAGCCGGGTCAGGCCTGTTTCCAGATAGAACCGTCCCGCTGCCTCGTACACGACGCCTTGGATGAGCATCCGTCTGGATTGGCTGACCATGGTGACCGCTTGCTCAAAGAGGCCTTGGGCCTCGAGGGAACGGCGGGTGACACGCATCAACTCCGCTTCCATCAGCAGGGCCTGGGGACCGTAATTCACCGGGCAGGTATCGGCCCATTCACGGGCCGATTTCAACCACTTTCTCAACAAACGAAGCATCCGGGGACGGTCCCCTTGGGGCTGGTCCCGGCAGGTGCCCGCGAGGCTCAGGAAGGCAAAAAAGATGAGATCGAACGAGATAGGCCAGCCATCCTGACTGTCCTTCAGGGCAAAAGCTGCCTCGTGTAGCGCCACCGCGCCGGCACAATCTCCGTAAAGATAAAGAAGCTGGATCATGTAGTTGTAATAGTGAAGCTGAACCGCCGGCATCTGCGTGGAAAGCTGTGAATACAGTTCCTCGTGACCCTCCTCGAGTGAAAAACGTTGCGGGGTAAGGCCCATGAGATTTCTGCGGAATAGCCGGTGAACCCTGGGCAGGAAGACCGCGTAGGGAATGCTATCCCGCTGAGCGACGGCAAGCTTTTCCGATTCGGCGACCATTTCAGCCAAGGTCAGATCATAGGCGTGGTCGACGATGGACTGGGACGCGCCGAACCCAACGAAATATTCACCATTTTCCATGGCGATACGAAAGCTTTTCCAATAGTAGGTATTGACGGCCAGTTGGTCTTCAAACCGGTGCAGGAGCGAGGCAGCAGTGTAGGCGAAAGTATAGCATTTAACGATCGGATTGGGGCATTGCTCTGCAAGACGAATCGTGAGCCGAGCGACCTTCTCGGCAGCTGACACATCGCCTATACGGATCAAATAAGCCCCGTATAACGAAAAAGTGAAGGAGGCGTGCTCGGTAGGTCCCTCTTTGAGAATCAAAGCCATGGCCTTGAGGATCAGCAAAAAGCCGAGAGAATTGGATTTGTGGGTATGATGGACCAGGTTCTCATACAGCCTGTTGCATGTTTGCGTCATGAGGACCAACCGTTTGTCACGAATAAGTGATCGATCCGCAATAGTCTCCGTTTCCGGGCTGGCGAGCAACCTCGCCACCAGGTCTTGTTTCTGCCTGATCTCTTCGCGAGTCGGGCGTTTCGGCACGGTCATGCCCAAATAACCCAGCAGGGTCTTGCCGATATCGAAAATACCAGAAAAGTCATTGGCGGCTACCAATCTGTTTATTTCTATCGCCAGAACCTCCGCTTTTTCAAGGTCGGAACCGGCATTGGCGAGCAGGATTTCAAAGGCGGCGTCGGCCTCCTCGTAGCCCCCCAATGACCAGGCGGTATCGGCCAACATGCGATGAAGCGCGAAGCTGAGTGGGTAATGTACCTGCCAGGCACGCTGGGGCAACAAGGCGATACCCTTTCGCGTATGGTGGTTTGCGCTTTGAAACGCAACCGAGGCGTGGGCCGTTTGCGCCGCGACGAGATTGAGCTCGGCAAGCTGTAGCCGTTCCGCGGGCTTCTCGATCAACTTGCTGCCGATATTGAGATGGCCCAGGATAGGGAAGAGTCTGGATCGGTCCGGGACATCTGCCTCGGTGTTCAGGAGCAGCCTGCCGATTTTCAGGTGAAGGTTTTCCTTCTGGGGAGATTGGATGAGCGCATAAGCGGCTTGTTGAATCCGATCGTGGACAAAACAAAAGTCGACCCTGGTGGCCGCGCCATCGGCTTCTTCCACCTCGCCTAGCCACTTGTAGGCCATATCCATAGGTTCGATGAGACCCTCTTGAAGCGCGGACCACAAATTGTCGGCAATCCTCGCAACCGGCAGATCGCCAATGGTGGCCAACAGATCGGCAGAGAAGACCTTTCCGATACAGGCGGCTTGAACCAGAAGCGCCCGCGTCGCGGAAGGTAGAGACTCGATTTTCTCGATCATCAGTTCGACGACATTGTCACTGACCTCGAAACGCTTGATTCGTTCCATGTCCCACACCCAAGCATGAGCTTCGGTGTCGAAGGAAATTAAACCCTCTTCATGCATCTTGCGCAAAAGGGCATTCACGAAGAAGGGATTCCCTCCCGTTTTCCTATGGACCAACTCTCCCAGGGGAAGCGTTCGCGAGGGCGCTTGATATAAGGTCGCCGCAATCAACTGGGTCACTTGCTCCGAATCCAAAGGGGCAAGCGGAATCAGGCAGGGTGGTTTCTGTCGGTCCCATTCATCCAACAGGACCCTGAGCGGATGCCCCTGGTGAACCTCATTGTCCCGATAGGCGCCGATGATCATCAAATAGGGGCAGCTTGCCGCGCCCATTATCTCGGCAAGCAGGCTCAGGGTGCCCTGGTCGCTCCACTGCAAATCATCAAGGAAGAGAACAAGGGGATGCTCCGCGGCCGCAAAGACCTTGAAAAAGATCTCGAAGGTAGCGCGAAACCGGTTTTGTGCCTGGGATGGCGGCAGTTCCGGCAGAACCTCGGGTTCATCGAGGATCTCGGCAAAATCAGGGGCCAACTCAAGGATCAGGCGGGCGTTCGCCCCCAGAGCATCCTTGAGACGAGCTTGCCAGGCGCTGAGCTCCTCGGGGTTCAGAGCCAGGAGCCTGCCCGCGAGTTGGTTGATGGCTTCTCCGAGCGCACTATAGGCAGTATCGCGATGAACCTGCTCGAATTTGCCGGATCCAAAAATCCCCCGCCGCTGGGTGATCGCCGCGGTCAATTCGCCGACCAGGGTTGTTTTCCCGACGCCCGAATAGCCCGTAACCAGAGCCAATTCCGTGCCTCCGACAGCGACCGCTGAAAGCCGGTCTTGTAGGAGGGTGACCTCCCGCTCGCGACCACGCACATGTTCCGAAATGCGGAACTTTTCAGAGATATCCTGACGCGCGATGGGGAACGCGGGAATCGCTTTCCCTGCCGACCAATGCTCGCGACACTGCAACAAATCCTTGATGAGGCCCCGGGTACTCTGGTAGCGGGCTTCCGGTTCCTTTTCCAAAAGCCTGGCCACGATCTGAGCCAGGGGTAGCGGCAGCGTCCCATTGAAAGCGCGGGCATCGGGAGCCAGTTGGGTTACGTGCTGGTAGACCCAACCAGTCGCATTATCGGCCGTGAAAGGCCGCTTCCCTGTCAGCAACTCGAAAAAGGTAATGCCCAGAGCATAGTAATCGCTGCGATAATCGACGCCGCGATTCATGCGTCCCGTTTGCTCCGGCGCGATATAGGGAAGCGTGCCCTCCATCGTGCCGGCATCATTGGAGACACCGCGTTCCACATCCAGGGCGGAGGCGATGCCGAAATCGATCAGTCGCAACTGATGCCGGTCCGGATGATAGACGATATTGCGTGGGTTGATGTCTTTGTGAATGATCCCTTTGCGATGGACGCCCGCCAGAGCCTCCACTAACTTGAGCGCTATCTCGAAAAAGAGGTCCAGTGAGAGATGAGGATGGCGATATTGCTCCCCGCTGAGATCTTTGCCGCCGATATCTTCCATCACCATCGCCGGCAGGTTGCCGCGGTGGGCGTCAGCCTGGACCTTGATGACGTTCTTGATATCGAGGCTTCGCGTGAGGTTGATTTCCCGCTTCAATCGACTGACCGCTTCAGGCGGAGCATAGGGGTCGGCAAGGGTTTTCAAGACAACCGCCTCGCCGTCTAACTCACGGACACAACGGAGCACCAGTGTGTTGGCAGATCTGTAAAGCTCTTCTTCGATCAGGTAACCCGGTATATTCACCTGCGCCTCCTGCGTTCAGGTTCACTTGCGGCAAAAAGTTCGAGCTTCAAAACTGGTATTGGAGGCTCAAGCCATAGGTGCGAGGAGGTGCGTAGAAACGCGCCGGTGGGCTTCCGATTACCTGTGCTCCCACGACAACGTCCTCGACGATCAATTCATCGGTCAAGTTTTTCCCGAAAAGGGAAATCTTCAAACCACTCGGGGCCCGGTCATAGGTCAGAAAGCCATTGACGACGCCAACGCCCGGCTGATAGGCCTGAGAAACATTAAAAAGAGAAAAAAAGACCTCGCTTTTCCAGGAATACTCACCCCGAACGGTAAACGTCCCCGCGGGCCCCAGGCTGAAACGATGTTGCCCGCCCAGATTGGCGCCGCGCTCGGGCGTTCTGCTGATCCGGTTGCCGGCCAGATCCAGTACGCCCAGGTCCGGCCGGGCATCATCCCTGGTCGAGAACTCGCCAATGCGTGCATCCAGGTAAAATGCCGACAAGTTGACTTCCGTACCTCGCTGGGAGCGGTAGTAGGACTCCGCCTCGAGGCCCGTTATCTCTGCCTTCGCCGCATTGTTGACAATCGTAGTGATCTCGCCCAATTGAGTGACCTGCATGTCCGAATAGTCGCTGTGAAAGGCAGCCAGATTGATCCAGAGCCCTTGTTGGGAGAGCTGCTTCTTGAGCCCGATCTCAACGTTAAAGATCGTCTCGGGCTCGAAGGGCCGGTCTTGAACGGCCAGTACATTGAAGCCCCCGCTCTTGAACCCACGCGCAAGCGTGAGATAGAGGAGCGTTTCGGCGTTCGGGCCGTAGTCGAGCGTGAGCTTGGGTGTATGTGCTTCCCAGGATTGAGAAAGCTCCTGATCCACCAGGGGCGTGAGCGGATCAAAGACCTGAGATTCCACGACGTGTTTGCGATCGTGGCTGAACCGGGATCCGAGCGTTAGCCTCCAACCCTGTTCCCACTGATAGGAAAGTTGTCCGAACAGCGCATAGGCCTCTGTTTCCAGGCGCCCTCGATTCTTGAGGAGAGCCCCAAAAGTGGGAAAGGCGGCGTCTTGCGCAGCCTCAATGTCTTCCTGCAGGAAAAAAGTACCTATCGTCCATTGAAAGCGCTTGGCGGAATTGGAAAAGAAGAGCAATTCGTGGGTCATAGACTCCCCTTCCTGCTCCCAATCAAGATCGGCAAAGAAAAATTCCGTATAGTCGATATCGACCAACAGCCTTTCCGAGTAATCGTTTACCGCACTGATCAGCTTCATGCTGGTTGAGCCCAAATCCCAATTGAGCGTTCCGCTAAGGCTCGTGAACGTTCGCTTTTGATCGTTTGGGGTATCGTGAAAAACCGCCCGGCCTTCTGCCAGGGTGCCGCCATTTTCCTCCCCCGGCAAAACGCGGTCCGGTGTGTAGCGAGAACCGATTCCGGCGGGTCCTCGACCATCCTCTCTGTGATAATCAAAACGCAAGCCGAGGTCAACATGCTCGGATATCAGGAAATGCAACTGCCCGCGAGCGGAGTTGCTGTCGGCATCGTCGTAATCCGTATCCAGTGCCGGATTGGGTGTGTAACCCCGGTGTTCGTGAGTCGTGACAGCGAGCCTGCCCAGGATGCGGTTCTCCCACAAAGACCCTCCTGCAACTGCCTGGATACGAAGATCCTCGTAATTTCCCGCCTTGCCCTCGAGAAGGATCTCTCGATCAGCCGTGGGTTTTTTCGGGATCAGGTTGATGACGCCACCTACCGCGTTTCGTCCGTATAGCGTTCCCTGGGGACCACGCAGTACCTCGATCCGTTCCAAATCGAAAAAAGATGTTGTCATGAACTGGGATCGGCTCATATAAACACCGTCTACGTAGAAAACCAGGCCCGGATCGGCACCGATCGTCAATATATTATTGCCGACCCCTCGTAAACTCATTCTTCCATTGCGATAGAATTGACTGAAGCTCAGGCTCGGCACCAGGTATTGCAGGTCATGGGCATCCCGCACCCGCCCTCGTTCCAGTGCCGCGGGTCCGAGCGCTGTCAGGGTAACAGGCGTCTTCTGGGTGTTGGTTTCTCGTTTTTCAGCTGTGACGATGATCGCTTCCATGAGACGGTTCTGCTCGGCATCCTCCTTCGGCGCTTCCTGGGAATCTGAGGGGGTTGCTCGGTAAATGGTTTCAGGATTCTGTGGGTACACCCAAGCATTCGCCATTAGGAAGAAAATTGTTAATACGCTGATTTTACAGGAATACATTATTTTTTGTTGCCCTCTTGATTCTTAAATTTTCTTCCTAACTTATATCAGAAATTTCGAGCTGCTTCAACGGTAGGGCCCTACTGACTCAAATGCCCGCACGGGGTAACTCTTCCACAGCATTGGGCCTGGAGTTGCCGCCCATCCGGGCGGCTAAGATCCTGTATGTCAGCGATCACCTGCGATCGGCCATGATCAGAGTAGTGACAACCCCTTGCCAAGATCGGCCCTTGGGATTTCGCCGGATGTCGCTCAAGGATGCATCCACGATGACCTTTTAAAGAACGCAGTCAGCTTACCGTAGTAGCCCCGACTCGAGGTCAGCTCAGGGCCGGTGCGGAGAACGAAGAGGAAGCGACTGTCCCTCAGAGAGCGAACCTCGAGAACATAATCGAGATTGACCACGGTCCTGTTGCGAATGCGCAAGAAGGTGTCAGCGGGCAGACCGGCGGCCATGTTCTTCATGGTGGCGCGAATAAAAGCGCTTCGCTCGGCGCTGTGTAACCGGACGTAGTTCCCCGATGATTCCAACCAGATGATTTCATCGTACTTGAAAAAATGGAATTGACTGGTATCTTTGAGAATAAGTCGTCGAGACTCGCGGGATTCCGCCAAGGAATGGATATCTCTGCCTTCCGAGTGCTCATCGGCCGTGATGCTGCCGTTGAGGAAGGCGCGCGCTCGTTGTAGGGCGAGATGAATACGAGATAGGGTCAACGGATGTACCAGGTAATCGAGGACCTGATTTTCATAGGCGCGTAATGCCTGACGGCCATCAGCCGCGACCATGATGATGATCGGGGTGTGGGTACGCTGTATGTTTCCTAACACCTCGAATCCGTTGAAGGTGGGGGAAACCTCCAAGAAAACCAGGTCGGGCCTCTTTATCCTGATGAGGGAGACCGTTTGCTCCGTATTGTCGCACCATCCGATGGTGTGTGCATCAGGCTCGTGGCTGAGAAGATCAAGGATGCTTGTTTCCACGTATGATTGATGGGCACCAATAAGCACATGAACTTTTTTGAGCATGTTCTATCCTCCTGAATTGCATGGTCGTATGGACAAAAACTCCGAGAATCAAAAGGAAATACAGAATCCTTTGGTTTGAAGTTGAACCATATTGCCATAAATAAGTCTTTTTTCTTTATATTATTTTTACTGTTTAAAAAGATCGAATAATTTATATTAAAAAATATATTGTAAATAATAAAAAATTTACAAGACAGATGTGAAACATTAATTTTTCAAAATTAATGACAACTTATTTCGCCATCTTTCCAAGTATATTTGAGATGTGAAGGAGTCGCCTGATTTTTGAGGAAAGATCCAATTGGGTAGGGGCGGCCCTCAAAAACTTTTGCCAGTGAATGGTTGAAGCCCTGGTGTCGAAACCTGACAGCTTCTTCTGTTACCTTGTCCATACGCCGGAATTGAAGCCTCCGCTGTGTCTTGGGAACCTCATGCTTTTTTCATCTGCCCAAAAAACGGTCGTGGCCGAGGCTGTCGCCGATGCGATGGCGGGCTTGGGCCCCCTTGTGCCGAGTACCCTTACCTTTTCCGGCCGTTCCTGGAAACCGGTCGGAGCTGAGACACAGCTCGGCTGCAATCTAGACTGATCCCTGCTCTTGATTCGACCTCCTCTTTCTGTTAGTGATCAAGCTATGATTATCGAAACCTATTGCGACACAGGTCATTTGGGAGAGCAGGAGCCGCGAGCTTTCGACAGAGCCGGCCGGCATACGGAAATAGCGGCGATTCTGGACCGCCGGTACGGAAAGGACCACCGTTACTTCAAGGTGCGCTGCAAACATGGTGAGGTTTGCCTATTGCGACAGGACTTGATTGCCCTTGTCTGGGAACTCATCGGAACCGGGTGGTGAAAAGGCTCGTTGTCATTTCCCGTGAAGTGCCGGCCCGATGTAACGGACATTACTGGCAAGATGGCAATCTTCGCCCTCAGATCAGGCATGGAATTTGCTTTTATACTTCGACCCTCCGCGCCGAAAATTATCGCCACACCCAACCGCAATAACCAAAATTATTACAGATAACTATTGCATATTTTACTAATGTCAAATCCTGTAAAACATTGAGTATGCAAGCAGCATTTTTGCTAGATAAAAGGTTAAATCAATCAAACCTTGGGCGAGACCAGGGGAAGTAAAGCAAAGGAGGCTGTTTCCATGAAGGGACTTTTTTCTAACCTAACCTAAAATAACAACGCTTACTCTTATCGTTACCGCTTACGTTCCGGTTTCTTTATTTACTAGTGAGTAAAGCCAGGCAGGCTCGTTCATCGTGAACACTATCCGAGCACAAGATACAGTGGTTTTTGCTTTGACTAGCTACATTTCTGGAAATGTTATCGGCTCAGACAGGTTCGAGATCATCTATACGGGGAAAGGACACTACCTGATCAAGCACAGAAATGGCCTTCTCCCGGAAAAATATGGCGTCGCGGTGACATTATTATCACCAGGAGTCCTTGTCAGAATCCAGCGAAGGGGTGCAGTTTTCGATGACGAAATCCTGATGGGGCCGATCTGGTCCGCCGTCTTGAACATGTCCTCAAATATTATAAAATCAGACTCTTAAAGCTAGCTGCTTCGCTCTTTTCTAAAACCAGATTCTTAAAGCCAGCTGCTTCGCTCTTCTCCTTCTCGCTTCGCTCTTTTTCTCAATGTCAATGGTCGAAAGAGATGCCCGGCAACCGTTGCGTGGTTGCCGGGCCTTCGCAATGAAATAATGATTTAGAGACAAGGATGCTTGCTGCATCCATCTGGAATACCTTTTTTTAAATACAGGTCACTGGTAATGGTTCCACTCGGCAACCAGACCGAGACCCCGCATACGTGATAGGAAGTACCGTCAATGTTGAAGGCATGGATTTTCAGTTGGTAGGTGTTCTGAGGAGCAAGTTCACCGCTGATGTGGAACTTACCGTTATTATCGCTCCAGACCGAAGCGACGGTTTTGCAATCGGAACTCGTGAAGATGACCTCGATGCGCACCTTCTCGACCGGATCGCCGTTAGGCCAGAACAGAGAACCCGTAATGGTCGGCTCGACCGTAACCGCGGCCTTGGCCGGGGCCTGGTCCTCAGCAGCGAAAAGCGGGCTCATCAACACGGCCAGGCACAAGAAAGCAACTCTGGAATATTGCACAATTGCCTCCTAATTCGTCTCGGCGCATTCAAATTCCGGACAGTGTTGAGTCGGGTCGATCACCTCCAAATGCAGGTCCACAAAGGCCTGGTACCGCCCGTCGAACTGAACAGCCGTCCAACAGGCTACATATGAGGTACCGTTCACCGAAAAGGGCCTGATGCGCACATAGTAGGTGCCGGCGGGCCAATGGCAACCGACCAGATCGAAGGTGCCGTCGGCATTCGTCCATACTGTGCCGGAAGGATCATTGCAATTACCGAGCATATATTCGACCTCAAGTAGAACATCCTCCACCACATCACCATTGGGCCAGTATACCTGGCCGATAATATTGGGGATCTGGGCAAAGGCGGTGCCGGCTAGGGCAAAAATCAGAAACATCAATATAGTAAAGGGTTTGTATATAGTTCGCATAATTATACTCCTTAAGTGTTGTGTACAGGAGAATCTACAACTGGAAGATACTTTGTTGCAACTATTCCTGCACTTCGGTCATTATGGAGTCTGTGCTAAAGAAAGACTACCCGCATAAAGATGTGGTTTTTGCATTGGATCAGAAAATCGAGTAATCCAGGCTGAAGGTAGCACCTTGAAGCCGTCATTGTCTTTTCATGTATTGACAATTCCAGGTTTTCCAAGCTCTGGAAAGGGTGCTTCACAAAGGTTAAATCTCACCTCGTAGCGATTTGGAGATGACCTCTGCCTTCGAATGAACGTGCAGCTTGCGGTAGATGTTCCTGATGTGAAACCGAACGGTATCGATGGAGAGGCACATTTGGTCGGCGATAAGCTTGTAGGCGGCGCCGTTTACCAGGCCGTCCACCACCTCGCATTCACGCGCCGTTAGTGGCGAGGGCGTTTTTCGGTTGGGGCGAAAGAACTCGATAACCTGACGGGCGATCCGGGGGGACATGGGCGCCCCGCCGTGATGCAACTCAAGCAACGCCTCGCGGATCTCGGCCGACCTGGCGCCTTTGAGCAGATAACCGGTCGCACCCGCTCGTAGCGAATCAAAGATCCTATGGGGGTCGTCGTAAATGGTGAGCATCAGGATGTCCACTTCAGGGCAGCGTTCCTTCAACAAAGCGATGCCCTCGATGCCCGACATTCCGGGCAAGCCGATGTCCATCAATACGATGTCAGGAGGATCACCCGTGTTCAAGCCTTCGAAAAACCGTTCAGCGGACGGTTCGTCCACATCACAGTTGAACTCGGGCCAGATCTCAAGTAGGGCAACCAAACTCTGCCGAATCTCATCATCGTCTTCTACCACTGCTACGCGAATTGTTGCCAAACCGTCCTCCTGCTCGCCGCGGGCTCGGTGGTCAAAACCACATCGAGGCCGCTGCCGGTGTCAATGATCTGAAGCTCGCCACCCAGGTCCCGGGCACGCATTTTCATATTACGGATGCCGTGCCCGCTACGATGGAACCCCTTCCCCAGACCCCGGCCGTTGTCACTGATCGCCAACAAGAAGTCCCGCTTGCGGCTCTCCAGCCGCACGCGCACGCGCGAGGCGCCGGCGTATTTGGCAACATTGGTCAACGCCTCCTTGAAAACCAGGTACAGATTCTTGCGCAGATCCACGGGCAGACGCCGTGTCTCCCGCAAGCCATGCAGCTCGAACTCAACTTCCCCACCTTGGTGGGAGAACGTATCCGCGGCAAAATCGCGCATACGATCGATCATGCTGCCGACCGTGTCGTTGCGGGCATCGACGGACCAGACCAGGTCGCCCATGGCACTCACCGCGTCCCGGCCGAGCCGACCGATACGTTCGAGCAAGTGGACTTTTCGCTCGGGCTCCAAAACCTCTTTGAGTAAATCGCTTAACAAGGAAATCTTGGTCAGCGCGCTGCCCACCTCATCATGCAGGTCCGAGGCGATACGAACCCGAATGCGCTCGATCTCCACCAGCTTTTTCACCCGCAGACGATGCCCTGACCAAAGGAGGACAGCCACGGCAAGCACGACACCCAGACGGAACCAAAGGGTTTTCCAGGGAGCCGAAGTAATGCGAACCGGGATTTCCAGGCTACTATCACCCCAGGAGCCGTCGACAGCAGCCTGTACACGGAAGCGGTAGTTACCGCCGTCCAGATTGGTATAGGACACATAACGCCTCGTACCGCTGTCTATCCAGTCCTCGTCGAACCCGTCCAGCTTGTAACGGTATTGATTGCGACCGGGATTGGCATAATCCAGCGCGGCGAACTCTAAAGAGAAGAAGTTGTCGCTATAAGAGAGTGAAATGGGCGTATAGCGTTCACCGACACGATAGGGCAGTTGGTCCCGATCAAAAACGGTGAATCGGCACAAGCGTACGGGCGGCGATGCGGCTCGCTCGCGCACAGTGGCCGGGTGAAATATGTTGAAGCCGTTGACTCCGCCGAAAACAAGCTCACCCGAACGGGTCCTGAGGTAAGCGTTGTTGTTGAACTCATTGGCCTGCAAACCCTCTTGTTCGGTAAAGTTGCGGAAAGTACCCGAAAAGGGATCGAAGCGGCTGAGCCCCATGTTAGTACTCAACCACAGTTGGTCACGATCGTCTTGCAGGATACCGTAGACCACGTTGTTGAGCAGGCCGTCCTGGTGGGTAAAGGTATCAAATCCAATGTCGTCGGGACGCATCCGCGCCAGGCCGCCCGCGGTGCCCAGCCACATCACCCCGTTGCGGGCCGGGCAAAGGGAAAGTACGCGATCGTGAGGCAGCGAATGAGCATCGTGCGGGTCGCGTAGCCAATTGGTAAAGCGAGCCGTCTCCGGCTCGAAGCGCAACAGCCCGGTTTCCCAGGTTCCCAACCAAAGGGAACCTTCCTCGTCCTCGCGCAGGACGCGCACCTTCCAACTGGTCTTTTTTCGGGCCGGCGGGGCAAAACGCTCGAAGTCGTCTTGTTGGGGACGATAACGACACAAGCCGCTGCCCCAGTTCCCCACCCAGAAACTGCCGTCGGAGGCGAACAGCAGCGCGGTGGTACCGCCGCCCCAGCCCAGGCTGTTGGGGTCGTTGGGATCATACCGGTAATGGCGGAACCCATCGGCGCCGGCATCACGCCTGCTGAGGCCATGGGTGGTCCCTACCCACAAGTCACCGGAGGGTGAACAGGCAAGTGCGGTCACACGATCGGCGAGCAGGCCGGCAGGGTTGTCCGGGTCGTGGCGAAAATGGGTAAAGCGACCGCCGGCGCGGTCGTAGTAGTCAAGCCCGGCAGAGGTGGTGCCAACCCAGAGGTTATTGTCGGCGTCCTCGGCAAAAGCACGGATGCCGGCCGCACCCAGGCTGTAAGGATCCTTCGGGTCATGGACGAAGTGACGGAAGGGACTGTCGCGTAGTGCACGGCTGATACCATAATGGGTACCCGCCCAGAGAATGCCCTTGTTGAGGGCTAGACAGAGGACTCTGTTGTGACTCAAACTGGTTGCTCGGCTCGGTTCGTGACGGAAATGCGCACGTACCCCATGCTCGGGATCGAATGCCAGAAGACCGCCTTGCGTTCCCAGCCACAACAGGCCGTCCGAATCACTTGCCAGGGTAAAGATCGTGTTACTTTTTGACCCGGATAGTGCCCCGTGGTGCACAATGGTCGGTAGCGCACCATAGGGATTCATAATTTCGAAAAGACCCCGGTTGATACTCGCGGCCCAAATGTTACCTTGCTTGCCGATATGAAGGTCCGTGATCAACGCTTCCATGATCGGCTCGAACCCCGCGGAGCCCACGCCCACCAATGTCATTCGATCATCTTCCGGATTATGGCGGTAGATGCCTCTTCCTGCAGCCCAGAATCGGCCCGTTTGATCGCGGAGCAGGGTTCGCACGTGCGGCTCACTTACTTCGCTGAACGATACCGGTTCGAACCGCGTTCGGGTGGAGCTTATATCCGCCATGTTCAAGCGGTAGAGTCCATTGAGCAGCCCCACCCACAAGCGGCCCGAGCTGTCGCTTTCCAGGGCCAGTACCTGTTCATGGGGCAAGTCGCCCTCCCGGTCCCCAGGCAGATAACGAACAAAATCTCCCTGCTCGCGGTCATAGCGGTTCAAGCCGTAGTTGGTGCCCACCCACATGCGGCCTTCATCGTCTTCCAGCAAACAGTTGATATAACTGTCCGATAAGGAATCGGGCCGGTCCGGCTCATGACGCCAGATCACAAACTCGTAGCCGTCATAGCGGTTCAAGCCGTCCTGGGTTCCGAACCAGAAAAACCCGTCGCGGTCGCGCAGCATACAGGAGACCGTTCCTTGGGAAAGTCCCCGGGCGAGACCCAAGCGGGCGAAGCGCAGCCCTGGTTCCAATGGTTGGAGCATCATCAGGGAACACATCATGAGGTACATGAGACCTCCAAAAAGGCAGAGTGGGTGCATTTGGGTGCCGATATGGTGACGGCTTGGCAACTGTAGTGTTGGTGCGTATGCATATCAATGCCTCTCTGTTCATGAAGCCCCATGATATACAGCGAAAGAGAGCGACATCTCGGCTCAGCATATTGAAAACTAATCCCGGTTTTCAGGAAGTTGCTTTGCTCGGAGAGGTCCGGTATTCTGGTCAGAAAATTGTAAGGACAATTCAGTTCCCGCAATCTGGTAAGCGCGGAGAGGCCCGGCAGGCTCGTCAGTTGATTGGAACTGCAATCCAAATAAACCAGCTTTGGAAACATGGAAAGGTCGGGTAGGCTTGCTAACTGGTTGGAACGGAGGCGCAGGAATGCGCACAAGGCAATACCTCGAAAAGCATAGTGCACCTTGTCCGGACACGAGAAGAGCGGACGGCATCGTCAAAAATAGCTTGATCCACGGAACCGATAGGTTATAAAAATAAAAAAAGAAAGGTTCTTTCTGCCTTCCCATCCACGGATCACCTGTTCCAGAGGAGTTACATTCATGCCTTTATTCCGTTTCCTACCGGTCCTTTGCTTTTGCTACCTGACTGTGTTTGCCGGTGAGCAACCGATTGCACGCTTGATTGTGGATGCATCGGGTAAGATCACCATCGAATCCCCGGCGACAACCGCGCGGCCGGAGACCCAAGCAACAAACAACGGGTCGGCTCGTGCGCTTCCTCTGGAAGGACAACGGACGTGGGTTACGGCGCCTCTGGTGCCTGCCGGCGAAGCATCCCGATGGAATCCCATGCCTGCCGAAGTGGATCGGGGCCTGCCCCTGCCCGATCTCGCGACCAAATTCTTTTACGGGTCTTGTTTGGGGGACGGCACCATTACCACCGAACTGCGCTTCATCAACCTGGGCCCCGGCGATGCCCCCCCTTTCCGTGTCGCTTTTTACCTTGGTGAAACCCCGACCAGTTATCGCGAAACCCTGTATGCCTTTTCTGACTTCACAGAAGGCCTGGCCGCCGGCGAAACCGCCATGGTGACCGGTTCCGCACCGGCTCCTGACGGCTTGAAAGGTGACTTTTACGTTTTCGTCTCTTTGGATGACCTGGGCGAGGTTACCGAATCCAGCGAAGCCAACTACGGTCTATCTGAAGATTTCGTGACCCTACCTTGCGCCGGCGGCCAACCCGATCTCGCCGTCACGCGAACTGAGGTCATCTGCAGCAGCACCCAGCGGTTGACTCTGGATGTTGAAATCTCCAACATCGGCGTAGCGGGGGTAGGGCCTTCACAACTGCAAATCTTTTTGAAAGACGAGAATGATCGACTACAACCGCTCCATGATTTGGAAGTGCTCGGCTTCAATCCCGACACTCGGTGGAGCTTCCAATACTCCTGGTCCGCAACCCAAATGTTGCAGGGTGTGTACCGATTGTATGCCATGATCGACAGCAACGAAGTGGTGGATGAAAGCAACGAAATGAACAACGTCGGCGAAAGTTGGGGCCTGGGCCTGCCGTGCACCAACAGCCTGCCGGATCTCCTCGTCGATGAGGTAGTGGCCACCAGGTTACGGGGGAATTGGGTCGATTTGCAAGCAACCTTGCGGAATCAATCGGTGGTTTCGGCAGGCCCCTTTTTGGCGGGCCTTTACGCCTCGGACGACGCCGATATTACCCCTGACGATTTGCTACTCATGGAAATGGAATTACCGGTAGGTTTGCCGGCCGGCGGCCTGGAGGATGTGACGGCAGAAGAGATCTTCCTGGAAACCGGGACCTATTTCATCGGCGCCGTGGCCGATGTGGACGATCAGGTGGTTGAAGCAGAAGAAACCAACAATACCGGCGGCCTCAGCGGCAGTCGGGACTTCGCCCCGCCCCTTGGTCAAACGGCGGAATTCTGGGATGATGTCGCGATCTGGGAAGGCGGCACCTTGTTAGAGTTGTTGCTGCAATTGGCGGAGTAATCAAAAATGACGCGGGCCGGGGCTTGCCCGGGAGATTGCGGGCGGCTGCAAGAGGCGGGTTCGGGCCATCGCGATGCTCCACGGGCGCGCACCACGACCATCAGCCCCGCGCCCAATCAAGATAAGGCACGGGGCTGCATCTCCCGCTCCGATTGAAAAAACCGGTGATCGCCAACCACGGGTGGGATGGCGGCAAGCGCTACCGCGAGCACGGTCAGGATCACCCGCTGTAAGACTGGCAAGCCGGTAACCTCCTCAAGCGGGCAGCCTTTTTGGGAATCGTCCGGTGACGCTCACTCGAAATACCGGGGGTGAAATTGGTTTCACTCATTGCCCGTTACGCCCTCGGATGTAGACGAACCAGTAGACCAGGCCCACCATGACGGCCCCGCCGATGATGTTGCCGATAGTTACGGGCAGGAGATTGTTGACGAAGAAGGCGGACCAGGTGAGACCGGCATAGGCGTCCATGCCGGATGATGATGCGGCCAGGAAGACGTCGCCCGCACCTGACTTGATGAACAGGGCCGCCGGGATGAAGTACATATTGGCGACACAGTGCTCGAAACCCGCTGCCACAAAAGCGGTAATGGGGAAAATGATGGCCAGAATCTTGTCGGTTGTGGTCCGCGCGCTGAAGCACAGCCAAACGGCCAGGCAGACCAGGGCGTTGCACAACATGCCCAGGACCACGGCCTGCAGGGGGGCCAGGCTCACCTTGGCGACGGCGATCTTCAGAGCGGTATGACCCACTTCACCGCCGCCCATTTCGTACTGCCGAGACAGGAAGAGGAATACCGCGGTCAACACGGCGCCCACCAGGTTTCCGGCATAAACCAACGCCCAATTGCGCAAAACCTGACCGGTGCTGACCTTGCCGCCGGCCCAGGCCATGATGATCAGGTTATTGCCGGTGAACAATTCGGCCCCGGCCACTACGACCAGGATCAGGCCCAGACAGAAAACCAGGCCCGCCAACAGCTTGACCACGCCGAAGGGCAGCGCCGCGCCGCCGGTGGACACGGTGGTGGCGAAGACTGCCCCCAGGGCGACAAAAGCGCCGGCCAGAACGGCGAGTACGAACATGCTGACCGGATTCATGGTGGCTTTGGCGACACCGACGGCCTCGGCTTTTTCGGCCATGGCGGGCGGCAGCAGGGCATCCACCCCCGTGGGGGATACCGGTTGTGGCTTGTCGTAACGGCGATCCATCTATCGATCTCCTTTCAGATAAGATGGCTTATTCTAACCGCTTGAACTGATTTGTTGCAAAAAATGTCGCATCAACCGGGGCGGTCGCTTCTGCACAGCCGGCAGCGAGGTCTCTCCCGCATCACATCCGCGGCCCGGCCGTCGTGAAAGGCAGTGGGCCTTCGGCTCCAAAGCCGCCGGTAGTACACCGGATAAAGGCCCCTTTTGATACCGAGACACGCATTTGGAGACAGCCCGGATCCTTAGTCAATGAGCTTGAGGATCGAAATATGCCGCCCAGGTATGCGGGCTTGGTTCTTTGCCCACGGCCCTACTGAAAAATGGCATGGCGTCCTCGTCGCTGCTGTTGATTATAGCAACGGCCAGGTTGAAGTATGTATTGTAGTCTTGTGAACCAAGAGTTATCGCCTTTTCGAGGAATAATCTTGCCTGCTGGTATTTGCCGGTATCGCAAAGGGCTGTCCCCAGGTTGGTTAAGGTGATGATGTTCTCCGGTTCCATTTTTAGTGCTGAACGGAGCAAAGCGACGGCCTTTCGGTAATGTGTTTCCCAGATATCCGCGTTTTGCCAAACCTGGCCCACAAGCTCCATTGCTGTTTGGTTGAGCTCCATTACAGATTGGGTTCCTTCAGGCTTCAAGTCATTATCCAAGAATTATTTCCATTAAACCGGCAACTGGAAATTCGCCTTTCTCACCTTCTCATTCAGCAAGCCCGATTCTACAATAACTGCAATGATCATGCGCTTCAAACTGTTCTTTACCGCACTGTACACAACTCCCCTTTAGGGTAGGCAGGGTGCCGCAAGAGCAATCCGGACCACGGCCCGTCATCCGTTTAGGATTGGGATCTCTTCCAGTCCAACTCCGAAAAAGCTCAGGCATGAGCCACGTGGCACACCAGCTTTGTTTCAGCAGTCAAAGAGTTGGTGATCAAACAGGATTTTTCCGCTTTTTCGAGTAAACGCCGGCCTCGTCCGGGATCCATACCCTCGGGTACGAACAGGCGCGCATGAACGGTAAATTCCGTAAATCGCGATGTCTTTTCAACGCGATCGAGCACACCTTCGACCTCGCACTCAAGCTGGGACCAGGCGTATTTGGAAGCTCGGGCAATGGCACGGAAAGTCAAGATGAAACAATCTGCGACCGAGGCTGTAAACAGGGTCTCCGGCGACCATCGGTCTCCGGGACCGCCGAACTCCGCGGGGGGCGCCGTGGCGAGGGTTTGAAGACCAGGAGAAGTAACGGTGACCTCACCCTCGACCTGTGCCGAGGAAGCTACTCGGTAGTAATGGGGATAGTCTTGCATGCTGAGCTCTCCTTGTGTTCTGAGTGAGTCGAAACCGGCGTAATACATCCTATGTTCGGATACGCCCTGACGTCGAAAGTCACAGCAAGAAACATGCTCGTCATCGGCTGCATGCACGTCGATCGCCCGTGTGGTTTTTGTGTTTGTGGCCGGGGGGCGAGGCCGTTCAGGCCTTGGGAGGCAAACATCGGCCCAAGCGGAAACTATTTCGGCATGGCTGCGTCATTTCACCCTACATGAGCGTTTTTGCATAAACTTGAGGCATGCCCGGCATCCACCGGAGGCCAGGTTTTGTTGCCTTAATCACGCTCCCCGTCCAGGCACGTCGCATCAGGCAATCGCGGCGGGTTCCGGGATAGCCGGCGGCAAAAGGTGGGCAGGAAAACCTGAACGACCTTTTCGCCTCGAGTCGCGAATCTTCTGCCCGCAACAACCGAGATCAGGGAAAGTTCAATCGCCGTGTTACATGGCCGTGATTACCGGCGCATGAATGAACAGGTGTCGACTTTCCTTCGCCCTAAGCACCATGAACTAAAAACAAGGGGCTTAGAAGGCGCTACAATGGAAGTACCGGTACTTCTCAAAAAATCAATCACTTCATCGTAACAGCAGGAGTGACTGACAAAAATCAATGGAGAATCACATGAAAAAAAAGACCCCCCTTCACCTGGAGGACCTGAAGATCAAAAGTTTCACCACATCCGAGGAAAAGAAAGTAATCGGTGGCTGGTTGACCGGCAAGTTCTGGTGCTCCGGGGATTGCTGATTTTCTCAGTAAGCAATCAGGGGCTTACCGTGAAGCCGTCATCACGGGCTGCTTTTAGCAGGCCCCTGTTTGAAGAATCCCCGGCAGCCCGAAGCGCCGGGGATTCTCTACCAAAACAATGGTCTGGAAAAAGAAATGCCGTTACCTGGTTTCTATAGCGGGTGCTTTTTTTCAATCACCGGTCGTCCGTTTTTTTTTGAGCACTCGATTGTTCCGCGATCCAATCGGTATCGCGTGCACATGGAGCAAACCGGTGCGATAGGGCTCGATCTTTGGGTAAAGCGAGATTTTGGCCAGGAGAGGAGGTTGCAGGAGAAATATCCCGAATATTAGGAAACCCATCGGCCACGGCATCACTTCAAACCTCCTGGTTACCGGTGATCGGTTGGGCGTATCGGCGGAGAACACCAATGCCGGCCCGGCCACTTATACGGCAGACGCCTTTGGATCGGTTCCTAAAAGAGACAAACGGTCGGTCTTCCTTGTGATAAGATTGGAACCAAGCTTGCGTTTGTGGCTTTCAAGAATTTACAAAGAGCCATGACAATCCGCCCTTTGCCTTTTTGGGAGCTACATCGTCTCCCTGAAGTGTTAACTCCAAAGAAAGGTCCTGACCAAGGTCCACTCGCGACAGCGGGCCGATTTACCGACCGCCCCGGGAATCGAGGCCTGTTCATACCGATCGTTCACTTTCGATGAGCCCTTCCTCGGATCGCGGTGAAAGCGACCCGCTTGCGAAAGGAGGAACCCATGATTGTGAAGACAAGCGTCAAAGCCGGGGCAAACCCCTGGTTAGACTGACGGGGCGCGCCCAGGTGTCCAACGGTTAAGGACACTCGGTGGAGAAGGCGACCGTCCTATGAGACCGTGTTGAAACCGAATAGAAAAAATCAAGGCCGGTGAGGAGGGGCATATCCGCTGTTAAAGCCGATCCAATTGCGGATCCTTCCGTACGTCGACCGAGGAGAACGCCATGATCCTGAAGACAAGAGTAAAAGCCGGGGACAATCCCTGGTTCGATTGAGACAAACACAGACTTCACGAATAACTCGGTGGGACGGCGCCATGATCCTCCGTCCAAACCGATTCAACCAAGAACGATCATCCCGGCATCATTCGAGGAGGACGCCATGATCGTGAAGACAAAAGTAAAAGCAGGGGCTTTCCCCTGGCTGGAATAAGACAGTTATTGCCGGCCTGAATCCGAGAAGGTCGGCCGACGGTGAAATTTAAAAGAGCCGGGTACGGAGACATGATTCCCCCTACAGAGGCATCAGGCCCGCTGGAACGGTGCCGGGTTCCTGCGTACACGGCATCCCGCTTTGATATCGGAAAATACCGGCTGTCGGCCTTGAAAGGGCGGAATCGAGTAAGGCCGGTCGATTTGGCCGCCGACTTTGTTAATTATCATCCCCTGCCGGTATCATGTGAGTCACGAAGGGGGAAAAATTCCGCTCAATTTCCGCATCCGTTGGCAAAGCGGTAGCGAATACCTCCAAGTGGCCGGGATAAGTGGAGGTATCGATGAAAAACCAACTCGTTTGGTTCAAGCGAGACTTGCGAATCGAGGACCATGCCCCTCTTGTAGCAGCCGCCGCGAGAGGTCCCTGCATCTTCCTTTACGTTTACGAGCCCGAGGTTATCGAAGCGGAAGACTTCGATCCCGTACACCTGGCGGTTATCAACGAATCTTTGATTGAGTTGGAGACCCGGTTGAAAGAACGCGGTGCATGGTTGACCTTTCGGACAGGTCGGGTGCCGGAAGTCATGAGTGAAATCCACCTCACCCACCCGATTGCGACAATTTGGAGTCACCAGGAGACAGGTAACCGTGTCACCCGTGCCCGAAATCAGCGGCTCGCCGCCTGGGCGGAAAAGAACGGCATCGCCTGGGAAGAACTGCCCGGACGAGGTGTCTTCCGGGATCTGACAAATCGAGACGGGTGGTCCTCCCGCTGGAAAGAACGGATGAAACAGCCGATTCTCGAGGCTCCGGAGAAACTTGCACCCGTCCAAGACCTCGCCCGCGGTCGTATGTGCTCTGAAACGGATTTCGGCCTATTCAAATGCATGCGGCCGGAACGGCTCTCGGCCGGCGAAAGCAGGGCACACGCCATGCTGACGTCGTTTCTCGAAGAACGAGGAGAGCATTATCAATCCAGCCTGTCCAGCCCGGTGACGGCGTTCGATGAATGCAGCCGTTTGAGCCTCTACCTGGCTTATGGCAACCTTTCAATGAAACAAGTCGCCCAGGCGACCTGGGCCAGACAAAGCCAGGTGCGGCAACAAAAGAAGAAAACCGGTCAGGCTTCAGCATGGCCGGGGTCGCTACGGGCTTTTCAAGCCCGGCTCCACTGGAGAGACCACTTCTCCCAAAAGCTCGAGGACCAGCCGGACCTCGAGTGGGCCAACCAGTCCCGCGCCTATGACGGCATTCGGGAG
Source organism: Acidobacteriota bacterium (assembly GCA_030066195.1). Classification (GTDB taxonomy): domain Bacteria; phylum Acidobacteriota; class Holophagae; order Acanthopleuribacterales; family Acanthopleuribacteraceae; genus JASJCB01. Next base: position 68,133 of record JASJCB010000016.1, read on the forward strand.
GATGCGTTCAACGCGGAGTATTTCGAGACCTGGTGTGCGGGTCAAACCGGTTACCCCATGGTCGACGCGTGCATGCGCGCCCTGCGGAAGGGTGGATGGATCAACTTCCGGATGCGCGCGATGCTGATGTCGTTTGCCTCCTATCATTTGTGGCTGCATTGGCGACCCACGGCGCTCTTCCTGGCTCGTCAGTTTATCGACTACGAGCCGGGTATTCACTATCCCCAAGCCCAGATGCAAGCCGGCGTTACCGGCATTAACGCCATTCGTATTTATTCACCGACCAAACAGGTAAAAGACCACGACCCTACCGGAGTTTTCATTCGTAAATACATACCCGAACTCGCCGGTGTCCCCGATGCCTTCATTGCCGAGCCTGCCCTCATGTCACATGATCAGCAGATAGCTTCCAGTTGTGTTCTGGGAAAGGATTATCCTCTGCCTGTCGTCGAGCATGCGCCCGCGGTCAAAAGGGCCAAATCCATTCTCTACGGAATCCGCAAAAAGGAAGATGCCCGGGAGGAATCGCGGCAGGTCTACCGGAAACACGGTAGCAGGAGACGCCCTAACCGGTCAGGGAGCAAGCGCAACGAATAAAGGTGCAGATCATATTCCTCATAAGGGACCTGATTTTCTTTGGCCGGAAAAGCTGTCGGCGAAACAGCATTACCGGACTTTCTACCTAAACTGAACCTTCTCGAATTTGACGCAACAGGTCAGGTAACCGGGCAAGGGATGTAATTTGCTTTGCCCTGAGTGAATGAAGCGCCTTTTCGTACCGATTCGCGCACTGCCCTCCGACAAGCAGGGTGATCGAATCGTCAAGCAGGTCGCCCAGCTTCAAAAGATCACTTTGAAGTTCGGGATCGTCGGGAGGGTAGGTGATGCTCAAGGCAAGCACACGAGCACCTGTCTGTCGCATCGCCGCGGCAATTTCCTCAGACGGCAGGCTTTCGCCGATATAGGTCACCCGCCACCCTTCCGTTGCTGCCATGGCGGCCACCATCAAGGCTCCCAAGACATGGTACTGATGAAGGGGCGTCGTCACGATAAACCGCGGTGCGGAGGGTTCGGCCCTGTAGGGACCGGACAGGTTGCTGAGAAAAGACCGGGCAACCGCGGTGGCCGCATGCTCGTGGACGGGTCGCAAATTTCCTTCTCTCCACAAACGGCCGATTTCCGCAAACAAGGGGGCGATGAGCCCCTCCAAGAGCTGGATGGTGGTCAATTCGACAGAGGCCTTCAGAAAATGCTGCTGGAGTCCGCCGGCATCCAAGGCGCGCACCTGTTCGAGACACGCGGCCAACCGGTCGTTCTCCGTCTCGGCTATGGGTGCTGCCACCCTGGTTTCCCGGGGGAAGGCGATCTTGCGCGCACCCAAACTGGAAAGTTCCTGGTTGGACAGTGCGGCTGCTTGTTGAATGCTAAAACCGGTGCTGACGGCCTTGCGCAGCAGAGACAACCTGAAAATATCGTCATCGCTGTAGATGCGTCGACCCGTCTCTGTTCGCAAGGGCTCGATCGCGGCATAACGCTTTTCCCATGCCCGGATCAGGTGGGTGCCTAAACCGGTCTGACGGGCAACATAGCCGATGGAATAGGTTTTTTTGGTTTTAGCCACGTTAACCTCCCAAGTCAATTATCGGCCGGCTTACGCGTATGTTCAACGTTGTCTAGCTTTTTTTACAAAAACTTGTACAAAACCCTTCTTTGTCGAATATTTGTCTCGATTTTTCTGGATTTTATATTGACAAATTATAGACAAAATATCATATTGTAATCGGTAAAGCCGAGGCAGCCCGGTCTGCCGACCTGACGATATCTTCGACGGCTTACCGATAACCGCCCTGTAGAGTGCGGCAAAATTGGGAGGTCAACTCATGACACTTTCAGCAGGTGAATTCAGCCTGGTTTTCAACCTTTTCTCGTTAACCATAGCGAGCATGTTCGCTACCGGCATCTACCTTTACGGAGCTCGCTTGAATGTTGCTCCTAAATACCGCCCGGCCATACTGGTATCGGCAGTGGTGGTTTTCATTGCCGGTTACCACTACTGGCGCATCTTCGGAAGTTGGGAAGCGGCTTTCGTGCTGACTGACGGCGTCTATACAGAGTCGGGTGAAGGTTTCAACGATGCCTACCGCTATGCCGACTGGATCATAACGGTGCCGTTGCTGCTCATCGAGTTGATCGCGGTGTTGGCGCTGTCCAAGGCTCAGGCCAAAAGCATGTACATCAAACTGGTGCTTGCCTCGCTCGCCATGATCATCCTGGGTTACCCCGGTGAAATCTCCTCGGATGCCACCACGCGCTGGATTTGGTGGGTAGCAGCCATGATCCCCTTCCTTTACATCATCTACGTGATGGTGAGTGAGCTGGCCAAGGCGGCTGAAACACAGCCCGCACACATCCGCTCCCTGATGAGCGCCGCCCGGCAGATCATCATCGTCTCCTGGTGGTTCTATCCCCTGGCCTACATCGCCCCTATGGTCGGCCTCTCCGGCTCTACCGGCCAGGTGGCGTTGCAAGTGGGCTACACCATTGCTGATTTGGTTGCCAAAGCCGTCTTCGGCCTGGTGATTTACCGCATTGCAAGCGCCAAGTCTGAAGAAGAAGGTTTCACCCACGGGCAGGTTGCTGCAGCAGCCTAACCGGAGAAGAAGGAGAAGGGACAGCTGACAGATCGCTCCCTTCTCCCTATTTTCGTCGCCGCGGCACCGGAATCAGTTAAGGGGCCGCGGCGGTTAACACAGTCGGCGCAAGCAAAACGGCGGTTGGCGCGAGGTGAACCGCAATCAGGGGGTTTTCATGAATCGTAAGGCCATAGTCATCGGTGCGGGATTCGGTGGACTTGCAGGAGCATTGCGCCTGCGCGCCAGGGGTTACGAAGTAGAGATCATCGATGCTTCGTCCCGTCCGGGCGGTCGAGCCAAAGTTACCGAACGCGGTGGATTCATCTTCGACGAAGGACCCACGATCATCACCGCGCCTTTTCTCATCGACGAATTGTTCGCGCTTTTCGGCCGCAAGACCGAGGATTACCTGACCTTGACGGAGGTGGACCCGTGGTACCGAATCCGTTTCGATGACGGGGCCCGTTTTGACTACAGCGGTTCGTTGGAGAAAACACTTTCTGAAATCAAGCGATTCGAACCTTCCGACGCAGACCGTTACCTAAACTTTTTGAAGCATACCGAAAACATTTTCCAGGTAGGCTTTGAAGAGTTGGGAGACCAACCCTTCACGACGCCCTGGTCAATGGTGCGTCTACTACCCAAAATGGCCCGGCTCCGCTCTTACTTGAGCGTTTTCGGCAATACCGCTGCCTATATTAAAAACCCCCACTTGAGGAAGGTTTTCAGCTTTCACCCTCTGCTGGTCGGCGGAAACCCCTTCACTACCACCTCGATCTATTCCCTGATCCACTTCCTGGAACGCAAGTGGGGCGTTCATTTTGCCATGGGGGGCACGGGCAATCTGGTCAAGGGCCTGGTGCGTTTACTTGAAGAGGAAGGCGTCGGCTTGACCATGGGGAAAAAAGTGGACCACATCATCGTGGAGAACGGAAAGGCCGCGGGCGTAGCGCTTGCAAACGGGGAGCGGCGCATGGCCGACATCGTTGTCGCCAATGCCGATGCTCCCACCGTCTACCAGCACCTCATCGACGCGCGTTACCGCAAGAAGTGGACAGACCGACGGATTAACCGCATGCGTTTTTCCATGGGGCTGTTCGTCCTTTATTTTGGAGCAAACCGGACCTATCCACAGATTGCCCATCACGAAATACTACTGGGTCCCCGTTACAAGGGTTTGATCAAAGACATTTTTGAAGGTGACAGCCTACCTCGCGATTTCAGTCTCTACCTCCACGCCCCCACGCGCACCGATGCTACGATGGCTCCTCCGGGCTGCGAAAGTTTCTATGCCCTGGTGCCGGTGCCCAACTTGCAGGCTCCCATCGACTGGGCAACTGAAGGACCGCGCCTGCGTGACCGGGTGATCGATCATTTGGAAGCTACCGTCCTGCCCGGTTTGAGCGATGCCGTTACCGAGGATTTTCATGTCACGCCCACTCACTTTCGGGACAATTTGCACTCCTTGCACGGCGCCGGCTTCTCGGTGCAGCCGATCCTGACTCAATCAGCCTATTTCCGCTTCCACAATCGTTCGGAAGATATCGGCAACCTCTTTTTCGTAGGCGCGGGTACACAGCCCGGAGCGGGCTTGCCCGGTGTTTTGTGTTCGGCCAAAGTTATGGAACGACTCCTGCCCGAATCTTCCCGATCCACGGTAGGCCCCGCAAGGAATCGGACAGCCGTTATCGGGAAAGCCATGCCGCCCTGTGCGGAGGAAACCAACGCGGCGCGCATCATGGCCCACCATGCAACTACCTTCAACCAGGCGGCCAAACTCTTGCCGGAGAGAGAGCGTGAAGAGTTTGCCGTTCTCTACGCCTTCTGCCGTTTTGCCGACGATGTGGTGGACAAGGGCGACGATGCCGAGGCAGCAGCAAGATTGCTGGAAAAAATCAAAGGGGATCTGCGCGCGGGCAGCAGCGGACTGGTACACGTCAACCGTTTTCTGGAACTGGCGGCCAGGCGCAAGGTTCCCATAGAGTTCGCACTGGACCTGTTGGACGGAATGACCCGAGACCTGAAAACCGTCCGCATTCAGACCTGGAGCGAATTGATTCGCTACTGCTATCGGGTAGCTTCGACCGTGGGCATGATGATCTGTTACCTACTGGACGTGCGCAATCCACGCGCCTTCCGGTTCGCGGCAGATCTGGGCATTGCCATGCAACTGACCAACATCGCACGTGACATCGCCGAAGATTTCGAGCAAAACCGCATCTACATTCCGTGCGAGGCCATTGACCATCACGTGCTGGAACTCGCCTTGAAGTCCAAAAACGAAACGGCTCGCCAGGCACTCTTTCAGGCGAACCGGGCTTTATTGGGGCGCGCGGAGCGCTATTACCGCAGTTCTGACCAGGGTATTCATTTCCTACCCGGTCGTGCTCGTTGGGCCATTTTGACCGCAAGCCGGAATTACGAGGCGATCGGGTCGGTCATCCGCTCACTTGGACCCCGTTTTCTGGATACCCGAGCCTATACTTCGCGAACCCGGAAACTGGTCACCACGGCTCGCGCCGCCGGGGAGTTGATCTTCAATCCGCTCTACCGCCGCGGTCCGGTGCCCCTGGTTCACGAGTCCGGCTTGCACACCGCACTGGTTGGGTTACTGAGCACCAAATATCTGGATTGAAGTATGGATACCGATATTCTGATTGTGGGCGCGGGCTGTGCCGGTCTCAGTCTGGCGGTTCATTTGGTAAATGCCGGGTTGTGCGATCTCCACATCACCATCCTCGATGCAAAAACACATTTTCGGCGGGATCGAACCTGGTGTTTTTGGGATACGGAGGATCACCCTTTCGTGGAGGCCGTATCCCATACTTGGAAACGTTGGGTGGTTGCCGGGGGTGAACGGCATGTGGTGTGCCGTTCCGACCGCCATCCCTACCGGCACATCGCGGCCGATGACTTCTACAATCTCGCCTTGCAACGGATAGAAGCCGGCGGCAATGTGGCCCTACGGCTTGGCGAATCCGTTCGTTCCCTTGAAGATAGCGGCGATTATGTGACGGTGAAAACGGATTCAAGGTCTTACCGGGCGCGCCGGGTTTTTGACAGTAGACCTGTAAGCCCTAAGGAAGATCATTATCTTCGCCAACACTTCGGCGGCTTGTTCGTGGAAGCAGACCGACCCGTCTTTCAAGCCGATACCGTTACCCTGATGCACTTCCAGCCGGACTCAAATGGAGACCTCTTGTTCATCTATCTCCTACCCTATTGCAATCAGCGCGCTCTGGTCGAGGCCACATGGATTTCAGCGCGGACCTTTGACCCTATCATTTACAGGAAGGCGGTGGAACAGTACCTGACGCAACATTACGACGATACGAACTGGCGCGTGTACGATGAAGAAGCTGGTGTCATCCCAATGACGGTGGCGCGTTTTCATGGATTATCCGGCAAGCGAATTACCCCCATTGGTCTCGCCGGAGGCCTGGCGCGACCGTCCACCGGTTACGCCTTCATGGCCATCCAACGCTTTTCCGCCGCGACAGCAGCTTGGATCAACGAGCACGGCCTCTCTGTTCAAAAAAGTTGCCCGGCGCCCTGGACAAGGCGTCAACGTTTTTTAGACCGTGTCTTTCTGGCCTATCTCCGGCGACACGGCCAGGACGCCGCGGATGTATTCGTGGACCTGTTCGAACGAAACGATCCTGATCTTCTTGTCCGTTTTCTAACCGGTCGCTCCACGCTACTCGATGATCTCAAGGTGATGCGTTCGATGCCCAAACTGCCCTTCCTCGGCGAAGCATTGCTCAGTGGGATACCGCTATGGAGTCATTGACCCGTTCCTGGTTCCCAACTGCCTGGCGCGTTCATACCCGCCTGGGTTGTGTGCTGACAGCCGCGGTCATTGTGTTTTTCCCAGCTTTCAGCAATCTTTCGCAGGCTATGCAACTTATTATTTTACTGCCGGCTATGGTTTTGGTAGGCATCCCCCATGGAGCGGTGGATCACCTGTCCGCGAGAAACCTGTTGTCAGATCGTTTCGGCAGGCAGTGGCCGGTCTTTTTTTTTCCGGCCTATTTAATAGGGGCAGCATTGGTGCTGCTGTGGTGGTTCGTAGCGCCCAAATCCGCCTTGATAGGTTTTCTCCTGTTATCGGCATTCCATTTCGGTTGGGGCGACCGAGTCCCGAATCAGGATACCGTCCAAGGTTCTACTTTGGCGACGGCCGCGGTTAGGGGTTTCCTGGTATTGGGATTGCCCATTGTTTGCTTTCCCCATGAAGTGCTTGGCATTTTCAATCTGCTGTTGGGTGCAAACCATGCTGTAGACCCCTTCCACGCGAGCACCGTTCTTCGTCAATGGGCATGGCTTCCTCTCCTGGTTGCCGCTGCTTGGGGTGTCCAAGTTTTTTATGAAACACGATCGGAACCGGACCGACTTTGGATTTTGAGTGAACATGTCCTGCTGGTTGCCCTTTTAGCCCTGGCGCCTCCTTTGATTTCGTTCGGCGTCTATTTTTTCTTTTGGCATTCCGGACGGCATATACTACGCCTGGTCCAACAGACCGATCCTTACCGGTTCAAAAGGGGTTTCAAACGTTTTTATCTTAATGCCGCACCACTCTCTTTGGTTACCTGCCTCTCGATGTTGACTATCTTTTGGGCATGGGAACCGGTACAGTGGGATACGGCGGTCATTCGTATTATTTTTCAAGGATTGAGCGCCTTGACCGTTCCTCATATGATCGTTACCTGGTTGAGCGACCAGGCGTCGCATGCCTGCCGGGGTCCCTCTCATAACCGGCTGTCCCCGTAAGTGTCGATTGTCCAGTTCTCTCCAGCTCAAGTAACAATGCGGCGGGCTTCGACTGTTATTAATAACTCGATCCGAAATAACAGGCCGGCACTCTCATCGGCTCAGACTTCTGAAATACCACTTCATCTAATCTGAGTCAAAGTGCATCAAATTTTTTGCACGCATACTTCCCTTTCGCCTCGTTACAGTGCTATAATCCGGTGACAATGGAATATTACGGGTGATGTTTCACCCCAGACCCGGGAGGAATCATGGCTGCAGCCACTGAAGAAACCTTTGAGTTCAAAACAGAAATCAAGGAACTGATGCACCTGATCGTGCACACGCTCTACACGCACAAGGAAATCTTCCTGCGTGAGTTGCTCTCCAATGCCTCGGACGCCCTGTCCAAGGTTCAGTTCGAAGCGCTGACCAATCCCGATATCTACGACAAGGACCAGGTTCTCGACGTCAAACTCAGCATCGATGAAAAGAAGAAACTGCTGACCATCGAAGACACGGGCGTCGGCATGACACGCGAACAACTGATCAGCCAGATCGGCACCATTGCCCATTCCGGCACCAAGCGTTTCATGAAAGAATTGAGCGAGAACGAGAAGAAGGACGAAAAGGATAAGAAAAGCCTGCCCGACCTGATCGGTCAATTCGGCGTCGGCTTCTACTCCGCCTTCATGGTTGCCGACAAGGTGAGCATCGAAACCAAGTCCATGGAACGCGAGGCGCCCGCGGTCGCCTGGGAGTCCGACGGTACCGGCAGCTATGTTGTCAAGGAGAGCGAACGACGCAAGCGCGGCACCAGCATCACCCTGCACCTGAAGAAGGAAGCCAAGGAATTTCTGGAAGAAAGCCGCATCAAAAGCCTGGTAGAGCAGTACAGCAACTATCTGCCTTTCCCCGTTTTGCTGGGCGAGGAAGAAGTCAACAAGCACGAGGCCCTTTGGCGCAAGAGCAAGAAAGATCTGAAGGAAGAGGACTACAACGAATTTTACAAGCAGGTCAGCACCGATTGGCAGGAGCCGCTGCACTACGAACACTTCAGCGGCGATGCCCCGGTTCAGTTCAGCTCGGTCCTCTACATCCCCAAGCGGGCGCCCATGGAATATTACGGCCAGGACCCGCATGAACACGGCCTGAAACTGTATGTGAAACGGGTGTTCATCCAGGATGATTGCAAGGCCCTGTTGCCGCGCTTCCTGCGTTTTCTGCGCGGTGTCGTGGAATCCGAGGATCTGCCCCTGAACGTTAGTCGCGAATCCATTCAGAACGACGCCAACATCACCAAGATCAACAAGGTCCTCACCAAAAAGTTCCTGTCGGCACTCAAGAAGATGAGCACCAAGAAAGAGGAACTGTACCTGGACTTCTGGAAACAGTTCGGCCGCTTCATCAAGGAAGGCGTACACAGCGAAACCACCTACAAGGACAAGCTGTTACCCCTGGTGCGTTTCTACACCAGCAAGCACACCGACAATCCCACCGGTTCGTTCGCCGACTACATCGCGAACAAGAAGGAAGACCAAAAGGCCGTCTACTATGCCGTGGGCGAGAAGGTGGAGCAGTTGCGCCGCAGTCCGCATCTGGAATTGTTCCAGCGCAACGACATCGAGGTCATCCTGTTGACTGAACCCATGGACGACATGATCTTCAACCAGATCGGCACCCACGAGGACATGAAACTGATCAACGTGGAAAGCGGCGACCTGGAACTTCCCGAGGACATCAAGAAGGAAGTGGAAGAAGTCGAGGTGAGCGACGATCTGACCAGGTTGAAGGACAAGGTCAAAGAGGTGCTTTCCGATCATGTCAACGAGGTGCGTTTCTCCAAGGCGCTCAGCGATTCGCCCTGCAAGTTCTACAACGCGAGCGGCGGCATTTCCCACAATGTCCAGAAGCTGATGTTCAATATGGACGGCATGAGCGGCTTCCCGCTGAAGCGTGACCTGGAGTTGAACCCCGAGCACAGCTATGTCAAGGCGCTGGCGGGCCGCTTAGACAACGACAGCGTCAACGACCAGATCAAAATGCTCTTCCACATGGCCAGCCTGTTGGAAGGCACCCTGGAAGACCCGCAGGAGTTGGCGGGTTTGGTCCTGCCTCTGTTGCGTTGATCACAAACCCGTCGATTATGAGTATGGGAAACCGCCGGGCAACCGGCGGTTTTCTTTTTTAAGGGCGCTCACGAATAAACCCCTGCATTTTTTTCTACTCTCTCGGCATCCTCGACGGTTTCAAAGAAAGTCTGGTTTTACCCGAATAAAAAGGCTATATTAGTTATCCTGGAAACGATGATCTATGAGCCCCCTCGGGGTTTCGTTCCTTCTATATTTGCCAATTGTCAATGAGGTACCCCCAATGGACATTCGAGAAAAACTGAAGAGTAACAGCCTCCGTAACGAGCTCTATCACCACAGCATCTTCAACCTGGACGCCGCGAGCCCTGAGGATGCCGCGTGCCTGCTGGGCCAGTATTGGTACCCGCTGCACTATTTTCCCACTTTCATCGGTCGCGTCGTGGCTTCCGCCCCGAGCCTGGCCGCGAAAACCGCAATTTCCACCATCCTTCACGAAGAGTTGGGCGAGGGGAATATCGACCGCGCTCACGAAAAGGTATATGTCGATTCGCTGACCCCCTTGGGTTTTTCCGAGGAGCAACTCACTCAAAGTAAACCCTTCCCGGAAACCGAAGCCCTGGTAGCTGTCTACAGCGACACGGAAAACAGTTTCCTGCCGGCGCTGGGCAGTCTTTATGCCACCGAATCCACCGATCTGGCCATTGTCTCCGGTATCGGCAAGTTGATACGCCTGGCCACCGGCAGCAAAGACCCCATCGAATGGATCGACATCCACGTGGCCCAGGAACCCAACCACGTGGCTCAAACCGATTTGACGGTGCTCGCCCTCAGTCCTGAGGAAGAAGCCGAGGTTATCAGCCGCGCGGAGGACATGTGGCGCGCCTGGATCAAATTCTTCAGCGCCGTAGAAGCCAAAATCCCAGCCGCTGTATAAAAAACACAAACGCCGGTCCCTGACGGGACCGGCATATAAGCGGTTTCGCAATGATTGCTTTCACCAGTGTTTTTTAGTTCCTTACCAATGAAGTCTTAGCCATTTTTGGCAAGACTTCATTGCCCTCCTGCTGCAAGCTGAGGAATCACGACCATTTCCTTGAACTTTA